>CAZADA010000133.1:0-6728 GCA_964483775.1 uncultured Caulobacterales bacterium
GATATGATAGGAGCGGCTAGCGATCCAGCTCGGGCGCGGCCCCCAACCCGGCCCCGTCCGTCGGCCTGAACACCCGCGAAGCGGCCAGCATCACCGAGGCGTTGAGCGAAGAGTTTCGCGGTGAGACGATCGCCATTGATACGCCGGCTCTGCGGGGCTCGATTCGGTTGCGCGGCGCGCGCCTCGACGATTTGGAACTCCACCGCTACCAACAGACTGTCGAAGAAGGCAGCCCGGACGTGCGCCTGCTTCGCCCCAAGGAAGGCCCGGAAGGATACTTTATCGAACAACGCTGGGGGCCTGAGCGCGACTTTTGGCGCAGTTTGGAATGGGAGCCAGCGCTCAACTCGAACATGGTCTTGGCGCCCGGATCGCCGGTGACGCTTGTGCCCAAACGCGACCAAGACCCCGCCCGGCTCGAGCGCCTTGAGGGCTTGGACATCCAGCGCCGTTTCGAAGTCGATGACAATTACATGTTCACCGTCACCGACCGGGTGACCAACAATCGCGACGCCTCCTTAACCCTGCAGCACCAAAACGAAATCGTGCGCGAGGGTATTCCGTCCGACTTGACCAATTGGATGATTTTGCACGAAGGCGCGGTGGCCGTGATGTCTGGCCGCCTGTACCAGCGCAAATACAACAAGCTGGTGAGCGATGAGGATCGCACGCCCGACACGGTCGCCAAGACCGAAGCACTCAGCTCCAATGGCTGGCTGGGCTATACCGACAAGTACTGGCTCACCGCTTTGGCGGCGCCCACCATCGCAGGCGGCTCCTTGTTGAACGCAGAGGGCGAAACCGGCCTGCAAGGTCAGTACGTCGTGCGCGACGAGGCTGGGACCAAACTGTTCGTGGCGCGCACCCAGATGTCCCCGGTGCGCATTGATCGCGGGCAAACCGTCGAAGTCACCTCGCGTGTTTTCGCCGGCGCCATGAATGTGAGTCTGCACAACGCCTACAAAGAAGACCTCGGCATCCAACGCTTCGAGCTTGCGGTGGACTGGGGCAATTTCTGGTTCTTCACCAAGCCGTTCTTTTATCTGCTCGACACGTTCGGTGAATGGACGGGTAGTTTTGGCCTCGCAATCTTAATGCTCACCATTGTGGTGAAAGCAGCGTTCTTCCCCATCGCCAACTCTTCGTACAAGGCGATGGCCAAGATGAAGAAGCTGCAGCCGAAGATGACCAAAATGCGCGAACGTCACAAAGATGATCCACGCGCCATGCAGCAAGCGATGATCGAAATGTACCGCAAAGAGAAGGTCAATCCTCTGGCCGGGTGCTTACCGCTTATCCCACAAATGTTTGTGTTCTACGCTCTTTACAAGACGTTGTTTGTCACCATTGAGATGCGGCACGAGCCATTCTTTGGCTGGATCCAAGATCTATCGTCGCGCGACCCAACCAATGTTTGGAACATTTTCGGCCTCCTGCCCTACGATCCCGGCGCGATCCCGCTCGTGGGCTGGCTGATCGGCGGCGCAGGCTTTTTGGCGCTCGGGGCGTGGCCCATCATCATGGGGATTTCCATGTGGTCGCTGCAAACGCTCAACCCGCCGCCACCCGATAAAATCCAGGCGCGCATCTTTGCGCTCATGCCGATCATCTTCACGTTTTTCTTGGCGCCGTTCGCAGCAGGCTTGGTGATTTACTGGACCTGGAACAACATCCTGTCGTTCATCCAACAATACATCATCGTACGCCGCCAGGGCGTCGACACCCCCATCGGCAGTTTCCTGGCGAGGCGCTACGAGAGAATCAAAAAGGGCGAGATCACCGTGGACTCCGTGCGCCAGGATATCGCGAACCGGGGCCGGGGCGCAGGACGCCGCCTCGCCGCGGGCGCGCGAGCGGTGCGAAAGCGCATGTCTGGCGGCGGCGCACCCGACAATCGCTGACCTGCATGACCAGCGATCCCAGTGATCCGTCCGGCGCCGAACCAGCGACGCCGGACCGCGATGATGGGTTGGATTTGGAAGCCGGCCGGCTTCTGTTCGCCCGCCCCATTGCGTTCCTGCGCGGCGTGGTGAGCCTAGACGGCCTGCCCCCGCCCGATATGCCCGAGATCGCCTTCGCGGGTCGGTCCAATGTGGGTAAGTCCAGTCTCATCAACGCCGTCACCGGGCGCAAAGCGCTGGCCCGCGCGTCGAACGAACCGGGCCGCACCCGCGAATTGAACTTCTTCACCGTTGACGATCGCTTCCGCCTTGTCGACCTGCCCGGCTTTGGTTACGCCAAAGCGCCAAAGCCGGTGGTTGAGCGTTGGACGCGCTTGACGCAAGCATATTTGCGCGGTCGAGTGAACCTGGCTCGGGTGTACTTTTTGATCGACGCCCGCCGCGGCGTCGGCGCAAATGACCGCGACGTGATGGACGCGTTGGACAAAGCCGCAGTGAGTTACCAGGTGACGTTGACAAAAATGGACAAGTTGGTCGGTCCAGCGCGCCAAGGTTTGATGGATGCCGCCACCGCCGCCATCGCCAAACGCCCCGCCGCTTTCCCACGTCTGGCCACAACCTCCAGCGCTAAGGGCCTGGGCATCGACGTCTTGCGGGCCGAAATCGCCGCGGTGGTCGACGCCTTCGCCAACCAGGGAGCCTCTGCATGATGATACGGCGCGCCGCGCTCGCCTTCGCCCCCCTTGTTCTCGCCCTGCTCGGCCCACTCGCCACAGCCAGCGCACAATGGCGATTGTGCAATGAAAGCAGCTACATGGTTCGCGCCGCGATCGGTTATGAAGACAGCGGACAGGTCATCACCCAAGGCTGGACCCGCGTGCGCCCAGGCGGGTGCAGCACGCTGCGTCAGCAAAGCCTGCGCCCAGGCCGACACTACCTCTACGCCCGCACATCCCAAGCCCACCAAGGCGGGGTCAAGGAATGGTCCAAGGATGTCGAACTGTGTGTCGACGATTTTGGCGACACATTCGAGCTGTCCAACGGCGTGCAATGTGAAGCGGTGGGCTACACGACCCGGCTGTTCACGCCGATCACGGTGGAGAGCGCAAGCTGGCGCACGCGGTTGCTTGAGCCCCACGCCCCAACGCCAGCGCAACAACGCATCACGGCGGACAACGCGCGCATCGCCGGCCTGCAGCGATTGTTGGCCGACGCCGGCCACTACGAGCATGAACGCATTGACGGCATCACGGGCAGGCGCACCGATCGCGCCATATCGGCGTTCTTGTCGACCATCGGCCGCACCCGCGCGCCCAGCGACGAAGAACTCATGGATCTGCTCGAGAACGCCGCCCTGGCCAAAGCTCAAGAACGCGGACTTTGGGTGTGCAACTACGCGTCTGAGAACGTCGAAACCGGCGAGGATGTCTGGACGGCCTACGCCGCGCGCCGGGAAAGCGGTTGGGAGTCGCGCGGTTGGTGGCGCCTGGCGCCCACCGAGTGTGTCCAAATCGCCGACGACCCCGATCCTGAGACTGAGTATTATCTGTTCGCCGAACTCGCGAGCGGCGACAGCGTCCGCCCGCTCGCCGCAGAAGGCGAATCGTTTTGCCTGATGCGCACGACATTCGCCATTGAAGGCCGCAATGATTGCGAAAGCCGCGGCTATGACGAAGGCGATTTCGTCGCCATCGCCACCGAGGGTCCCAGCGCCGTGATCGAACTGTCCCAGGAGGACTTCTCCAGCCGCCGTCGACCAGGCTGAGCGCCATGAACCCGCCGAACACCTCGCCCCCTCCGGTCTTCGCCCACATCAAGGCGTGGGTGTTCGACCTCGACAACACGCTCTACCCGTCCGAAGCCAATCTGTTCGCTCAGGTCGACAAGCGCATGACGACGTTTGTCGCCACCGCGCTAGGCGTCGACGAAACCCGCGCCCGCAAGATTCAAAAGGACTACTACGCTCAATACGGCACAACCTTGCGCGGCTTGATGTTGCGCCACGACATCAACGCCCACGACTTCCTCGATTTCGTCCATGACATCGACCTGTCCGTTCTCGACGCCTGCTCGGTTCTGCACGCCAACATCGACGCGTTGCCCGGCCGCAAATTCGTGTTCACCAACGGCTCACAAGGCCACGCCGAACGCGTGTTGGCCGCACGCGGCCTGAGCGGCCTGTTTGACGGCGTGTTCGACATCGCCGCCGGTGACTTTACGCCCAAGCCGCACGCGCCGGCCTATGACGCGTTTTTGTCCGCCTTCGACATCGCGCCCAACACCGCGGCCATGTTTGAAGACATCCCACGCAACCTCGAAGTGCCCCACGCCATGGGCATGACCACGGTCTTGGTGCGCACCGCCCATGACTGGAGCCACGAACCACCCGAATCCCGTCCCGCCGGACCGGATGAGCAGCACGCTCACGTGCATCACTGCACCCATGACCTGGCGGATTTTCTCGGAAACGTAACGCCGCCCGCCCCCCCGCCCCCCGACGAGGCGCCCTGACCCGCACTGACCCAAAGGCCTGACCATGACCATGACGCTCGCCCTCGCCGAGAGCACGGTGAACCACGCTTGGGACCATCGCGACGCGCTCAACGAGCGTGACCACACCAGCGCCCAAGCCGCCGTGGACACGGCCCTCAACGCCCTGGACAGCGGCCAAGCGCGGATCGCAACCCGCTCGGAGAATGGCGACTGGGCGGTCCACGAATGGCTGAAGAAAGCGGTGCTGCTCAGTTTTCGTTTCCGAGACATGCGCCTGATGCCCGACGGCGCGATCAAGCCGCATGATCAGTGGTGGGACAAGATCCCCCTCAAAACAGAAGGATGGAAAGCCGAGGACTTTACCCAGGCCGGCTTTCGCATGGTGCCGCGCGCCACCGTGCGCCATGGCGCCTATGTCGCGCCCGGCGCGGTGTTGATGCCCAGCTATGTCAACATTGGCGCGTATGTCGGCGAGGCAACCATGGTCGACACCTGGGCGACGGTGGGCAGCTGCGCGCAGATCGGCAAAAACGTGCATCTGTCCGGCGGGGTGGGCATCGGCGGCGTGCTGGAGCCCCTCCAAGCCGCGCCCACCATCATTGAGGATGACTGTTTCATCGGTGCGCGGTCGGAGATCGCCGAAGGCGTGATTGTGCGGCAAGGCGCGGTGATCGCCATGGGCGTGTTCATCTCAGCATCCACCAAGATCGTTGACCGCGAAAGCGGCGAGGTGACCTATGGCGAAGTGCCCGCCGGCTCCGTGGTCGTCCCCGGAACGCTCCCCGACAAGAAAAAGAAAAGCCGCCCCAGCTTGGCGTGCGCGGTGATCGTGAAGCGCGTTGACGCCCAGACGCGCGCGAAAACAAGCATCAACGAATTGCTGCGCGACTGAGCATTCGGTACCGCCCTCAGCCCCCCTCGCGCCATCCGAAACAGCTCGATTGACAACAACATACCAAGTTATATAATCAGATATATTACGGGTTATGGAGCTTCAGTATGGATGATGTGGTCATGGCCATGGGCTATCTGTGTCTCGGCAGCCGCATGAAGCGGATCGCCGAGCGTCTGCAGTCCGATACGCAAGCCATCATTGACGCCGAAGGCTTTGACGTTCAGGCGAGCCAATACCCGCTTTTGCTCACGCTCGACAGATTTGGCCCAGCGTCGGTTGGCGCTCTGAGTGAAGCGCTCGGCGTCAGCCAGCCCGGCGTCACCCGCATGATCGCCAAACTGTGTGAAACGGGTTGGGTCCGCACCGAACCCCAACCTCAAGATCAACGCAAAAAGACGGTCGACCTGACGGCGCAAGGCCGTGCGCTGATCGCCGCATCACGCGCGCGCGCTTGGCCGCAGATCGAGGCCGCCGTGCGCGATCTGTGCGCCTCCCAATCGGGTTCGCTGTTGGACCAACTGGCGGCTATCGAAGTGGGACTGGCCGAGCGATCCCTCAAACAACGCGCCGAACGCCTGGGAGAGCCCCTGTCATGAGCGAGCACATCCTAGACCGCCCGGTGTGGAGCACGCTGAACACCTGCCACTCAGAACACGCCGAAGGCGACCAGCACGCGGTGCGTTTTGATCCCGAGGTCGGCCCCTTTGGCGCCACCCCCGACGATGATCCAGCCAACATGGCCGCGCTCGCCGCCCTCGCCCCACAATCAGGCCCGCTGATCCTCATGCAGCGCGGCGTGGTGACCATTCCCGAGGGGTTGGAAACGACCGCCGCTGCGGCGGGCGTTCAGATGCTCGCCGATCGCACGATTGAGCCGCGGCCATGCCAGCATACCATCACGCGTCTTGGCGACGCCGACGCACGCGACATGATCGAACTGGCCACGCTCACAAAGCCAGGACCGTTTTTGGTGCGCACCCGCAATCTCGGTGTGTTTTGGGGCGTGCGGGTCGAAGGCCGCTTGATCGCCATGGCTGGGGAGAGGTTCAAACAGCCCGGCTTCACCGAGGTCAGCGCGGTGTGCACACATCCCGACTTTCAGGGCCAGGGCCTTGGCGGCGCGCTGCTCTCCAAGGTCGCCGCCGATATCCAACAGCGGGGCGAAACAGCGTATCTGCACGCCTTCGCCCACAACACCGGCGCCATCCATCTGTATGAGCAACTCGGCTTTCGCCTGCGATTGCCCATCACCTTTGCGATTTTACGTCGCACCGGCAGTCCGATCACCCCGCTTTTGCCCTTCGCCAAGCTTGAGCCTGCCCGGCCCGATATGCCCGTGCTAAACTGACCAGGATGAGCAAGCCTGACCCGACACTCAAGCCTGAACCGCCACAGCAAACCCTCGAATTGTTTCCGCTGGAACCCATCGAGGAGGGCGA
>CAZADA010000134.1:0-4628 GCA_964483775.1 uncultured Caulobacterales bacterium
GTCATAGCCGACATAGCCCGGAGGCGCGCCGATCATGCGGGCGACCGAGTGCTTCTCCATGTATTCGGACATGTCGATGCGGGTGATGGCTTCGTCGGTGTCGAACAAAAACGCGGCGAGCGCTTTGGTGAGCTCGGTTTTGCCCACGCCCGTGGGGCCGAGGAACAAGAACGAACCGATGGGCCGATTGGGGTCTTTGAGGCCAGCGCGGGCGCGGCGCACAGCATCGGACACCGCGGCGACGGCTTCGTCTTGGCCGACCACGCGGGCGGAGAGCGCCTGTTCCATGGCCAGGAGCTTCTCGCGCTCGCCCTCGAGCATTTTGTCGACCGGCACGCCGGTCCAGCGGCTGACGACGGCGGCGATCTGGTCGGCATCGACCAGTTCCTGCACCACCCCGCCCGCATCGCCTTGGGATTCCGCGGCGGCGACTTGCTTTTCGAGCGTGGGGATCTGGCCGTATTTGATCTCCGAGGCGCGGGCGAGATCGCCGCGGCGTTCAGCATCCGCGAGCTGGGCGCGCAAGCCGTCGAGCTGTTCCTTGGCCGAAGTCGCATCGGCCAGGCTCGCTTTTTCCGCCTCCCAGGCGGTGGTGAGCTCGCGGGATTCGGCGTCGAGCTCGGCGATCTCGGTTTCGATGTTGGCCAGGCGCTCGCGCGAGGCGTCGTCCGCCTCTTTCTTCAGCGCTTCGCGTTCGATTTTCAGCTGCATGGCGCGACGGTCGATTTCGTCGAGCTCTTCGGGCTTGGAATCGACCTGCATGCGCAGCCGCGAGGAGGCTTCGTCCATCAAATCGATGGCTTTGTCGGGCAAAAATCGATCGGTGATGTAGCGGTTCGAGAGCGTCGCGGCGGCGACGATGGCGGCGTCGGAAATGCGCACGCCATGGTGGACTTCGTATTTGTCCTTGAGCCCGCGTAGGATGGAGATGGTGTCCTCCACCGTGGGTTCTTCAACGAAGACGGGCTGGAAGCGCCGGGCCAACGCGGCGTCTTTCTCCACGTGCTTGCGGTATTCATCGAGCGTCGTTGCGCCGACGCAATGCAGCTCGCCTCGGGCAAGGGCGGGTTTCAGCAAGTTGGAGGCGTCCATGGCGCCATCGGTTTTGCCCGCGCCGACCAGGGTGTGCATCTCGTCAATAAACAGGATGATCTGGCCGGCGGCGTTTTGCACTTCGGTGATCACTGCTTTGAGGCGTTCTTCGAACTCACCGCGGAATTTCGCCCCAGCGATAAGGGCGCCGAGGTCGAGGGCGAGGAGCTTCTTGTTCTTCAGGCTTTCGGGCACATCGCCGTCGACAATGCGCAGCGCCAGACCTTCGGCGATCGCGGTCTTGCCGACGCCAGGTTCGCCGATGAGGACGGGGTTGTTTTTCGTGCGGCGGGAGAGGACTTGCACCGTGCGGCGGATCTCTTCTTCGCGGCCGATGACGGGGTCGAGCTTGCCGGCGGCGGCGTCTTCGGTCAGGTCGCGAGCGTAACGTTCGAGCGCCTCAAAACCTTCTTCGGCGTTGGCGCTGTCGGCGCTGCGTCCGGCGCGCATTTGGGTGACCGCTCCTTCCAGCGCTTGGGGGTGGACGCCGGCCTGTTGGAGGATGTTGCCAATCTTGGCGCGCTTGTGTGCGGCGAGCGTCAGCAACAATCGGTCGAGCGTGACGTAGTCATCCCCGGCTGTCTTGGCGCTGTCTTGAGCTTCGGTGAGCAATGCGATGACCGGACTGGAATCGATGCGTTCCGCGCCCCCGCCGCTCACGGTCGGCAATTGGGCGAGGGTCTGGTCAACGGCGCTCTTGGCGTTTGTCGGATCACCGCCAGCAAGGGTGATCAGCCGCGGGGCGACGCCCTGGGGGTCATCCAGCATCGCGGCGAACAGATGTTCAGGCGTAAATTGCGGATTGCCCGCACTGGCTGCGAGATGCTGGCCGCGCGCGATGACCTGTTTGGCCTGGTCGGAAAACTTCTCAATATCCATGGGTCTCCTCCGTCGAAGCGAGACTGCGCCATGAACACAGCATGTGGGGTGCTTTGCTCAACTGACGCAAAGGTGGCGACGCCCGGCCTCCGGCGCGTCGATTGCCTTAACGTAGATGGGAGAAGCAAGGCGAAGCCGCAAGGCGCTGCAGGGCCAAGGCGACGGGCGTGCGCGCCGCCGCCCTAACGGCCGCATGCGAATGGGCGCAATGGCTTTGCGCCATTGCGCCGACCCACTCGGCTTGAGAGTGCGTTGCCCGTATTCGGGAACGCCAATCAGTTGGGTTGGGCGATGGGCTCGACCACTTCGGCGCTGACGACCTCCAGGGCCTCACGGGCCTCCGTCACATCGGCTGTCGGGGCTTCAGCGGATTTGCGCGGACGGCGCGTGCGGCGCGGCTTGCGGGCCGGCTTTTCGCCGTCGCCAGCCTCATCGCCCGCGTTGGGCTGAGGCTGATCAATCAAGCCGGACGGTTCCCCGCCGCTCAGATCCAGGGACGGTTGTTCGTCGCTGTCCAGCTGGACAACTTCGAGCGGGGGCTTGTCCTGGGTGTTGGTGTTGGCCGCATCTTGGCCATTCGCAACGATGTCGGGTTGGGCGTCTTCGCCACCCTCTTGGCGGTCGCGGTTTTGGCGATGCTGCGGAGGCTGATTGGCCTGCATGACACGGTAATAGTGCTCAGCGTGCTGCAGCAGATTTTCAGCTCGGACGTGATCACCGCCCGAGGCCGCATCGCGCGCCAATTGCTGGTACTTTTCAAAGATGATGTTGGCGGAGCCGCGGATCTTGACGTCTGGGCCGTTGCTTTCAAAGTGGCGATTGGCCTGGCCGTTCGATTTACGACCGCCTCGTCCCCTCTGACGTTTCATATTGTTTGATCCCTGCGTTGCACGTTCCGCGGTCACGCGAAACGGGCCGCCCCATGCGGCTTTGCCTAAGTCCTGTGCGGCGATGGCTCACCAATCCTGTGGTGTGCAAACCCATTCAGCAGCGATTTCGCCGCTTGCGATTCGCGCTCTCCTGCGCGACCCCGCCCCGGACGCTTTACGGTATCGCGCTGTTTTCGTTTTTTTCAAGCCCCAATTCATCGGGGCGCTCGGCCGACCACCACGCGATCGATACCGGCCAAATCTTGACAAACCTTAACCTCGACCAAGCCGGCGGCGGAAAAAAGGCAGGCAACCGCGTCCGCCTGACCCTGCCCCACCTCGACGCCGACCGCGCCGCCGTGTCGCAGCAAACCCAGAGCGGCGGGCGCTATGGCTCGATACGCGTCGAGCCCGTCCGGCCCGCCATCAAGGGCCAAATGAGGTTCGTGCTCGGCGACGCTCCGGTCGAGAGACGCCATGTCTTTGCTCGCGATGTAGGGCGGATTGGCGGCGATGAGATCAAAGCGCCCGGCGATCGGGGCGGTCCAGTCAGCGCACACCCATCCTGTGCGGCCGGCAAGGCCGACGGCGCGCGCGTTGGCCCGCGCGACGTTAAGCGCCGCCGAGGATCGATCGACACCCACGCCAAACGCATGGGGACACTCGCTCAACACGGCCAGCAGGATCGCCCCCGATCCGACCCCAAGATCAAGAATGGCCGCCGGCCCGCCGTCCCGCCTATGGCAATGGGCGGCCAAGAGCGCCTCGACCAGGTGTTCGGTTTCAGGACGCGGGATCAAGACATCGGGCGTCACGGCGAGGTCGAGGGTCCAGAACGCTTTGCGGCCGAGGATGTGGGCCATGGGCGCACCGGCGGCGCGGCGTTCAGCGCCTGCTTGGAGGGCGGCGGCGGCGGCGGGCGAGACGGGATCATTGGGGGCGAGCGTTGGATCCAAGCCATGGGCGCGCAGCAGCATCACCGCTTCGCGCGCGGGATCCTCGATGCCGGCTTGGCTCAAGGTGCGGGTGAGCGCCGTGCGCCAACCGGCCGTTGTGTCCGGCGATCCAAGTTCAATGCGGGCTTCGGTCATGGACGCGGTCATGGCAGAGTGCGCGCCAGGTGGCGAGAGGGGCAAGCCATGGCGGACGAGGATCAGGGCAAAGCCGGCGCCGAGCCGGGCGATGGCGCAGAGCCGGGCGCGCCGGGCGTTGGCGCGGCCATGGCGGACGCAGCGTCGGGCGCCGCTTGGCCGGGCCCGCGGCAGCGGCCGTGGAGCGAGGCGGTGGACGTCCCCCTGCCCGAAGGCGTGTTCACGCCGTGGGAGGAATGGGCCTGGAGCCGCATCATCCGCGGCGAAATCGCAGACATGGCCCAATGCCCGAAGGCCCATCGCGGCGGGAAGGATGACGAGCTGTCAGCGGTTTTCTCACCGCACCACCCGCACGACCCGAGCGGCGCCCCCGATTCCTGGGGGGCGGAAAAGGGCAAGCCGGTGCGGTGGCCGGTGTGGCAGACGCTGAGCGAGCGGTTTTTGCGCACGATCCTGTTTCACGAGCCGTGGGCGCGCGCGGCGGAACGGCCAAGCGTGCGCGTCCGAAACGCCCGCATCACCGAGGCGGTGAATTGGTCGGCCCGCGCCACAAACGGCGACGTGTGGTTCGATCTCTGCCGGTTTGACGGCGCGTTCCGGTGGTACGACGGCCGCGTCGCCGGCCCGTTCAGCCTGCAGGGCGCGGTGCTGACCCACGGCCTCACCGCCGACGGCCTAGTGGTGGAGGGCGGCCTGT
>CAZADA010000134.1:4728-6667 GCA_964483775.1 uncultured Caulobacterales bacterium
CTCACCGCCGACGGCCTAGTGGTGGAGGGCGGCCTGTACTGCCGCGACGGCTTCACCGCAAAGCAGGAGATCCGCCTCCCCGGCGCGCGGGTGGGCGGCGATCTCCAATTGCGGCAAAGCACCATCGACGCGGCGGTCGACCTCACGGGTGCGCGCATCGCCGGCGAATTGCATTTGGCGATCTCGGACGACACCAATCCGACATGGGGACCGGACGCCAGACTGAAGCTCCGCAATGCTGAGGCCGGCGCCATCGCCGGCTCCATCGACGCCCTGATGCACAAACCCGAAAAGGGCAAACCGCAATCGGTGCGCTGTGATCTCGCGGGCTTTCGCTATGCCCAATTGGGCGGGTTGGGCGCTGAACCGGGGGCGACGCTGGCGGATGCGCCGGTGGGCCGGCTGAGACGGCTGTTGGGCGCGCGCCTTAAGGACAGCCGGCACTTTGACGGCGGGCCGTATGCGCAGCTCGCCCACGCCCTCGCCGCCGCCGGCTGGCGCGCCAAGGCCACAAAAATCCGCATCGCCGCCCGCAATCGCGAGCTGTTCGCCCGCGGCACGCCCATTCTGCGCAAAATTTCGCTGTTCTTTTCCTCGCTGTTCACCGGCTATGGCTACCTGCCCTGGCGCGCGGCGGCCTGGTTTGTGGCGGGCATCCTCGCCGGGGTTTGGTTCGGCATGGTCCGCGCCGGCGCCAGCTGGACCGACATCGACGCCCTCACACGCTGGTTCTGGTACAGCGCCGACACCGCCTTCCCCATCATCCAGCTGGACGCCGGGCATGACGACTTTTTGGCCGACCAGCTCGGCGGGAGCGAGGCGGCGGACATCCCCGTCGGCGTCGCGTCGTTTTACAACGGGCTGAAGCTGTTCGGCCTTGTGTCTCTGACCTATCTGGCCGCCGGCGTCACCGGTTTCGCCGCCGGCTCAGACCGGGCCGACCGGCGCTAAAGCGCGGCGATGGCGACGGCGAGGTCGGGCGCGCAGAGCGGGCTGACCGCGTGGGTGAAGCTGTGGCGCGCAATGGCGCTCCAGCCGCCCGGCTTGGGGCCGCGGTGGACGATCAGCTGCTCGGCCGTCGCGTCGACCACCCAGTATTCGGGCGCGCCGGCGGCGGCGTAGATCTGCGCCTTGAGCCCCAGATCTTTTTGCAGCGTGGAGGCCGCCACTTCGATCACCAGCTGGATGCGGTCGACCGGCACCGCGCCCTCGCCATCATAGGCGGCGTCAAACACGACGATATCCGGGCCCGGCTGGCTATTGGGCGGGATGTCGACGCGGGTGTCAGGCAAACACTGAAGCTCATCCGGCAGGTTCGCCGCGAGAAACCGGTCGAGTTTTGCAGCCAGTCGACCATGACGAATACTGCCTGGCGACATCCACACAATCTCCCCCTCCAGCAGCTCCCACGCCCCTTCCGGAGAGAGGACATCAGCCTCCATCATGCGATGCACATCGACCAAGGAGAACGCCACGCGCTCCAGGCCTTCGGCCGCGCGGGTGTGCGGGAGATCAAGCGGCGAACCAGCATCGGACACGCCGGCATAGGGCTCGCCAGCCGTGTTGGAGGGTGGGGTGAAGTGCGCCATGGGGGCATCCTAACACACCGGGCGAACAAAATCGAAACTGGCTGAGCTCGTCAGCTTTTGGCGGTAGGCTCCGTTCGCCCGCCGGGCCCACCGGCGCGGGCCGTCTCGATCGCGCTTGCGAGGGTTGAGGCGGCAAACGATCACCCCGCCTCAAACTCGGCGAGTTTGGCGGCTTGGTCTTCGGCCAGCAGGGCTTCGACCACTTCGTCCAGGGCGTCGCCGGCGAGGATTTGCTCGAGTTTGTAGAGGGTGAGCTTGATGCGGTGATCGCTGACCCGGTTTTCGGGGAAGTTGTAGGTGCGGATCTTTTCCGACCGGTCGCCCGAGCCGACCTGGCTCTTGCGCGCATC
>CAZADA010000135.1:0-6632 GCA_964483775.1 uncultured Caulobacterales bacterium
CACAACTCGCGGCAGAGTGGGAAGATCGGCGGCGAGACGCACGGCACGTGCGGTGCTAAGGTGGAACGGTCGGTGGGAGGAGCCTCTTATGTCGCCGCATGAGCCTCGAGAGCCTGTTCAGACGGGCGAGCCGTCCGCCGCGCACTGGCGCGCCGCCGGGCGCGTCTCTGGCCTTCGCTACGAGGCCGAGCTGTGCCCCGGCGCCGTCCCAATCGCCTTGCAGCACTTCGTTGGCGAACCAAACCGGCGTTTTCAGATTGTCGATGAAGTCCCGAACGCGATTGCGCGCGGGCTGGGGAGCGATGCGGTAGACCTTCACGCTGGGCTCAAGGACGTATCGATCCAGCCCTTCATTGAAGGCGAACATGCGGCGGTTGAACCCCTCAAATGGATCATACGCCGTGGGGGCGCCGAGTTCGGGGAGGGGATCGCTCGGGCCTGTTTGCGCGGCGGGTTCGTCGCCCGTGGTCTGAAGTGTCGAGGCCGCTGTGCCGTTGGTTGATGAACAGCCGGCCAGGCAGGTCAACGCCGCAAGCAGCGCCCAGTGGAGTTTTGTCACGGATCTGTCCCCCTCACGCGAACGAGAATGGCCTAGCACATGGCGTCAGAACAACAATTCTCAAGAGCATGGGATTGGGGCGCTTGCGTGGCGGTCACCCTGTGATCGCCTGGTCGATCAGCCCAGCCGCTTTGAGGATGAAAGCGTACTCAAAGACGGTTTCCTTCAGCGCATCAAAGCGGCCGGTGGCGCCGCCATGGCCTGCGTCCATGTTGATTTTGCATAGGATCGGGGCGCGGGATGTGGAGCGGTCGCGCAACCGAGCGGCCCATTTTGCCGGCTCCCAGTACGTGACCCGCGGATCGGTGAGCCCGGCGGTGATCAAGATCGGAGGGTAGGGTTGGGCGATCACATTGTCGTAAGGCGAATAGGCTGCGATGACCTCGTAGTCGTCACGACTTTCAAGCGGATTGCCCCATTCTGGCCATTCGGGGGGCGTTAGCGGCAGTTCGGCATCGCTCATTGTGTTCAACACATCGACAAACGGCACCATTGCGACACCGCCTTCGAACAGGTCCGGCGCCAAGTTGAGGGCGGCTCCCACCAACAGACCGCCGGCCGATCCGCCCATGGCGATGATGCGGCCGCGCGCGGTGAAACCATGGTCGACCAAAGCTTCGCCCGCTGAAACAAAGTCCTTAAAGGTGTTGGACTTTTTCTCCAGCTTGCCGTCGAGATACCATTGATAGCCTTTGGCCATGCCGCCCCGAATGTGGGCGATGGCGACCACCATGCCGCGGTCAACCAGGGACAGACGGTTGGAGCCGAAACTCGCCGGGATGGTGATCCCGTAACTGCCATACCCGTAGAGGAGCGCCGGCGCTGAGCCATCCAGCGGGGTTGTGCGATGGTGCAGCACCGTCACGGGGATTTCGGCCCCGTCGTGACCAGTGGCGGTGATGCGGCGCGCGATGTAGTCGGCCGGTTCGTGACCGGACGGGATTTCCGCGGTTTTGAGGATGTCGCGTTGGCGGGTGTTCATGTCATAGCGCACGACCTGGGCCGGCGTCGTTGGCGAGGAATAGCCAAAGCGCAGCTCATTGGTGTCGTATTCAAACTGATTGGCGAGCCCGAGCGCGTAGGCTTCTTCTTCAAGTGCGATCACATGTTCGTCGCCGTCGCGGAGGCGGTGGATCACGATGCGGTCGAGGGCGTTTTCGCGCTCCAGGCGTACAATGTGATTGGCAAACGGGCGCACGCCCATCAGCAGCACGCCGGGGCGATGCGGGACCAGTTCGCGCCAGGCGTCGCGGCCAGGCGATTGGATCGGTGCGGTCATCAGCTTGAAGTCGACCGCCCCGCCGGCGTTGGTGACAATCAAGAACTGATCGCCCTGGTCGTGGATCGAGTATTCAAGATCAGGCTCACGCGGCGCAATGCACTGCGGGGCCTGCTCGGGGGCGTCGGCGTTGATGATGTGAAGTTCGCTGGTTGTGTGGTTGCTGGCTGAGATGACGATGAACCGGTCAGTTTCGGTTATGCCGACACCCACAAAGAAGCCTGGATCAGATTCTTCGTAGACGAGTTCGTCTTCACCGCCCAAACGACGACGGTAGACGCGGGCGGGACGATTGTTCTCGTCACGCCACACCCAAAAGAGTGTTTGGGAGTCGTTGGCCCAAACGAAATCACCCGACGTATTGTCGATGCGCTCATCCAAATCCTGCCCGGTCGCGATATCGCGAACACATATGGTGTATTTCTCAGAGCCCTTCAGATCGACGGCGTAGGCGAGGAGCTTGTGGTTGGGACTGTGACTGAGACCGGCCAGATCAAAATATGCCTGTCCCTTGGCTTCAAGATCGCCGTCGAACAACACGTGTTCCTCACCCTTGGCGGTTTGATTGGCCTTGTCCCAGGTTTGGCGTACGGCGACGGCGTATTGGCCCTCGCCTGTTTCTTGGTTCCATTTGCGCGTGCGTGAGTAATAGGCGTAGGGACCATCCGGCGTTGGAACGCCCACATCGTCTTCCTTGATCCGTCCGCGCATCTCGGCGAACACCGCGGCTTGTACATCCTCGGTGTCGGCCATCCAGGTTTTGGCGTAGCTGTTTTCCGCTTCAAGATGGGCGCGGATGTCGTCGGGCAACGTGCTTGGGTCGACCATCACTTCCCGCCAGTTCTCCGCGCGCAACCAGGCGAATTCGTCGACGCGCTCATGGCCGTGGGCGCTGACGGTTTGCGGGCGCTTTTCAGCGCGTGGCGGCTCGAGCGTGGACGTCGCAACGTCAGTCATGGCGGTGATCTCTTTCGGGTTTGCGGGCGTCAGGCTGGGGTCGCCGCTGGCGACCTTAGCGTTTGAAGGGTTCAGATAAGGCCAGTCTGTTGCTCGGAGCAATTGTGGTGTTTTGCGGCTCAGTTGGGTTGATGGGCGCGCACTTTCATCACCGGGCTAAAGGCTAACAACCATAGGGTCATGGCAAGGACGCCGGCCATGGCGATCCACGCTCCGACGCGGTTGTCAAAGTGCTGAACAATAAACCCCATGGCGACCATGCCGACGGGCGCGCCGGCCACGAAGCCGAGTTGATAGACGGACAACACCCGCGCGCGGGCTTGGGGCGGGGCGGCCTCCTGGACGATGGCGCGGCTCATCGCGATCCCAAGTCCGCCCGAGACACCCCAGAAGAAAACCAGAAACACCACAACGAAGAAGGGAACGTCAAAGCTCATCAACCCGAGCGACAAACCGCCAAATCCAAAGCCGCACACCAATGGTAAGCCGGGGCGTTCAACATGAAAGCGCGCAAGCGCTGCAGTGGCGGACGCTGCGCCCAGCCAAAACACAATAAGCGCCAGGCCCAGCATATTCAGCCCGCCGCCGAAGGTCTCCAAAATCAAGAGCGGCAAGAGCACAAAGAAACTCATGCCGATGACAAACACCCCCACGCCGATCATGGCGATCACCATGGTGCGGATTGGCGGTGAGCGCCACACAATCGCTAATCCCTCCGCCATTTGGCGAAACACGTGTTCGCCTTCGGCGCGTTGACGAACGGGTAGTGGCGGCAGCGCCCAGGCCGCGGCGACGCCCGCTGCGAGCACGACGCCCTGGACGAAAATCAGCAAGGCGGTGAGCCAGCGTGTGGCGTCGCCAATGGATTCGGGGGAGGCGGTCATGGACACAGCTTGGGAGGCGAGACTGGCCGCCGCCATGCCGGCGATTTGGCTCACGAATTGAACCATGCTCGTGAGCACCACGGCGCGTTGGACTGTGATGGCGCCGGTTGAGGCGTCGGCGGCTGCATTCAGGGCCGCGTCCCGTGTCGGCATCATGATGGCGCCAATGGCGCCCATAACCAGTCCGTACGCGACCATGCCGTTCAGCGTCCAAACATTGGTCGCGGCGGCTAACGCTAGGACGATCGGCGGAAGAAACGCAAACAGGTGAAGTCTTATCAAAAGAGCGCGGCGATCGGTGCGTTCAGCGATGATGCCGCCGAACAGAATGATGGCGCCGATCGGGGCCATCAACGAGGCCTGGACGATGCCGAACTGAGCGTCTGACGCTTCAAGGAGACGCTTGGCGCTGAACGGCACTAAGACGCTTTGCAACCCGAAGGCGAAAAACCAACTGGCTTGGGTGGCGAGATACGCCGCAAAGGGCCGTTTGCGGTGGGCTGTCGCCACAGGCGTTGTCCTCGTGCGATCGGGGAACGGGTCGCGTCCACATCGGGTGCGCTCGGTTAGGTCCTACGCGTTTGACTCTAGCTCTGGCAATGCCGCGTGGTCATCAGCTCACTGTGATTGGCTTTTCTCTTCAGCCTAGGGCACAACGCCGCATGCAGGACCGTGCGGACGACCCGGCGGGCATTGAGGGGATGGAACAATGACATTTGTGTTGCGATGGCTGTTTGCGTTGGTGCTTGGAGCCGCGTTGATTTACTTCGGGATCTTGAAAATTTTGGCTGTTGCGCCCGTGTCGATGCAGTTTATGGAACCGGCGCATATTTTCCAATTCATTGAAGCGAACGCCGAAGCCAACGACTTACCACTTAAAGACTACTGGTTCCCAGAGTTGAATATTCTGACGGGTGTCGTTGAAATTCTGGCGGGCTTGTTGTTGATTTTACCGGCGACACGCATTTTCGGGGCGCTTTTGGGAACGGGTGTCGCCGGCGGTGCGGTGGCCATGCACTTGTCTCAGTTTTCGAGCTTCAACTATTTGGGCATTTCGGCTCCTGTTGGTTTTGCCGCCAGCAGCGACAAAGCCGCACCGTTCACGGTCCAGCCTGAACCAGGCGAGGGCGAGACAGCGGCCGACTTGGAGCAATTGGCTGAGACAGTGTGTTCTGCTGATGCTTATGAGGCCGCCAATGAAGCTGGCGGCGAAGCCCTGCAGCAACTCTCGCAAGTGTGTTACGACTTCGCGGAATCCTCGACCTATCAGCCAGTGCTGTTTGGTGTGGCCTGCGGTCTGTTTGTCTTGGCTTTGATTAACCTGTTCATGCCGCGCGGGCGCTGAATTTTGTGAAGGCGGGGCGTGGTATTGATGTATTGCGCTCCGTCACTTTTGCGTCCGCAGTATGTGGCGGGTGGGTCGCACCTTGACCATTTTTGGCGTGGCGGGGGGCTTCTCACACGCAACGGCGACGGCTAAGCATAGGGGTCTTGATGATCGCAGCGAGGGGACGCTGTGGGTAGAGCCCTTTACGCCATTGGATTGTTGCTTGCCCTGTCGGCGTTGTGGCTGACCCTTTCGGGCCGCTTGACCGATCCGCTTGTGCTGTCTTTTGGGGCGGGCTCGGTTGTGTTCGCCCTGTTGTTGGCGCGGCGGATGCAAATCCTCGATGAGGAAACCTCCCCGTTTCACCGGCTGTTCGCGCTTGCGCCCTATTGGGGCTGGCTTTTTG
Organism: uncultured Caulobacterales bacterium; assembly: GCA_964483775.1. Taxonomy (GTDB): domain Bacteria; phylum Pseudomonadota; class Alphaproteobacteria; order Caulobacterales; family Maricaulaceae; genus CAZADA01. The sequence continues at coordinate 5,413 of CAZADA010000135.1, forward strand.
TGGAAATTGTGAAGGCCAACATCGTCGTCGCGCGGGAAGTTTTGAGGGCTGATCTGGACATCACACCGCGGCTGGTTCGGGTGCCCGTCGTGGCCAAGACCGATTTGGGGCGCACCGTTTTCGCCAACTCCATCACGCTCACGCCGGGCACGGTGACCGTGCAGGCGCGCCAGGAGGAACTGGTTGTTCACGCGCTGATGGGGTCGATCGCCCATCCCGATGCGTTTGCCGATATGGGCGAGCGTGTGGCGCGCGCCTGTGAGGGGCGAGTTTCATGATTTTGGCGGCGCTCCTGGCGGTATTGGTAGCGATGGCGCTAGTCTTGGCTCGATTGTTCGCCGGACCGACCGTTTACGACCGTGTTGTCGCGGTGAACTCATTCGGCACCAAGACGGTTTTGTTTCTGGCGCTGTTTGCCTTTTTGATTGGGCGGCCCGATGCGATTGATATCGCCTTGCTCTATGCCTTGATCAATTTTGTCGCTGTGATCGCTATATTGAAGTTCTTCCGGTATCGCGGCTTTCCTGTTTCACTTTTGCGGTCGCCGAAGCCAGCGCAACAGGACGCCAAGGCTGTTACGGGTTCGTCTGGGGAGCAGGATGGATAGTTGGGCGGTCTTCGACTGGGTGCGTCACGGCGTGGCGGGCGGCTTTCTCGGCGTTGGCGTGTTCTTCATGATTGTCGGCGCCATCGGCGTCGTTCGCTTCCCCGATTTTTATACGCGTCTGCATGGCGCCGGCGTGACTGACACCATGGGCGCGGAGTTTATCTTGATCGGTTTGGTGGTGATGTCGCCTGACGTCCAGACCGCGCTGAAATTGTTGGTGGTCATGCTGTTTTTGTTCATCACCAGCCCCACCGCGACCCATGCGATCGCCAACGCCGCGTACTCGGCCGGCGTTGCGCCGATGCTGGAGCGGTTTCGGTCCCAGCCGCCGGATCAGGCCAAACGCCAAACGGATGAGGGGGGGGCGACATGAGTTCGGACTTGGCCATCATCATTTTGGATATCGCTTTGTTGTCGTTGATGGTTGCGGTGGCGGTGGCGATTATTGTGCAGCGCGATCTGTTCGCGGTGGCGATGCTGTCGGGGGCCTACAGCCTGTTGGCGGCGGCGTTTTTTGTCGTTGATGATGCGGTTGATGTGGCGTTCACCGAAGCGGCGGTCGGTGCAGGGGTGTCGACGGTTTTGATGCTCGGCGCGATGCTGTTGACCGCCC
>CAZADA010000136.1:0-6624 GCA_964483775.1 uncultured Caulobacterales bacterium
AACCCCGCGAAGTCGATGTTCACGTAGTGGTTGATGGGCTGGCCGGTGAGCTCGTGCAAGGCGATCGCAAGGAGCCGAAAACTGCCGACCACGGCGATTAACCCGCCGTCGCGTCTCGCCCGCCTTCTCGCCTCCGAGAGTGCGTCTTGCGGGGGCGCATGCGTTTCAACGCCGCCTGCCTCATCGTCAAGAAACGACGCGGCTTGGGCCTCCGACAACACCCCGCGCACGGCAAGCTCGGTCTCGTCCTGGACCAGCCCACCGATCGACCACGCCTCAGCAAGACCAATCCACACCGCCGCGGTATCAGCTAACGTCCAGGGCTCAGGACCAGCCATCAGCACCGCATACTCCGGCGGAGTGGCGAACGCCTCACTGGCGAGCGCGGCGTTGACGCCGGCGACATACGCCTCGCCGGCCACCCGAGCCGCCCCATCAAGTCGGGCGGCCATATCGTCAGCGAGCCGTCCATAGCCAAGCGCGCGGGCGCGTCGGTCGCTGTCGGCGGCCCCAGGACCGAGCAAGCTGGCCAGACGCCCCGTCACGCGCCGTCGCGTGATGTCCATTTGGTGGTAGCGATCCTGGGCGTGAGCAAAGCCCAGTCCGAAATACACGTCGCTTTCGGTTTGCGCGAAAATGTGCGGGACGCCGCGCTGGTCGCGAGCGATCACGATGGCCCCCTGGGCGCCCGTGATCACAAACTCCCCGCTGATCGCTGGCGCGCTTTGCGTCAGACGCGCACCGACATGGCGCGCATACAGCCAAGCCCCCAGCGCCGACAGCGCTAAGACAACGACCAGAACAACCAGCGTCCACCGCAACGGGCCCATGGCTCCCCTCCTGGCGCTCCCCTCATCCCCAACACGGAACTGACAACTTGTCAGAAACCCACGACCAAATCGAGGCGCACAGCTGTGCGCGCGCCAAAGCGCCCTTGCCAAACGCAACACGCCACGCACATCGCCTGTCATGGACAGTCTTCAAGATGGATATTGCGCCGTGGTCATCGGCGCCAGCGGCGGGATCGGCTCAGCTTTGGTTGAACGCCTGAGCGCCGATCGCCGCTGCGCCCAGGTTCTCAGCTATTCGCGCACGCCCACGCCGGTCGCCGAGCCGATCGATGTGACCGATGAGGCCAGCGTTATCGCCGCCGCCGCGCACGCCAAGGCTCAGGCTGAGGACGGCGTGGATCTGGTGGTCAGCGCTGTGGGCGTCCTAACGATCAACGGTCAAGCGCCGGAAAAGGCGCTCTCCCAGCTCGATCCGGCCATCATGGCGGAAGCGTTCGCGGTCAACGCCATCGGCCCGGCGCTCGCGCTCAAACACTTTGCGCCGCTGCTGCCGCGCCGTCGCCGCTCGCTCATCGGCGTGCTGACCGCAAAGGTCGGCTCGGTGAGCGACAACCGGTTGGGCGGTTGGGTGTCCTACCGCGCCGCCAAGGCGGCTGCGAACCAAATCGTGCGCACGGCCGCCATAGAAATCCAGCGCACCCGCCCCATGGCTGTCTGCGTCGCGCTACAGCCTGGAACGGTCGCCACCAAAATGAGCGATCCTTACGCCGGTGCGCGAGAGCGCCTCTCGCCCGATCAATCCGCCACCCGTCTGCTCAGCGTTCTTGATGGACTGGCAGAGGCCGACACCGGCGGATTTTTCGATCATGCCGGCCAAGCCATCGCGTGGTGAGACGACCCATGCGACGCGACGGCGACCGTGCGCGCTCGCTTTTGGCGCCGACGTCGCCATCGCCTTCAGTCAAGGGCCTGGTCGGCGCAAGATCGAACCGCTAGGCTCCAGGCGCATAAGCACAACGATGACGGGGGCGGCCGCCATGACGGGCAAACAATCAGTATTCAACAGACTCATCACGCTGGTCGGGTTAATGGCGGCGACCCTTGCGCCAGCCCAGGCCGAACCGTTCGAGTACTTCCTGATTGACGGCGTTGAATACGATCAATCGGTGCCGATCCCGGACGACTGGTTTGGCTTTGGTCTCGGCGAGCGGGCCGTACGCCATCACCAAATGGTCAGCTATCTGACGGCCGTCGCCGAAGGGTCCGACCGCATCACTGTCGAGACCATCGGCCATAGCCATGAGGGCCGGCCGATCCTGTTCTTTGTTGTGACCTCGCCGGAGAACCACGCCCGCTTAGACGACATCCGCGCAGCGCATTTGGCGCGCTTGGAAACCGGGGAGGCGCCCAGTGAGGACATCCCCGCCGTCCTTTGGATCAACTACGGCGTCCACGGCGCTGAATCCACCAGCATGGACGCCGCCATTCCCGCGCTCTACCACCTCGCCGCAGCCCAGGGCGAGGCCATTGAACAAACTCTGGCCGAAAGCGTGGTGCTCATCACAGCCGTCTACAATCCCGATGGCCATGCACGGCGGATCAATCATGTCGACACCTTCGCCGGCGCGGTCCCCGTCACTGATCCGGCTCACGAACAGCACCAACTTTGGATCGAAGCGCGCACCAACCATTATTGGTTCGACTTGAACCGCCAGTGGTTGCTGCTCACCCAGCCCGAAGCCCAAGCATGGGTCGCCAAATGGCACGCCTGGAAGCCCTATGTGACAGCCGACTACCATGAGATGGGCTCTGAGGCGTCCTACTACTTCCACCCCGGCGAGCCCCAGCGCCGCAATCCCCTGATCCCCGAACAAGCCCGTGAGCTCGCCCTCGCCATTGCCGGCCACCACGCCGCCTTTTTCGACAGCGAACAACGCCTCTACTACGCCGAAGAGCGCTTCGACAATTTCTACGTCGGCAAGGGCTCAACCTACCCCCAGGTCAATGGCGGCGTTGGCATCTTGTTTGAGGTCGGCGCGGCGCGCGGCGGTCAGATCCAAAGCGCCAGCGGCCTTCGCACCTATGCTGACAACATCCGCATGCATTTTCGCACCACGCTTACGACGATTGAAGGCGGCCTCGCCAACGCCGATGCGCTCGAAGCCTATCAGCGTGAGTTCTTTCAGCGAGCAAGCCGCGACGCCGCCACCGACGATCGCCGCGCCTTTGTCTTCACCACCGCCGGCGACGCCGCCCGTCGCCACCGGTTTGTCGAGCTGCTGCTCACCCACGACATCACCGTCCATCGTTTGGGCGACACGATCACCGTCAACGAGATCACGTTCGACGCCGACACAAGCTTCATCGTACCGCTCAACCAGAGCCAATATCGTATGGTGCGGGGTATCTTTGACCGCGTGACCGAGTTTGAAGAAGACGTCTTCTACGATGTGTCCGGTTGGACGTTGCCGCTCGCCTATGATCTCGACCACGCCACTGTGCAGGGCCGCGCCTTCAATACAGGGCTACTGGGCGATGTGGTTACCGAGGCGCCGCGCCCCACATTCGCCCCCCCGCCAACCGAAGCCTACGGCTATATCTTTGACTGGACGGAGTTTTACGCCCCGCGCGCCCTCCATCGCTTGCTGCGCGAGGATGTGTTTGCGCGCATCGCCACCACGCCGGCGACCCTGCCCACCGCCGACGGCGAAGTGACCGTCGGCCGCGGCGCGGTGTTTGTCCCGCTGAGCCTGCAAACCACGGCGCGCAGCGACATCGACGCCATCATCGCCGCCATCGCGGCCGAAGACGGCGTTGAGGTCCACGCCGTAACATCGGGCTTTTCCCAGCAAGCCGGCGCTGACGTCGGGGGACCAAGCTTTGAGCCCGTGCAAGCGCCATCCGTGCTTGTCGTGTTTGACGACGGCGTCTCGTACTACGACGCTGGCGAGGTGTGGCACATGCTCGACTATCACATGCACATGCCGATCACGTTGCGCCGCAAAGATGAACTCGTTGGTCTGGATTGGTCGCGCTACACCCACCTGATTATGCCCGGCGGCGGGAATGTCGCCCTGCCCGAACCGGTTCTGCCGCGCGTGCGCCAGTGGGTGAACGAGGGCGGCACCGTCATCGCGCTGCGCCAGTCAGCGGCCTGGGCTCAAGCCACCCTGATGACGGCCCCGCCAGTCATGAACGGCGCGCCGGGTGACGACGCGCCCGCCGCCATGCCGACAACCGTTGAGGAAACCGCCGATGAAGCCGGCGCGCCCCAACGCTTCGACTACGCAGAACGCGGCTTGCGCGACGCCGAACACGTCATCGGCGGCGCCATCGTCGCCACCGATCTGGACATCTCCCATCCGTTGGGCTTTGGCTATACAGACCGCGTTCTGCCAAGCCACCGTAACACGACGCTGGTCCTCGATTGGCCCGAAGGCGACCCCTTCGCCGCCCCAGCCGCATATGTGGACACGGATCTGGTCTTGAGCGGTTACGCGTCCGAGCGCCGCCAAAGCGAAATCGCCGGGTCGCCCATGGCCGTTGCTGAACGTCATGGCGCGGGCACGGTGATCATGATCGCCGACAACCCGGTGTTCCGCGGGACATTTGTTGGGACCAACAAATTGTTTTTAAACGCGATCTTCTTCAGTCGCCTGATCGATCCGGCGCGCGGCGACTACACGCCGTGATCAGCTAGCAGAGCGCCGCGGGCCCATGCGCCCGCGGCCGCGCCAACACGCGCCACAATCGATCGCGTCAAACAGGCGCCCGATCGCCCCGGCGTCACTCGGTCGAACAGAAATGCGGCCATCCGTCCGGCTCGGTGTTGCGGCTTTGCCCCGCATCACAGCCGGCTTCCAGGTGGGGACCCAAATGGTCTACGAGCCAACGGATGCGCAGATGGATCTCTTCCGGCGTCGGGATTGAGGTCGGGCTGTCGTCCAGCCAATCCGGCGCTTCGATGTGCAAGCAATCATCCACGCCCACCAGGCCGTGCTCACACGTCATCTTTTGCAGCTGATAGAGTGAAAACGCAGCGTCCCGCGTCGCCCACCCCGCCCGCTGCAACAAGGATTGGTCAGTGACCTCGGGCAAGGTCCGCGCCGGCGGCCCGATGATCACGCCTTCGATCGCCCGGTTGAGCAAAACGCCGTACCGCTCAGCGCTGATCGTCAAGTTCCACGGATCAAGATCAGCTTCGAACACCTCCTCGGGGCTCGCCTGCGCATCGACCGGGCCGGCCGCGTTCGGGTCTGTGTGCGCACAGCCGGCGACCAAGGCTGACGCGGCAAAAAGCATCCAAGGAACTTGTCTCATGTTGGCAATCCTCATGGCATGGCGTTATGGCGGCGACCGCCGCATCGCCTCGTTGGAGATCACAGCATAGTGCGAACCAAGCCGCATGGCGCAACCAAGAACCCGATGGCCGCGCCGCTCCGCCGGTTCGACCAAGCGCCGAGGCGCCTGCCCTGTTCAGGGAAACGTGACCGATTGGAAGAAGGGGTAGGTTTCGCGCAGCAACGCGATCTGCCCCTCATCCGTGGAGCGAAGGAAATACCAACGGCCGTTATCGAGCAGAGCCAACACCTGGGAATCCAAAGAAACAGGCGCGCCCTCGTAGGTCGCTTCAATCCAAACCGGCAAGAAGACCCACGCGTAAACCGCACCGGCCTCATCGATGTGGTCGGTCACGTCCACGCCCTCCAGGTCCGCGGCGACGCTCTGGAAAGACATTTGCTCAGTGAAGGCGGTTTCTAACAAAGCGCCGAGCTCAGCTTTGGCGTCATCGACACTGAGTTCCATCATCTCAGCCAGAAGAAGGACAATCCGCGGCGGCATGGCGTCGACCGCCCCTCGCCCATCTGCGCTGATGAGGGACGACGCATAGAGATCAAAAGCCGCCGACAGTTGGTTGAGTTCCCTATCTGTCGGCGGTCGAGCAACGGCGGCGACACACATGAGCAGACTGGCCAAAATCGCGAAGACAAACCGCATCACACCCTCCACACTCCGTCTTGGTGACCGCTCGTCGCATCGCCATCCCGACCGATCCTCCCTAAATGGAACTCATCCCTAACCGATGTGCGGTTGAACCACCATGGCGTACAAATCCCTCCGAGAGTTTTTGGATCGGCTGGAAGCTGACGGCGACCTCAAGCGCGTCGCCCCGCCTGTCTCCACCCATCTGGAGATGACCGAGATCCAAACTCGGCTGCTCAACACCCAAGGCGCGGCCGTGCTCTTTGAAAACCCCGTGCACAAGGACGGCCGCGCGAGTGAGATGCCCGCGTTGGTCAATCTCTTCGGCACTGTCGAACGCGTCGCGCGCGCCGCGACCATGGGCGGCAAGGAACGCCGCACCGCCCAAGATCTGCGCGAAGTGGGCGAGCTCCTGGCCTTTTTGCGCCAGCCCGAACCCCCGCGCGGCTTCAAAGAAGCCCTTGAGCTCGTGCCCATCGCCAAAACCGTGTTGTGCATGCGCCCGGCCAATGTCGGGATAGCGCCTTGCCTAGAGGTGGTGCTGCAAGGCTCGGACATCGACTTGGATCGCCTGCCGATCCAGGGCTGCTGGCCCGGCGAGCCGGCGCCGCTGATCACCTGGCCGCTGATCGTCACCAAAGGCCCGAGCGACAAGCGCGAGGATGATTACAATCTCGGCATTTATCGCATGCAGAAGCTGGGCAAAGATCGCACGCTGATGCGCTGGCTCAAACATCGCGGCGGCGCCCAGCATTATGCACGTTGGAAAGATCAAAAGCCCGAGCCGCTGCCCGCCGCTGCGGTGCTCGGCGCGGATCCCGGGACGATCCTGGCCGCCGTGACGCCCGTG
>CAZADA010000137.1:0-6529 GCA_964483775.1 uncultured Caulobacterales bacterium
CCAATGCAGAGAACGGCAGCCCCGACGCCTCGCCGAGCGCCAACATCTCCGCCACCTTTCGCTGGCGCAGCGCGCTGGCGATTTCGCGCCAACTCCGCTTAACGCGTCGAGCCGATCCATCCTCGCCGGCCTGACCGGCCTCGGGCGTCGCGTTCACCGCCATGCTCGCCTCCCAGTGCGATTAACGCCCAACGCTGAACCCGGCTTGCCCGATTTGTCCAGCGCAAGAGACCGTCGCCGCCCGGCCGCGTCGCCCTAACTCGCCCGAAGCGCCGGTGCATGGGCGGCGCGACGCAACGACAGCGCCTCGGCGATGTGGCGGCGCAAGACGCCCGTGCTTGCGTCCAAATCGGCAATGGTGCGCGCCACCCGCAACACCCTGTGATACCCCCGTGCTGTCAAACCCATCGCTTCAGCGGCCTTTGTGAGCAGCGCCCGGCCCGCATCATCCGGCGCCGCCACGCGATCCAACGCCGCCGTGTTGAGCCTTGCATTCATCGGCCCAGCACCCCCCCGATCGCTCCCCATTTCGCTGGCGCGATCGTCTTGAGCGCGGCGCGCCTCAAGCACGCGCGCCGCCACCTCCGCCGTGCCTTCTCGCGCGGGAGGCAACGCCAAATCAGCCGGACGCACAGGCGGCAAGGCGATACGAATGTCCATGCGATCCATCAAAGGTCCTGACACCCGTGCTTGATAGTCAGCCGCACACCGCGGTCCACGCCGGCACGAGGCCCCGTCGGCGCCCGCCTGCCCGCCGCATCGACAGGGATTCATCGCCGCCACCAGCTGAAACTGGGCCGGATACGACACATGGCGCGCCGCCCGCGCCACACTGACACATCCAGTTTCTAAAGGCTGCCGCAGGGCATCAAGCGCTTGGGGGTGAAATTCCGGCAATTCGTCGAGGAACAACACGCCATGGTGAGCAAGAGAAACCTCTCCCGGTTTAGCCCGTGCGCCCCCGCCGACCAATGCGGGCATGCTGGCCGAATGATGCGGCGCCCGGAACGGACGCGCCCGAGTCAAACGCCCGCGCTCCAAAAGCCCCGCCACCGACTGGATCATACTGACCTCAAGCAGCTCGCGCGCCGACAAGGCTGGCAGCAGCCCCGGCAAACGCGCGGCCAACATGGACTTGCCCGCCCCAGGCGGTCCGACCATAAGCAGATTGTGTCCACCAGCCGCGGTCACTTCGAGGGCGCGTTTGGCCTGGTCCTGACCTCGCACATCGCGCAGGTCGCCCTCGGCCGAGCCCTCGATCAGCGCCCCTGGCTTGGGCGGACTCAGCGCCGCCACGCCTTTGACATGGTTCAACACGCCCATCAGCGTATCGGCGGCCAAAATCTCAATGTCGCCAGCCCACGCCGCCTCAGGTCCGCACGAGGCGGGACAAATCAAACCAAGCCCCGCAGCGTGCGCCGCCATCCCCGCCGGCAACGCCCCCGCCACACCCGCCAAACAGGCATCCAAACTCAGCCCGCCAATGGCGACATAGCCTTCAAAGGCGTTGGCCGGCGCAACACCCATGGCCGCCATAATCGCCAGAGCGATCGGCAGATCATAATGGCCGCCCTCCTTGGGCAGATCGGCCGGCGCCAAGTTCACAATCACCCGCTTACTCGGCAGCGACAGCCCCAGCGCCGAAAACGCCGCCCGCACCCGTTCCCGACTTTCCGCCACGGCCTTATCGGCCAACCCAACCAGGAACACGCCTGACTGCCCGCCGGCGATCTGCACTTGCACGTCCACACGCCGGGCTTCAGCCCCCTCAAACGCCACCGTCGCAATGCGTGCCGTCATCCCCTTCGCCCCGTGCGCGCCAACAGCTGCGTCCCACACAGCCAACACCGGCACGGTGCCCCATCGACAAGAGCAAAGCAAGAACAAAAATTGAACTGAACGAGTTCGATAGAGACGGTATCGGCTAAGGGGTCAACAACAACGAGACCACCCGCTGGACGTTCTCCACACCGCTGGCGAGCGTCTCAGCCTGGCGCGCAGCCGCCGGATCGCCCACCGTCCCCAGCAAATAAACCACGCCGTCAAAGATCTCGATTGTGATGGGCTCACCCTCAACCAACCGGTCGTCTTCAAACTGGGCGCGCACACGCCCGGCAATGCGGCGATCCTCAGCAGCGCTCACGTGCTCACGCGCATCGCCCACGCGGATCTCGTTGGCGACGCTGGCGACCTTCGGAGCCGACCAAGCGATCGCTTCGGCTTCCTCGCGAACAGCCTCTGTGCTCGACAAGCCGGTCAGCAGCACAATGCCCTGCTCAACCGTGACGGTGATGTTAGAAAAGTCGCTGTCTGAGCGCCACAGCCGCGCCTTGATGGCGCGCCGCGCGGATTGTTCGTCCAAGGCGCGGGTGAACCCGCCCATGCCGCCAGTGCACGCTGTGGCCGTGCTCACCAACACCGCCAAGCCCAAGGCCCACGTCAAGAGCTTTGATCGTCTTTGCAAGGCCTCCCCCTCACAGCACATCATCACCGCGCCAAGCATCACGTATGTGCCGGACGCGCCCCCAGCGGGACACCAAGACAATATCGAACCGCTGCTCAAAAGTGTCGCTGAGTCCCACCCGACTTGTCCAGGCGGCCGCGCTCTTGGCGATGCGCTGCTGAGCCCGATATGTGACGGCGTCCACACTAAGTTCGCCTTTCGGGCGATGCTTCACCTCGACAAACGCCACCACACCGCCACGCCGCGCGATCACGTCAATCTCCCCCATTCCAGACCGGTAACGGCGGGCCAGGATGCGGTACCCCTTGAGCTGAAGCCAAAGCGCCGCCCAGTTTTCAGCATGCCGCCCGCGCCGCTCGGCTCGGCGACGTCGCACGGCTTGGCGCGAGCGCGGAAACGACCGGGATCGGGTCATTCGCCGGCACTTTCATTGGCGCGCAGCGCCAACGCCCGCGCGTAAACCTCGCGCTTCGCCCATCCGGCGACTTCGGCGACCAAATCGGAGGCCTGCTTCACGCCATGCTGGCCAAGGTGTTCGGCCAACGCCGCATCAACCGCGTCCGCATCCCAGACATCGTCGGTCGGAGGACCGACAAGCACAACCAGCTCCCCACGCGGAGGCGTTGTGTAACTACCTGATAAATCAGCAAGATCGCCACGTCGTACCTCTTCGAACCGCTTGGTCAGCTCCCGCGCCACCACCGCCTCGCGCGATCCCAACACGGCCGCCATATCCGCCAGACACCCCGCCAAGCGCGGACCCGTTTCGAAGAACACCAACGTGGCGCGCACTTTTGCAAAGTCCGACAAAACAGACCGCCGCGCGGCCGACTTCGGCGGCAAGAAGCCCGCAAACAAGAACCGATCGGTCGCAAGCCCGGCGACCACCAACCCAGCAAGCACCGCACTGGCTCCGGGGACAGCCGTGACCGCCGCCCCTTGGGCTGCAGCCTCACGCACGAGCTTGTAGCCCGGATCAGAAATCAGCGGCGTGCCCGCATCGCTGACAAGCGCCACCGCCGCCCCCTCGGCCAAGCGTTCAAGAACTTTCGGCCGCACAGCCGCCGCGTTGTGCTCGTGATAGGCAAGCAAAGGGGTGGTCAGCCCGTAGGCATCAAACAACACCCGTGTGGTGCGTGTGTCCTCGGCGTAGACTGCGGTCACGCTCGCCAAAACGTCCAACGCACGCAGCGTCACATCACGCAGATTGCCAATCGGGGTGGAGACCACATAAAGCCCGCCGTCTAGTGCTTGCGCTCGCCACGCGCCCTGCCTAGTGTCGCCAGCAGTTTCCATGGCACACGGCTCCTTTCGATGACCCAAGCGCGACGCCTTCGACTCACTGGACAGCCCGCAACCCCTTCCCGTCAATGGCGGCGAATTCCCATGGCGGTATTGGCGCTGACCGCCTTGGTGCTCAGCGCCTGCAACACCGGCGACAGCGAGCCTCCCGCCGGCCAGCGCGCTGCACCGCTGCCCGGCGAGCTGTCTCAACCCAATGAAGCGCGCCGCAATCCCCGCCGTGTTGAGCCGGTCACCCCGTACCACAAACGCGAATACGCCGACCAGCTGGTGCGCATCGCCATCCTGCTGCCGCTGTCATCCTCCTCGAGCGCTGCGCGCGCTGAGGCGGACTCCATGCTCAAGGCCGCCCAGCTTGCCCTGTTCACCGCCGGCCACGCCAACATGGTGCTTCTGCCCAAGGACACCGGCGGATCCGCGCCTGGCGCCCGCCGCGCCGCAGAGGACGCCCTGCGTGACGGCGCCGACGTCATTCTCGGTCCCCTGTTCTCGATTTCCGTGGACGCGGTCGTTGAGGCCGTCGATGGCGACGCCCCAATCATCGCGTTTTCAAATGATCCCAGCGTTGCAGGCCGTGGCGCTTATCTGATGGGCCTGACCACGCAAAACGAGGTGGATCGGCTGATCAACTACGCCGCGAGCCAGGGGCTTTATCGCTTCGCCGCGCTCGTGCCCGACAACCAGCTGGGCGACATTGTGATCGCCACCGCCCAGGAATCCACCGCCCAGCTGGGTGCTGAGCTGACCAATTGGGAGATCTTCGCCGAAGGGGCCACCGCTGTGGACCTGTCTTTGCCCGTCGAAGCCTTGGCCAACTCAAGTGTGTTCACGCCCACAGACGATACGTTGGCGCGCGATCTTGGTTATGATGCGATCATCCTCCCGGCTGGCGGCTCACAACTGCTGGCGCTCGGCCCGATTTTGCCCCGCTTTGACATCGACCCGCGCCGCATCCGCTTCATGGGCACCAGCCAATGGCGCGACGAGCGCCTGCTCAACGAACCGGCCTTTGAAGGCGGCTGGTTTGTCGGCGCCGACCCCGTCATGCTGGAGCGCTTCGCCGCTTCTTATCGCGAAACCTATGGCGACAACCCCCGTCGACTGGCAAGCCTCGCGTTTGACGCCGTCGCCTTGGCGGCCTCGCTCACGCTCGAGTTTGGGCCCAACGGGATCACACCGCAGATCCTGTCCAATCCGACCGGCTTTCGCGGCTCCAACGGCTTGTTCCGCTTCCGCGAAGACGGGCTCACCGAACGCGCGCTGGCGGTGTTCGAAATTCGCAACGGCGAGTTCAACGTCCTCGAAGACGCCCCGTTCGAGTTTCCGGTTGAAAATCCGTTTGGCGGCTTCTAACAGGTCGCCGCGCTATCCAGGGGCGAGCTCGCGCGCGATCCGCTCGGTAAGCGCGCGCGCGTGGGGCTCGACCCACACCCTGTCGCCCGCAGCACCGACCAGGCCATCGCTCACCAAACCGGCGAGCACCCGGGGATCGATCGGCGCCAAAGTCTCACGTTCGAACCGCGCCAGCGAGATCCCCTCGGCTAAGCGCAGGCCCATCAACACGTATTCCTGCCCGCGCGCCGCCTCACCAAGACGGGCTTCACTGACCACGCCCCAACCCGTTTCCTCGACCCGCCGCGCATACGCCTCAGGACGCCGCGCAGCCTCGCTCGCCCAGCGCCCGCCCCCGCGCCCAAAGCGCCCATGAGCGCCAGGGCCCACACCGGCCCAGTCCGCGCACTCCCAGTAAAGCCGATTGTGCTGCGATCGATGCCCGTCCGATCGGGCGTGGTTGGAGATCTCATAGCCGACATAGCCAGCTTCGGCGCACACTGCCTGGGTCAGCGCGTAGAAGTCGGCGGAAGCGTCCCCATCAGGAACCACCAAATCACCCCGCGCCTCGCGCTTCGCGAACGCTGTACCCGGCTCAACGGTCAGTTGGTAAGCTGAGATGTGATGGGCGCCCAGCGCCAAAGCCGTACGCAATTCATGGTCCCAAGCCTGAAGCGTCTGGCCTTCGCGTGCGTAGATCAGATCCAAACTCACACTGGACATGTGCGCCAGGGCGGCATCGACCGCGCGCACGCCATCCTCAGCCGAATGCCATCGACCCAGCGCCGCCAGCGCTGCATCATCCAGCGCCTGCACGCCAAGCGAGATCCGCGTCACCCCCGCGCGCGCCAAATCGGCGATCATCGCCGGCGTTACATCTTCCGGATTGGCCTCCAGCGACACCTCAGCGTCCCGCGTGAGCCCAAAAGCATCATCAACGGCGGCAAGGATCCGCGCCACCGCCTCTGGCGCCAAGCGCGACGGCGTGCCTCCGCCGAAAAACACCGTCTGGGCCGTACGCGGACCCAATTGGCCGCGCCATCCGGCAAGGTCAGCGCAGATCGCAGCGACCAAAGCCTCAGCCTCCGCATGTCGATCGCGATACACGTTGAAGTCGCAATACGGACAAATGTTGCGGCAGTACGGCCAATGCACATAGACGCCAAAGCGGGTTGGCGAGCCGGCGTCATTCACGTGGCGAACCGCGCGGCCATGAACTTGGCGAACGCCTTGGCCCGATGGCTCATGGCGTGCTTTCGGGCCGGCTCCATCTCACCAAACGTCTCAGTTTCACCGTCGGGGACAAAAATGGGATCATAGCCAAAGCCGCGCGATCCCCGAGGCGGGAACGTCAGTGCGCCATCGACCCGTCCCTCGAAGCTCTCCATCGCGCCATCCGGCCCCGCCAACGCCAACACACACACAAAGTGC
>CAZADA010000138.1:0-5123 GCA_964483775.1 uncultured Caulobacterales bacterium
GGCTTCAGCTGTTCGCCTCGTTTGCGATGCTGATGAACTTCCCGCGCTTCAACAAGATGAAGGGCATGGGGCAGATCGTGTCGTGGTCTGTTCGGGATGAGAGCTTACATTGCGAGGGCATGCTCAAGCTCTTTCATACATTCGCCGAAGAAACGGGCGCGTTGACCCCGCGTGTGCGCGACGACATCATTGATTGCTGTAAGACCGTTGTTACGCTGGAAGACAAGTTCATCGAACTCGCTTTCGAGGCTGGCGATGTCGAAGGCATGACGCCTGATGATATCAAGGCCTATATCCGCTACATTGCCGATTGGCGCTTGAAGCAATTGGGTCTTGATCCGGTTTACAAGGTTGGTGAGCACCCCATTCCGTGGCTGACGGAAATTTTGAATGGAGTCGAGCACGCGAACTTCTTTGAAACGCGTGCGACGGAGTATTCAAAGGGCGCAACCCAAGGTGATTGGCATGGCGCGAAAGGTGTTTGGGCTGCATTTGACGAAGCGCAATCCAGCCGCACCCGCACCGAAACTGACTCGGTGGCGGTGACGTCTGAGGGGGGCGCTGACTAACTGGCTTTGCTTTTGATCGCGAACAAGGTGACGTTAACGATATTGAGTGCATGACCAGATCTCCTCCGCGTTGAGACCAGCGCACCGTAAGGGAAGATCTGCTCATGCCTCGATCACGTGGGCGCAAACGTGCGGCCAAAACGCAAGCTTTGTCGCGGGAGCAAGCCATGACACACGCCAGTTCACCGTCGACCGCCTCCCAAACGTCCTCGTCCGAACCGCAACGCGGCGATGTCTTCAGCGTCGATCCAGCGTCCCTGGCTCCGTTTGCCGAGGCCGATTTGTCAGCGTTGGCGGTCGTGTTGGCTCAAACGGACGCGGACAAGCGCGCCGGGGCGCTGCAGGCTGATGAGCTGGGTGAGCGCGTCGCTGAAGCCACGGGTGATGCGGCGTTGGCGGCCGCGCTGTTGGTGGCGGTTTGGGGCCGTTCGGACAAAGACGAGCAGTTGGCGCCATTGGCCGTCGCTGCTTAGGCAGGCGGTCACGAACCCATGCGGGGCGTTGGCGTGCCGACGCTTGGCAAGACCGAGCTTGTGATTGAGACATGTTTGGCGCCCAGGTCTGGGGCAATGGGTGACAAATGACGGCGACGCGGTCATTGTGCCGCCCGGTGCTGCGTGGTCAGCGCAGCGCTGTTTTTCGTTCACAGCCTGAGAAGTCGCGCCATGTCTGAGACACCGCATCGCATCACCATTCTTGCGAAGACCTTTTCCGCCGCCGCCATGGAGTTTCACCGGGCGCAGATGGCTGAGCGCGGCTATCGCATGGAGGGGCGCATCGAGCCGGCGGTGTTCCAAATGCTCGAAGACGTGCAGCAGCCAAGCGACCTTTTTGATGGCGAGCCGTTGTTCGCGGTCACGTTCGTGCGCCGCCAGGACGACTGAGCCCGATGGCGGAGGCCGCCAGCGTCCAAACATTGTCGCCAAAGGCCGCCGTTGACGAGGCGCATCGACTGTACACCGACGCTGTCGACGCGTTGCGCTCGGCTCTTGTCGCTTTTGCGGAAACGGGGACCGCGCCGAGCGAGACGGCGTACGCTTCGGGTATGTTCGCTTATCCTGTGGTGTGCGTGGACTATGCCCCGGTCGGCGCCGAGCCTCAGATTTCCAGCGCGTTGGGAACGTTCACCCGCCCTGGACGGTATGAGTTGAGTGTGACGCAGCCGGCGTTGTTTCGCACTTATCTTGAAGACCAGCTCGGGTCGCTGGTCGCTCGCTATGGCCAGGCTGTGACCCTGTCGGTGCGCCCTGGGCGCGACCAGATTCCCTACCCCTATGTGCTCACAAAGGCTGACCAGGACGCGCTGTCCCAAGCGGACCCGCGAGAGTTGGCGCACGTGTTCCCGACGCCGGATTTGTCGGCGGTGACCGATGATGTGGCCGACGCCGAGGTCGACAACCCACACGGCCCATGGCCCTTGGGCTTGTTCGATGCGCAACGCACCGACTTTTCACTGGCGCGCATCGCCCACTACACCGGGACGCCGGCGGCTGCGGTGCAGTCTTATGTGCTGTTCACCAACTACACCCATTATGTCGAAGAGTTTGCGCATTGGGCGGTGGAGGCTGTGAGGGGCGGCGGGCCGTACACGCGGTTAACTTTGCCCGGCGGCTATGAGGTGACCGCCGCAACGCCGGATCCAGAGGCGGTCTTGGAAGCATCGCCCGGGCGCAAGTTTCAAATGCCCGCGTATCATCTGGAAACACAAGATGGGACGGGCATATCCCTGGTGAACATTGGCGTTGGGCCGTCCAACGCAAAGACAATGACCGATCATTTGGCGGTGTTGCGTCCGCAGTGTTGGTTGATGATTGGGCATTGTGGCGGTCTCAGGCACGCTCAGCGGCTTGGGGATTATGTTTTGGCGCATGCTTACTTGCGCCGTGACCGTGTTTTGGACCCGCATGTGCCTCTCGAAATCCCGATACCGCCCATCGCTGAAGTGCAGGTGGCGCTACAGGACGCAGCCGCGCAGGTGACTGGCGAAACGGGGGACGCGCTCAAGGGACGCTTGCGCACCGGCACGGTCGTGACTAATGCGGATCGCAATTGGGAGTTGCGCGCAAGCGCTGAGGCGCGGCTGTTCAACAAGTCGCGGGCG
The DNA here is from genome assembly GCA_964483775.1 of uncultured Caulobacterales bacterium. Classification (GTDB taxonomy): domain Bacteria; phylum Pseudomonadota; class Alphaproteobacteria; order Caulobacterales; family Maricaulaceae; genus CAZADA01. Next base: position 2,671 of record CAZADA010000138.1, read on the forward strand.
ATCGCGGTGGATATGGAAAGCGCCACGGTGGCGACAAATGGCTTCCGGTTTCGTGTGCCCTACGGCACTTTGTTGTGTGTGTCCGACAAGCCATTGCATGGCGAATTGAAGCTGCCCGGGCCGGCGCGGGAGTTTTACCAAAAGGCGGTGTCGCAACACTTCAAGATCGCGATCGCCGCAGTGGAGCTGCTTCGGCGCGATGGCGGCGCTCGGTTGCATTCGCGCAAGTTGCGGGCGTTCGACGAACCGCCATTCCGCTGATTTTGCTGATATTCTCGTGTCCGCGTTTACTTTGTGTTTGTGGCTTTGCGCGCACGGTGCGCTCGCTCATTGGTAGATTTAGCCTCAAACGATGACCGAGACGCCCCAAGACGACGCATGGATGCTTGCGGATCGCGAGCCTAGTGACGCTGTTGCTCCGCCAACAGCACCGGCCGCATCGGATATGCCCGATGGCGATGAGGGCGCACCCTTAACGCTGGGCGCGCTCGACGCCCTTTTGTCGCAACGTGACGTGACGTCGATATTCATCGATGGTCCCGATCACATGGATGTGGCGCTGATCGACGGACGGCGGAGTCGCTCACCAAGCGGCTTTCGGAACCTCGCGCACTTTGAAGACGTCTGCCGGCGCATCGCCCACGCTGGCGGCGTGGATCTGAGCGCGGGCCGGCCGGTGTTTGAGGGACGTTTGCCCCAGGGCGCGACGATCACGATTTTGTTACCTCCGGCCGCCGACCGACCCCGCATGATCGTGCGGCGGGTGCCCCGTGTCACCGTCACGGGCCTGAAGCAGTTGGTGGACATGGGCGCGTTGGGCGAAGTTGAGGCGCGTACGCTCGCCGCGGCGGTGCGCGCCAGACGCTCCATTGTTGTCGCAGGCCACGCCGGCGTTGACACCGCTCCCATCGCGGCGGGCTTGTTGGCCGAGGCGCCCGAGAGTTCGCGGGTTGTTGTGGTCGAGGCGGCCGAACGGATTTCCTGTCCTGAGCACGCCACGCGTCTTCGCCATGACGCCGGCGTCAACGCGGGCGGCGCGCGCTATCGTTTGGGCGCGTTGGCGCAGAGGCTAGGCGGGGATGTGATCGTGTTCGACCCCCTTGAGGGCGGTGAAGCGTTGGCGGCCGCCCACGCCATGGCTGAAGGTCGCTGCGTGATTGCGACCGTCACGGCCCGGGGAGCCGCCGAAGCGCTTGCCGTGTTCGAGGCCTTGGCCCTTCAGGCCGGCGCGACGGCGCAGCCATCGCGCGCGTTGATCGCTGCGGGGTTGGACCTGATCGTTGTGTGCCGCAGTCAAGATGGCGGTCCGCGCGTGGACGGCGTCTGGATGGTGATTCGCGAGGGGCGCGAGGCGATGTCTGTTCGTCGTGCAGACTTTGATGCGGTTGCCCGTGCTGCTGCTGTGAAGCAGCCGAAAATCAGCGCCGGACTTGTGTAACCAGGGCTTCCGGAGTTGGATTTTTGTGCTTGTGCACAACATATCCATGGTCGCGCGCACGGAATAGGGCTCTAAGGTGGGCGTTAGCGCGTGCAGACGGAGGATCGAGCCCGTGAACCAGATATTCTTGGACAGCGCCCCTGACGGGGCGGTGGTGACGCCGTTGATCGCCGCGCGCGCCGGTGCGGTCCATGAAGCCCTAACGCGCTTACCCCAAAGCGCCCGATCCTTCTTGGAAGCTGTAGGTTTTACGGGGAAGGCCGGGGATGTGGTGGTTGCGCCGGGCCCTGGGGGACGCGTGCGCGCTGTCGTGCTTGGCGTTGGCCAGCATGGGGACCCAGCCGCTTTTGGGGCGGTCCCATTCGCAGCGCCGCCGGGTGTGTATCGCATCGATCGTTTTGGCGGCGTCACGGCCAATGAGGCGGCGCTTGCTTGGGCGAAGGGGGCTTATCAGTTCGATCGGTACAAGGCGGCCTCCCGCCAGCCCTGCCAGCTTATCTGGCCGCGCGGGTGTGACCGCGACGAGGTGAGCCGGCTGGCCAACGCCATTACGCTGACACGCGATCTGATCAATACGCCCGCCAACGACATGGGCCCTGAACAGCTCGAGGCGGCCGTGCGTGAGGTTGCCTCGGCGCATAAGGCCGACGTTCGTGTCACGACCGGGGATGATCTGATCGAGCGGTCGTTTCCGCTGATCCATGCTGTTGGGCGCGCGGCCGAACAAGCGCCGCGCCTGATCGAGTTTGAGTGGGGGCCCAAGCGCGCGCCGCGGATCGCCATTGTCGGCAAGGGTGTTTGCTATGACACCGGTGGGCTCAACATTAAGCCCGGCGACTACATGAAGCTAATGAAGAAGGACATGGGCGGCGCCGCCCATGCCTTGGCACTGGCGCAGCTGGTGATGGAAGCGGGCCTGAAGTGCCGGCTGCACGTGCTGATCCCGGCGGTGGAAAACTCCATTTCCGACGAGGCCTTTCGCCAAGGCGACGTGATCAGCTCGCGCAAGGGGCTC
>CAZADA010000138.1:5133-6512 GCA_964483775.1 uncultured Caulobacterales bacterium
AAGGGGCTCACGGTGGAGATCGGACATACGGACGCGGAAGGCCGGTTGATCCTGGCCGATGCGGTCACGCGGGCGTGTGAGGACAAGCCTGAGTTGCTCATCGACTTCGCCACGTTGACCGGAGCTGCGCGCGTTGCGCTTGGTCCTCGCATTGCGCCGTACTTCACCAATGCGGAAGGCGTGGCTGAGGATTTGGATCTGGCGGCGGGGCGGGCGGACGACCCGGTGTGGCGTTTGCCGCTCTTTCCCGGCTATCGCGGCGACATCAACAGCGCCATTGCGGACATCCAGAATGTTGGCGACGGCGGGTTCGCCGGGTCGATCGCTGCGGCGCTCTTCATTGAGCGGTTTGTCGATGGCCCAGAATGGCTGCACTTTGACATCTTCGCCTGGAATCCCAAGCCAAGACTGGATGGTCCGCGTGGCGGCGAGGCGCAGGGGCTGCGCGCCGCCTACGGTCTGTTAACCAAACGCCTGGCATTGCCCTCCTAACGTTACGGACAACCCGCCGCACGGGCGGGCAGGAGAGGCGTGGCATGCAGCCGATGACATGGCGCGAGGCGTTGGCGCTTTGGCGCAGCGTAACTTTGGAAACGGTGCGCAGCGCTGGGCCCGATCTCACGGCGCGGCAAATGGCGGTGCTCACAACGGTCTATCTCAAGGAAGGCCCGCACACTGTGCGCGCCCTTGCCAGTGCGTTGAACATCGGCAAGCCGGCGGTCACGCGCGCACTCGACACACTTGGCGAACTTGATTTCGTGCGACGGAAACGCGACACCGAAGACAAACGGAACGTATTCATCCAGCGTACGGTGGCCGGATCTGTGTTTTTGCGAGATTTTGCCGAACGTGTCGCCCATGAAGTCGACTCGCGCCTATGTCTGAGCTTGACCCCCGTCTAACGCCCGCTCGATCGGACATCGCCGCCGATTATCTCGAAGGCGTGGTGCGCGCGGAACGCTTTGTCAGCGCCCAGCCCTATCAGGTGACGGCCGGTGTTGCTGGCGTACGCCGCGCGCCGACCGGCGACGCGGAGATGGTGACACAGGCGCTGCATGGCGAAGTGTTCGACGTCTATGACGAACACGATGGTTGGGGATGGGGGCAGTCGAAGATCGACGGCTATGTCGGTTATGTGGCGATGGACGCGTTGAGCGCGCCAGCGCTATCGGCCACGCATCGGGTCGTCGCATTGCGGACCTATGTGTTCAGCGAGCCGAATCTCAAATCGGCGCCGCTCTTTTTGCTCAGCCTCAATGCGGACATTGTCGCCGAAGGACCGGCTCACAACGGCTTTGTGTTTGCGGCGCGTGCGGGTTGGGTTTTTGAGGGCCATGTGCGGGCGGTGGGGTATCGGGAGCCCGATTGGGTCGCTGCGG
>CAZADA010000139.1:0-6481 GCA_964483775.1 uncultured Caulobacterales bacterium
CCGCCGCATCGCCCACGGCACGACAACCGGGCAACATCATACCCACCATCGCCGCAACTTGGATCTTGTCCGCCGCCCCCGTGCCCGTCACCGCCTTTTTCACCAGCCGCGCAGCATATTCGCGGGTTTCGACCCCATACTCAGACAGCGCCAGCAGCGCCGCCGCGCGCGCGTGGCCGAGCTTCAACGCAGACGCGGCGTTCTTGTGGACAAACGCATCCTCGACCCCGCCCACAGCCGGGCCATGGCGAACAATCACCACACAGAGCGCATCATACAGCTGGCGCAGGCGCGTGCTCATCGGCCCATCGGTATCCGGCGTCACCACCCCGCACTCCACAAAGGAGAGCTTGGCGCCGACCTGGTCGATCACCCCCCAGCCACACCGCCGCAGCCCCGGATCAATGCCCAACACCCGCATGCCCGCCCTCCACCCGTTCGACATGTGTTCTGGGTAGAGCGGTTCGCAGAACAGGGAAAGCCGCCAGGCGACGCGCCCCAAGCCCTACGCCGCGTTTTCGTGGAACTGGCCGGCTTTGCGGTAGCGATACAAGTAGGTCGGCACAATCGCCTCGACCGTCTCCGGCGCAACGCCAAGATCAGCCAACGTGCCCACATCGCCGCCTTGACCAACCACATTGTCTCGCCGCATCAACTTAACTTGATCGACGGTCAAAAACGGCTCCACCAGCGGCAACCGCCCCAGCGCCTGCCCCGCAACCCCCATGGCGGAGGCAATCGGCCACGGCAGAGGCGCCAGCCACCGCTTCCGATCGGTCTCGCGCAAAATCAGCGCAAACAGCTCTTTGAGCGTGTAAACGCGAGGCCCGCCAAGCTCATACACTTCACCGGCCACGCCGTTCATTTCCAAAGCCGAGACAATGGCGGCGGCGACATCGCCGACGAAAACGGGTTGAAACTTGGTCTTGCCTCCGCCGATCAAACCCGGCGCAATGATCGGCGTGTAGCGGAACATATTGGCGAAGCGGTTGAAAAACTGATCTTCGGGGCCGAACACGATCGATGGGCGCAACACGGTCGCGTCGGGAAACGCGGCAAACACCGCCGCTTCACCCTCAGCCTTGGTGCGCGCGTACAGCGCCTCCGAATCAGCATCGGCCCCGATGGCGGAGAGATGGACGAGGCGGTCAACCCCCGCCCGCGCACTCTCCTCGGCGATGAGTTGTGCGCCCTCGGCTTGAACCGAGGAGAAACTCTGCGGCCCCGCCTGGAACAGGATGCCCACCAGATTGACCACCCCGTCCGCGCCTTCCACGGCGCGCATGACCGAGTCCCGGTTGCGCACATTGGCTTGGGTCAGCTGCACCTGGCCGGGCGTGCCCGCGACCCGCAGATCACCCGCAATGTGGGGGCGACGGGTCGCAACCCGCACCCGATAACCACGCTGACACAACGCCCGCACAGCGTACCGACCGATAAAGCCCGATCCGCCGAAAAGTGTGAAGGTCTTGGAGGTCATGGCGCACCCTGCACAGCGACTGAATAGCGACGTATGCGGCTATCTAGGCCGCAACGCATCAAAGGTCCATGCGGCGCGTTCTACGCGCCTGCCTCAGACTGACCCAAGGCGAACGAGACCATAACCGCCTCGGACTCGACACCCCCCGCCGCGCGATCAAGCGCCCGCGCCGGCGCATTGTCGGCTTCGGTCAGCGCCCAAACCTCAACACAACCCAACGTGCGTGCCGAAACAGACACGCAAGCAGCGCTCGTCCCACGCCCTGCTGCTGGCGGCTTGGAGCCACGCCAACCTCATTGATCCACAACTCGGGCCGCTTGTCCGGATGCACGTAGTGCACGTCTGACACAAAGCCGATCAGTCGCCCGTCCTCGACGGCGACGCACAAATGGTGTCGGGCGTCCGCCAAGACCGGTTGCAGCAGCGCTGGGGCGATCTCGGCGTCAAAAACGTCCTCAGCGACAGCGTCGAACAGACCTTCATCGCCGGGTTGCGCCATGCGAATGTCTATCACCCCACGCCCTCCATCGCGCCAGGCCGGCAAGCGCATTGACCCGGTGTGCTTTAGAGCGTATCACCCGCGGCCTGGTTGCCCAGATGGCGGAACTGGTAGACGCGCCAGCTTCAGGTGCTGGTGCCCGTATGGGCGTGGAGGTTCGAGTCCTCTTCTGGGCACCATCTCTGACTCGGGGTCAAACAATCCCGCAACGCCTTGAATGGCAGGGACAGAGCGGCGGTTCTAAAGCCCCCATTGCGGGCATAGGCGAGCCGGTCTGAAAAGGTCAGTTTCAGCACCATGCGCTTGTCCTCCAATCGCTCAGACGCCCAGAGTTTCCAAGGGTTTGCGAGAAAGTCCAGGGCGGTTCTCGCTGTCTGTTGAAAGCTGCGAGATGCTGGCGAGAGCGTGGGCTTGCGGCCAGACACAAGACCTGCCTCTGTCCGAACTTCTCGCGCCCTATGAGCGCGCATTCGAACTGCTCGCCAATCCGGCGCTCGCTCTGCAGGGCGTCGCTTTCCAGCACGCCGACCAGCTTTTGGGGCTTTATGTTTGGGAGCAGCCCGACTGGCGCCCTGATATGGCGGTGGGCCTCATATCGCTCACCTCCCGGCGCGTTCGCGGACTGGCCGAATACCAACACGTGGTGATGTGCGCGCTCTTAGCCGACATCGGTGTTCCGCGCTTGTGCATTGGCGGGGCTGAAACCGCGGGCCTCGACGCGTTCAAGCGCAAATTTGAGCCTGTGCATTCGGTAGCGCTCACCAGTGCGGTCCAGCGCGGCGGGCCAACCGCGATGGCTCAAGGCATGGCGGCGTAGACGCTCACACTAAGGGGCGCTCGCCCCTCGCGCGCGCAAGGCATCCCAACGCATCCCCGCCAAAGCGGGGCCTCCCGTTCGGAGCCTCCTTGCGTTTGCGCCCCCCACTCTCGGCGAGGGCCAAGGGTTGCAGCAGCAACCCCAATTCCAAGCGAAAGGTCCGACCATGACCACGACAACAGACTTAAAAGGCTTTGGCTTCCAAGAGTTGCGCATGGCCGCGCAGCTCTTGAGCGCCGTCTTCGCCCTCGCGATAACTCAAAAAATCCATTATCAATCACAATGTTTTGAGGTCAAAGTGCTTGCAAAGCGCGAACTTTAAAAATCATCTTCAAGTGCAGTACCTTAAGAAGGTCAAGCCGAATTAAGTCCAGTAATCAATAAATGCTTCCGAATTGATGTTTAGGGAGTGGCGAGAGATTCTTGCACCTTGATTGGGACGTGCAATACTGCGCGAATTCACGCCGTACACTGAAAAGTCGGGGGACGTGATGGCTTGGTCAATCAAGCGCGCCTTGAGCGCAATTTTGCTCGTGATGGCTGCAGCGCCGGTTTGGGCGCAGGATCCGTTGATCGATGTTGAGCATCTCAGCCGACAGGGGATCGATGAACGGTTGCAGGCGTTGGATCATGGCCTGTTGGGCGACAAGGTCGACCCGAATACCGGATCGCTCGTGTTTGAGCACGTTGATGTCTCGCTGCCGGGCAATTCACACCTTGAGGTCGCCATCCGTCGTCGGATCGACCAAGGTCTAACGCCCATCGCCAGCCCACGCCACGGCGTATCCACCGAGCACTACGGCATGGGCGACTGGGTGTTGGAGATCCCTCGCCTGGAACTGATTGTGGGTGACAACGGCTCAAACACGCATGCAACGATCCCTTGCCAGAACTGGCGTCCCGGACCCTCGTTTCCTGACTACACTATTAGCGGTTCGTACACTCCAGGTCTTGACCCTTGGTTCATCGAAGCTACGGCTGACGAGTGGCAGTATTCCAGCGGTCTCCAATTGATCATTCCGGGCCAGGGCGCGCGCCATGTCTTGTATGATCCAACTGGCGCTAACTTACCCGCAGGTGTTGTGGGCATCACGTCTGACTATTGGTTAATGTCCTGCCCCGCCGGTGGTGGAATCGACGTCACCGCCCCCAATGGTGATGTGTATCACTTCGACGTGACCAAACAGTTTTATGGAGGCAATGGCTATAGCGGTCAGTTCAGTGCCGACGGCTATTGGATAAGCTGGCACACCGACACACGCATCAACGTCACCTTCGCCAGCAGCGTCACCGACGTTCATGGTAATACTGTTGTTTACACCTACGACTCGAACGCCAAGCTGACCCGTATTGAGGGGAGTGACGGTCGCCGGATCGACCTCACATACACAGGCGACTATGTCACGCGGGTGTCGGCCAATGGTCGTCATTGGGACTACCAATATGGAGGGGGCAGCCCGCAGGATCTCGTCGGCGTGACTCTGCCCGACGGCCGTTCATGGTCGTTCCAGACCGACGCGATGTCAGCTCAGCCCGGACCGGCTCATGGCAATTGCGATCGACAGGACGTCACGGTGTCAGTCACCCACCCCCATGGTGTGACGGGCACATTCACGTTGTCAGAAACCAAGCATGCTTGGCGCAGCGGCGATGCGGCTAAGCGGTCGGCGCCGGACAGCCCACAAGGGTTTTCCTTCTACGGCGATGTGTTGGCTGACAAACAGCACTGTATTCAACAGTCACAGCCAGCCAAAGTGCAGTACTTTGAAGCCATGTCGGTGGTGTCCAAAGTCCTCACTGGTCCAGGCTATGGTCCAGAAACGTGGACGTATCACTACGAGGATGCGGAAAGCGCGACGTCATTCACGCGTGAAACCGAAATCATTGATCCTTTGGGGCAAAAAACGGTTTATCACCATTATCGCGGCAAAGACGATTACGATGGCTTGTTGATGAAGGAAGAGCTGTTTGCAACAGCCGGGGCGTCAACACCGATCCAAACCACTGATTATGATTATGTCATTGAAGCGCCGATTGGCGACACGTATTTGTGGAACGCTAATCGCACCACGTTTGCGACGCCGCGGCACAGATCTGAGACAATCGTTACGCGCGGCTCAGATGTTTACACCACCCAAACCAGTTACAACACCAACCACGCCGCGACAGATTATTCTTTCGGTTTTCCCACGGGCGTGTCGCGCTCATCCAACATCAACACTTCGCCGCACAATGTGACGCGAACGGAGTCCACAACCTACGTCCACGATCTGGATGATTGGGTTCTGGGCTTGCCCGCCACCATGGCCTCGAACGGCACAACCATGGCGGCCTACACGTTCAACGCGGTCGGTCAGCCCATCACCTTCGATAGCTTGGGCGTACGCGCCATGGCTGTTGGCTACAACAGCGGTGACGGGACCGTCGCCTGGGTGGACCAATGGGTCGACAACGGTGCGGGAACCAAACGACGCACGTCCTTTGCGAACTACAAGCGCGGCCTGCCGCAAGCCGTCACTCGTCCCGACGGCTTACCCTTGGCGCGTGTGGTGGACGACAATGGTTGGGTGACCAGCGAGACCAATGCGCGCGGCTTCACCACGACGTATCAATACAACGCGGTGGGGTGGGTCACCAGCATCGACCGGCCGAGCCCCAATGCGGATACGTCCATCGGCTATACGGGGCTGGGTTCGGGCGTGACGCAAACGGCGACAACGGGGTCGCTGCGGACGACGACCAGTTACGATGGCCTCCTGCGAGCCACGTCGGTGCGCCAAGAGGCGATCGCCAATGGCGGGGGGTCGATCTACACAGCCACCGACTATGACGCTCTGGGCCGGGTGACGTTTACGTCCTTCCCCTCAACGTCCGCCAATCCGACGACGGGGGTGGACACCACCTATGACGCGCTCGGTAGGGTGACGCAAACCCGCGAGAACGTCAGCCCGTTCGCAACCACCACAACGGCGTATCTGTCCAACAATCGCGTCGCCGTGACCGATGCGGAGGGCAACACCACCACCACAACCTTGTCGGGCTATGGCTCGCCTGAAGACGGCGCGCCGGTGACCATCGCCCAGCCCGAAGGCGTGACCACGCAAATGACTTATGACATCTGGGGCAACATGCTGACCGCGCGTCAGTATGGCTCGTCGGGCGGTCACAGCGTGGATCAAACCCAGAGCTGGGCCTATGACAGTCGCTTCCGGGTTTGCCGTCACCATGTGCCGGAAACCGGCTCACAGCTGTTTGTCTACAATGATGCGGGCGAGGTGACGGGCACAGCCAAAGGCCAGCCAGCCGGCGCGGCGTGTGTCGCCAACGTGTCCAGTTTGCCGGCGGCCGATCGCATCGCCAACAGCTATGACGGGCTCGGACGATTGACCTTTGTGAACTATCCCAGCGGCACTGATGATATTGATGTCAGCCACGACGCCAACGGCAATGTTATTGGCGTGCTGCGCGGGCCATCCAACTGGACCTACGCCTATGACAACGCCGACCGGCTGACCAACGAGACCCTGACCATCGACGGGCGTACATTTGCAACGCAATACACCTACACGCCCGAGGGCTATCTGAGCCACTACAACACGCCCGGCCAGCAAGACGCCTTTCTGCACCCCGACGGGCACGGCCGGGCCACCAAGATCTTCACCACCGCAGACATCGTGTCCCACAT
>CAZADA010000140.1:0-6174 GCA_964483775.1 uncultured Caulobacterales bacterium
GGCGGACAATCTCCGAGGCGACTTTCAAGATCGTGCGCGCGCGTTGGTCCAGGCTGCGCACCAACCAATTGGCGGTCTGATGACACTCGGTGATGAAGTCTTTTTCATTGTCCGAGCGCGCAGCCGCATTGATTTCGGCATAATAGGTGGAATCGACCAACACGCGGGGCAGCGTTTCGGTGTTCAGCTCCACCGCCCAGCCGCCTGTCGGGGTTTGGCGGACATAGACGTCGGGTTCCACGCTCGCGGCGGTGCTGTCGCCAAAGCTCAGCCCTGGCTTTGGGGTGAGGGCGCGCAGTTCGACAATCATCTGCCGCAGGTCTTCGTCATCAACTCCGCACAATGAGCGCAGGCGCTTGTAGTCGTGGGCCGCTAGCAATTCGAGATTGTCGAGCAAGGCTCGCATGGCTGGGTCGAGGCGGTTGCGGTCCTTGAGCTGCAACGCCAGGCATTCGGGCACCGTTCGCGCCATCACGCCGGGAGGATCAAAGCTCTGGACAATGGTGAGCGCGGCTTCGACGTCGATGGTGTTGGCGCCAAGCCGCTCAGCGAGCTCGTCAATGTCGGCCCGCAGATAGCCGTCATCATCGACCGCCTCGATCAAGGCGGCGCTCACCAGACGCAAGCCGGCTGGCGCGGGCGTGATGGCCAGCTGCTCGGTCAGGTGGTCGCGCAGGCTTTTGTTGGCGGTTGCAAAGTCGAGTGCGGAGGGGGTGTCGTCTCCGCCCGTGTTGGCGCCGCTTGAGCTGGACGTGCGCCAATCGGATCCGACGGACGGACCCGCGGCGGCGTCAGACGTGCCAGGGACGGCGTCAGGGTTGAGGCTCTCGTAATCAGCGTCGAGGGCGGTGTCGGCGCCATCGGTGGGGCCCGCGTCGTTGATCGACAATTCGCCGTAGTCGCTTGCGCTGGCGTCATCGGTTGCGCTGCGCTCGGGCGTATCGCCGGTTTCTGGGGCGGTGGATGGTTCGCCCTCTTCGCGGGCCAGCAGTGGGTTGCGCTCCAATTCGGCGTCAACGAACTCCGCCAATTCCAGATTGGAGAACTGCAGCAGTTTGATCGCCTGCTGCAATTGCGGGGTCATCACAAGGGATTGACCCTGCTTGAGCTCCAATCGTTGTCCCAGCGCCACGCCGTTCTCCGTTCTTACTGGAAGCTGTCTCCCAGGTAGACCCGGCGCACGTCCGGATGGTCGCGCACCGAGGAAGGATCGCCTTCATACAACACCTCGCCTTCGAAAAGGATTGAGGCGCGGTCCACAATCTCGAGGGTTTCTCGAACATTGTGGTCCGTGATCAGCACGCCGATTTCACGCTTCTTCAAGTAAATAATCAGTTCACGAATGTCATTTACCGCCAAAGGATCGACACCCGCGAACGGTTCGTCGAGCAAGATGAAGGCGGGGCCGGTGGCGAGCGCGCGGGCGATCTCGACACGCCGGCGTTCGCCCCCCGACAAGGCGATGGCCGGGGAGGTGCGGATGTGCTCGATGTTGAGTTCGCCCAGCAGTCCGTCGACGATATGGCGGCGTGCGCTGCGATTGCGCTCCACCAGTTCGACCACCGACATGATGTTTTGCTCAACGGTCAGGCCGCGAAACACCGAAGGTTCCTGGGGCAAATAGCCGACACCGAGCCGCGCGCGCTGGTACATGGGAAAGCGCGTGATGTCTTCGCCGTCCAACATGATGCGGCCAAAATCGACCGAAACCAGGCCGGTGATCATGTAAAAACAGGTGGTTTTGCCAGCGCCGTTGGGGCCAAGCAGGCCGACCACCTCACCGCGTTGCAGGGTGAGGTTGACGTTCTTGACGACCTGACGGCCGCGGTAGGACTTGCCAATGCCCTCAGCCTTCAGGCCGACAAAGGGCGGCTTGACGACTGAGGCGGTCGCCGTTTGAGCAGATAGTCGGGCCATAGGCGTCCTTTCAACTGACGCGGTCAGCCTAGGCTGGGAATGCGGGGTGGGAAAGTCGTCTTGTGGGCTAGCGTTCGGTGTCGTCGGCGGCGGGCGTGGTGGTGAACGAGGCTGAGACCCGACCGCCAAATTCAGCTTCAGGATCGGACTCACACCGCACGGTTTGGACACCGTTGGGATCGTAAAACAATTTGCCGCACGTGAAGGTGTTGCCCGGCGGGGGACCGCGGCGCACCGAGATGTTGCCGATGAGTTCGATGAGGCCGTTCTCCGCGCGATACACGCCGCGGTCAGCTCGGCCAATGTCGGTCTCGGTGATGTAGGCCACTTCGCCTTCGGCTTCGATGCGTTGGATGTCGCCGACCTGGCCATCGGGGCCGATCGACAAGAACACGTCCATTTGCTGGGCCAGCAATTGCGAGCCGCCTTGGGTCACGCGCACGTCGCCATACCAGCGCCAGATGCCCTCAGTCTCTAAAAGTTCCGAGCGTTTGGCGGTGATGTCGATCGGCCCGCCGCCCTGGCCGATTTGCGCCAAGGCAGGGGAGGTTAGCCCCAACATCAACACCCCAGCGATGAGCATTCTCATGGCGATCTGCGTCCCTTTAGCCGTGCCTGAGCTTTACACCTCATGTGTCTCACATTTGTGAGGGTTGTGCACCATCAGGCGTACCTGTCTCCTCGCCATCACCAGTCGCCTCGGCGCCTTCGGCAAGGGGCGGGGCGGACAGTTTGGGCGGTTGATTGATGCGGCCGACGACGCGCAGCTCGTCGCCGCCGGTGAACTCGACCCGGCGTTCGTCGCGATACACGGCAAAGCCTTGGGCCGAGATTTTGCCCATGGGGCCGCTTCCATCAATGGGCGCGTTGCCTTCGGCGCGACCGGAATTGATGAAGACCCGCGCGCGCGATGTCTGGAAGGCGTAACCGCTTTTATGGCCTAACGGATCGCGGAAGCTCTCCAAGCAGCCGCGCTCGTCGATCTCAGGGGCGTCAAGGCTGATGGTCTTCATGCACACATCGCCGGTGAGCTCAAGAATGGCGCGTTCACGGGCGAACACGCCCCGCGTGGCGACCACGTCAAACGACTGGCGGCCGTTGGTCACCACCGTCATCCTGGGATTGGTCAATTCTAAACGCTGCGGGTCGGTGCTGCGACGCTCGGCTGCATCGGCGACGATCACATAGGGCGACCCGCCTGCGTCTCGGCCGGTAAAGCGCGGATTGACCATGCGCACAGCCTCTTCGGGCAGCGGCGGGCTGTCGGCGAACGCAGCCCCTGGCTCAATGGAATTGACCACGCCAAACCCGATGACCAACGCAAGTTGAACGCCCATGCAGGCCGCCAACACACGACGCATGCCGCGCACGCGGCGTTGGTGCCGGCGCGCTTGGCGTAGGCTCAACGCTTTGCGCGGTCGCATGCCGGCATGGTCCTCGTCATCGACGGGGGCCGGGGGCGGCGCTTGCATGGCCTGCAGGCCCGCGCGTCCGGCGGGAGACAATCCATCAAAGCCGGGTTGGGCCCCTTCAGGAGTGGGCGAAAATGTCGACATCTTGCCAACCTGCTAGATCTAAGGCCGCGCGAGTGGGCAGAAAGGCGAAACAGGCCTTGGCCAGTTCCGTGCGACCCTCTCTGGCCAACATCGCATTTAGTTTATCACGGGCCGCATGCAAATGCAGCACATCCGAGGCCGCATACGACAATTGGGCGTCGCTGAGCGTCTGAGCACCCCAATCCGAGCTCTGCTGCTGTTTGGACAAATCGGCCCCAACCAACTCACGGATAAGGTCTTTCAGTCCATGGCGGTCGGTGTAGGTGCGCGCCAATTTCGAGGCGATTTTGGTGCAATACAGCGGCCCGGTGAGCACGCCGAGATCTTTCATGATCATCGCCACGTCGAAGCGCGCATAGTGGAAGATCTTCTCAAGCTCGGGGTCGGCCAACACCGCCTTCAGGACCGGGCAGCCGTAACCGCCGGCGCGGTCGAGTTGGACGACATGGGCGCTGCCATCGCCAGCCGAGAGCTGGACGACGCACAAGGCGTCACGGACCGGATTCAGCCCCATGGCCTCCGTGTCGACGGCGACGGCGCCTTGAAAGGTGATGGTGTCGGGCAAGTCGCCCCGGTGATACTCAATCACGGACTGCTCTCATTTGATCGTTGTCGCTGTGTAGCCGGGTCGACGGGCGGTGTCACGCAATGTGAGGCAAGGCGCCCTTGGCGCGGTGGACGGGAACCGAGTAACATAGGTCCTCTTGCCGGAGCAGCACAGCAAGGACAGGCAATGCCACGACACCGTACATTCGCAGTTTTAGGGTTTGCCGCGTTGGCGGCGTTGGCCGCGTGCGGTTCGCAGCCGGCCTCCGAGGAGGATTCCCATGAGACCGCCGGGGATGCGGCGTCAGGCGAGGCCGCCGAAGACGATGTCTTTGCGCTGGATGAGGCGTTTCTTGAAGACGGACGGATGATCATCGAGCGTCACTGTTTGGTGTGCCACACCGATGCCTCGACGGGCGGCAGTCCGCGTCCGGATGCGCCGCCTTTGCGGGTGGTGTTGATGGGCTACGACGCTGAGGCTCTGGCTGAGGACTTTCGCAACGGCATTCATCTGGGCCATCCGGATATGCCACAGTTTCAGTTCAGCCCCGACGAGACGGATGAAATGATCGCCTATTTGCTGTCGATCCAAGTGGACGAAGACTGGACGCCGCCCGAACCGTGAGGCGCTCCGTTATTTTAACTATACAGGAGCATTACTGATTAGGCTGGGCCAGCCAAAGTTGCACAATGAACTTTTTTCTCAGAAGTTACTTTAAGAAGCTTGGATCGAAAATAATCATACCTCATATCAATTGTATTTACGGTAGGATCCATGTTGCGAGGCCGTGTCATGGCCCCTCCATCCACAAGTGCATAACCGTCTGGTTGCAATTTAAGATTCTCTACAGATTGTAAGGGGGCTTTTTTTTCAAG
Organism: uncultured Caulobacterales bacterium; assembly: GCA_964483775.1. Taxonomy (GTDB): domain Bacteria; phylum Pseudomonadota; class Alphaproteobacteria; order Caulobacterales; family Maricaulaceae; genus CAZADA01. The sequence goes on from CAZADA010000140.1 coordinate 4,896, forward strand.
CTCCTTCAAAACAGTAAAACAATTTGAACCATCGACGAAACCAGTTCCTTCTGTAATAATCGCTTCGGTTTTAACAATTCTGGAGCACGGTAAGGCACTTTCATCACTCTTACTAATTTTGATCAGAGTCGTTTACGGATGTTCCTCGTAGAGGGCGATAGGAGGTTTTTGTGTTAAAGCGATATGTCATACTGCCAATTTTCTCTATCAGTCTTTGTCTGAACAGCACATCGGCGGCGGGCCAAGAAGACACACACGGTAGCGCCTACTGTAACTATATCCAACTGGCTTTTAGCTATGTTGTGGCAAAGTCGTGTTTTCCTGAGGACGATCCTGAATTTCAACAAGCGCTCAATTCTGAAATTTCGCGGGTTGAGCAGTTCTTGAGGACCGAAGGGCCTGAGGCGGACTGGGATACCATTTTCCAGGCGAACAAGAGCCTACCGCTCGGATGGTACGACACGCCTTCGGAACTCTGTCGTTCAAATGAGGCAAAGGCGTCCTATGAGAGGCTCAAAAATCAAGGACCAGATGGATTGCGGTTGTCCATAGATCGCATACTCGCGAGTGAGGATGCGCTTAATCACAGGGCATGCCTTTAAGCTCTCTGCTGTCGACCTTACTATTGGACGTGTTTGTGGTTTTGCCGTCGGTCTTTACAACACTGGACACCGCACGCGTGACCTGCCCCCGATATCGCGGCCAGTTTTCACGTAACGTCGAGCGTCAGGTTTGGAAAGTGTGTTTTGGTGTCCGGGGCTGGGGGCCGATAGCCCAGAGCGCTGTGCGGGCGGGCGGTGTTGTAATGCTTGCGCCAGTCTTCGATGAGGATTTGCGCCTTCCTAAGCGTGTAGACGATCTCGCCGTTTAGGAGTTCGTCCTTCAGCTTCCCGTTGAAGCTCTCGTTATAGCCGTTCTCCCAGGGGCTGCCGGGCTCGATAAAGAGCGTTTGCACGCCAACCCGCTCAAACCAAGCCCGCAAAGCCTTGGCGATAAACTCGGGGCCATTGTCGGAACGGATCTATTGGGGCGGACCATGGGTCGTCATGGTGTCGGCGACCAGGTGCAAGACATCGTCTGAGCGCAAGCGCCGCTCCACTTTGATGGCCAGACACTCCCGGCTGTACTCATCGATCAGGGTGAGCATGCGGAACGCTTGTCCGTCGTGGGTTCTGTCCTGGACGAAGTCATAAGCCCAGACGTGGTTTCTGTGCTCTGGCCTGCGCCGCATGCACGAGCCGTTCTCGAGCTTACGCGAGCTCCGCTCACGGTCCCTCGA
>CAZADA010000141.1:0-6068 GCA_964483775.1 uncultured Caulobacterales bacterium
TCGTTTTCCGAATCCGCCGAGAGCACCGTGATGATCACCTGGGTTTCATTGCGAAACCCCTTGGCGAACAAGGGACGAATGGGACGGTCGATCAGCCGCGAAACCAGCGTTTCTTTCTCGGTCGGCCGACCTTCGCGCTTGAAATAGCCCCCCGGAATGCGACCGGCGGCGTAGTACTTCTCTTGGTAGTTCACCGTGAGGGGGAAAAAGTCCACGCCCTCTCTGGCGGACTTGGCGGCCACGGCCGTGGCCAGAACTGTGGTCTCGCCATAGGTTGCGAGCACAGCGCCGTCGGCCTGGCGGGCCATTCGGCCGGTCTCGAGGGTGAGGGTTCGGCCAGCCCATTCCAGGCTTTCGGTATGAATATCAAACATATAGAGTTCCTATGCGGACGTGTCCCGCAGGGCCCATCCCCACGAGACCATTGCCAGAGCGGCCCATCCGCCCTGGAACACACGGCAATTGAGGTTGCTAACGGCGCAAGCCCAACCGCTCAATCAGCGCTTTGTAGCGCCCTTCATCGCGGGCTTTGACATAGTCCAGCAACCGCCGCCGGGTAGAGACCATCTTAAGGAGGCCCCGCCGGGAGTGATTGTCCTTCTTATGCTCCTTAAAGTGCTCGGTCAGTTTGACGATCCGTTCCGTTAGGATCGCAACCTGCACTTCGGGTGAGCCCGTATCGCCGTCGCTGTTGGCGAATTCTTTGATCAGTTCTGATTTGCGCTCGACAGTAATCGACATCAAACTCTCCACGTCACATTTGAAACACGCGCAAGGGCCGCAATCGCCCAGCCCGCACCTCACCAAGCGCAATGGCGATGTCGCCATGAGTGGCCAGCACGACGCGCGAAGCGTCTTCGCCGTTGACCACGCGTGGCTTCCGTCGCGCACGCACCATATCGGCTAAGTGCGGAAGCAGCACGATTTCTCGACCTTGCTTCAAGCGAGCGGCGTCTTCAGCTGTGATATCGACGGCCGGGATGTCGTCCAGCGCAGCCTCAACAGGCAGAATGGCCTCCGCCAATTCGGCTGTGTCTCCGATTTTTCGCAAGTTTTCAAGAGCAAAAGCATCAGCCTCGCAAAACGGCCCAACTTGCGTGCGCCTCAGCGCGGCGACATGGCCCTCAACCCCCAACGCAGCCGCCAAATCGCGAGCCAAGGCCCGCACATAAGCCCCCTTGCCGCAACGCATCTCCAACACGGCCAAGTCGGCCGATGGCGCGTCCAACAGGCTCAGTCCATCAACACGGATGGTCCGAGGTTCAAGGTCCACCGTTTCCCCAGCGCGGGCGAGATCATACGCCCTCTCGCCGTCGACTTTGATGGCCGAATAGGCCGGCGGCACTTGCTCGATGTCGCCTTCAAACTGCGCCAACGCCTTGGCGATCGCGTCCGGCGCGGGCCGATCATCCGTCTGCGCGGTCACAGCCCCCTCAGCATCGAGCGTATCGGTGCTCTGTCCCCAGCGGATGGTGAAGCGATAGGTCTTGGCGCCTTCCATGGCGAAACCAACGGTCTTTGTGGCCTCGCCGAACGCAATGGGAAGCACGCCGGTCGCCATGGGGTCCAACGTGCCGGCATGTCCCGCCTTTTTCGGCGTGTACAAACGTTTGACAGCGCCAAGAGCCTGGTTCGACGTCATGTCCGCTGGCTTGTCCAAGACAAGCCAGCCATGAACGTCCAAGCCTTTGCGTTTGCGCGCCATGCCCGCCAGCTCCCACTACCTCGCCAATCCGGGGGCGGGGGTGTACAAGCTCGCCAACCTGATGGCCAGCGCGAAAACAGACGCGCTACGCCGGCGCCAGCGCGCCGAGCAACGTGGCGCCGTCCGACACGTCCATGGCGCCGGGGTTGTCTTCAACGTTCAACACCTCAACGACGCCGTCGCGCACCAACATGGAATAGCGCTGAGAGCGAATCCCAAGGCCAAACCCCGAGCCGTCAAAGGTCAGCCCCAAAGCCGTGGCGAACGTTGCATCGGGATCAGCCAGCATCGTGACGGCTCCGTCCGCGTTTTGCGATTTGGCCCAAGCCGTCTGGGCGAAGATATCATTCACCGACGTACACGCGATCTCATCCACGCCCTTGGCTTTGATGGCGTCGGCGTTGGCCACAAAGCTCGGCATGTGCTGGGCCGTGCAGGTCGGCGTAAACGCGCCAGGTACAGCGAACAGCGCAACGGTCTTGCCGCTGAACACCTCGTCGGTCGACACCTGTGTGGGACCCTCGGGCGTCATGGTGAAAAACGTCGCGTCAGGCAGCTTTGCGCCAACAGAGATTGTCATGGCCGTCCTCCTTTAACTCGCTCATCAGCTAGCCTGGATCGGTCATCAAATCCAGCGCCGCACCTTGGCCCGCCAATCAGCAAAGTCCTCGGCAAACGCCTCGGCGAGCGCCTCTTCTTCGGCTGCGATAAAACGAAACCGGATCACGCCCATGAAAATCGGCAACGCCACCACGCCCACAATGGAGCCGACCACCATGATCCACCCCAAAAGCACCAGCGATTCACCAAGATAGATCGGGTTGCGGGAAAACTGAAACGGCCCCCCTGTCACCAGCACCCGCGGGCCCTTGCGGGGTAATACCGGGGTGCGCGCGCGCATCATCGTCCAACCAGCCCACGCCATCAACGCAACGCCGCCGACCATGACCGCATAGCCGACCACGTCGAACACCTCGGCGAGGAGCGGCGATGCGGCGTCCAAACGCGCGCCAGGGTACACAGCGCCCCACAACGCGACGGCGGTCATCAGAACCACCAGCCACACCGGTGGGAGGTCCACAAACCGCAATGGCGATGAGCGCGCAATCATGCCGGATCTCGCGGCGTGGTCCGCGCCATACTCTCGCGAGCGCAAAAGCCCTCGAACCAGGCGCCGAGCGCTGCGTTGTCCGCGCGCCAATCCAACTCAGCATGACGAAGATCCAGATGGCCCAGCGCACAGGCGATCGCCAGCGTGCTGATCGTGCTCGGCGCCTCAGCAGAGCCCGCATAAGGCGCCGCCGCCCCAACAAGCCGCAACGCCTGCTCCTGCAAGCGCGCAAGATAGGGCGCGTGCTGGCGCTCCGCCGGGCGACGCTTTTCCATCGTCATGGCGACCGACTTGTCGGTCAGTGACTGGGCGAGCGCCTCGCTCAACCGCGCGGTCATGCGCTCGGGCCCGCCCTCAGGCAACAAAGCAGGACGCGATGACGGCAAATGATCAAGCCATGAGCAAATCAATCGACTGTCCGCGATCGGCGCGCCGTCATCATCGCGCGCGAGCGCCGGCACCGTACCGGCCGGACTGACCGCCAACAGTTCGGCGGGATCCTCATAGGGATTGACCACAATCTCCTCGACCTGATCGCCCAGATCCTTTTCGATCACCACCGCCCGGCACATCCGCGCATAGGGCGAGGTTAACGACACAAACAAGCGCATGGGATCGCTCCGTAACCCTCGAGCCGCCGACCGTGCTGTGGGCTATCGATGACGCCTTCGCGCCGATGGGTCAATCTCGACTGGGCGCTCCGCGAGGATCGCCGCGCAGGGGGGAAGGACACAACCATGGCGAAGCGCTGGACGCCGTTTGCGGCTTTGTTGATCGCCATGGCGTCCATCCAAGTCGGCGCAGCCATAGCCAAATCGCTGTTTCCCGTCATCGGCCCGCAGGGCGCAATCTCGCTGCGTTTGGTGTTTGGCGCGCTAACCTTGGTGTTGGTGATGCGCCCCTGGCGCAACTGGCGCTGGCGACGCCCCTGGGGCCCGCTCTTTGGCTATGGCGTCAGCCTTGGGGGCATGAATTTCTTCTTCTACATGTCGTTGCAGACCGTGCCTTTGGGCGTCGCCGTGGCCTTGGAATTCACCGGGCCGATGCTCGTCGCCGTCGTGTCATCACACAAGCGCACCGATTTGATTTGGGTCGGCCTCGCCCTTGCCGGATTGATCCTCGTTTCGCCCCTCTCAGGCCTGGCCGGCGTGGACCTGCTCGGCGCAGCCTACGCATTGATCGCAGGCGGGTTTTGGGCGCTTTACATTGTGTTCGGTCAACACGCCGGCGACGAACACGGAGGCAACGCGGTCGCTTTGGGCGCAGTGATCGCCGCGCTGGTCGCCGCCCCGCCAGGCGTCATTCACATGGGTCCAGAACTGTTTGCTTGGGCGCTGATCCCCCTTGGTCTCGCCATCGCGCTCCTCTCCACCGTAATTCCGTATTCCCTCGAGATGTTCGCCCTCACCCGCATCCCCCGCGGCGCCTTCGGCGTGTTCATGAGTTGCGAACCGGCCATCGCGGCGGCAAGCGGCGCCGTCATCCTCCACGAATGGCCGACCATCAACCAGGCGATCGCCATCGTCTTGATCATGGCCGCCTCGGCAGGCGTTGCGGTCTCAACAACACGCACGCCACCAAGCCAACCACAGCGCGACCCGCCCCCAGTCGCTTAGCGTTGTCCACACGCTAGGATCATGCATCACACCGACCAAGCCGCCATCCCCAGACCCACCACCCTTGCGAAGCTCGGCGACATCCACTATGACTAATGCAAATCGCTGATTTGGCTTTGGCCTGTTCGAGCGGCTCCCACGGGAGGCCGCTTTTTTATTGTCTAACCCCTGGAGATCGCGTGCAAACCAAAACGCCCTTGGAAGAGCGCATCCTCAACGCCGTCGCGCCCGCCGCCGCCGATCTTGGCTACGAGGTCGTGCGCCTGCGCGTGCAGGGCGGATCCCAACGCAAGCGCCTACAGATCATGGCCGAGCGCGCGGATGGCGGCATGGGCGTAGAGGATTGCGCGGCGTTATCACGCGCCGTGTCGGCTGTGCTCGATGTCGAAGACCCGTTCGAAGGTCAATGGGATTTGGAGGTCTCCTCGCCGGGCATCGATCGTCCGTTGACCAAGGCGGCCCACTTTGCGCGCTGGGATGGTTTTGACGTCAAGATCGAACTGGATCTCGCCATTGAGGGCCGTCGCCGCTTCGCCGGCGTTTTGGCGGGTTTCGAAGACGACCATGTGTTGCTGGACCCGCCCGACGAAGAGGTCACCCTGGCCATTCCATTTGACCGCATCACCGACGCGCGCTTGGTGCTGACCGACGCGTTGATCGCCGAGAGCCTGCGACGTGGCGCGGCGCACACCGAAGATACATTGGGCGAGGATGTTGAGCGCGAGCTGGACGAACCGCCCCAACATGACGACCAAGCCGCAAGGCAGACCCAAGATCGCGTAAAGGAGAACGACTGATGGCTGTGGGGATCAGCGCCAACAAGCTGGAATTGCTCCAGATCGCCAAAGCTGTGGCGGAAGAAAAGGGCATCGCGCCAAACCTTGTGATCGAATCCATCGAAGAAGCGATCCAAAAGGCCGCCCGCGCCAAATACGGCGCAGACCTCGACATCAAGGCGACCATCGATTCGCAGACCGGCGAAATCGACCTGCAAAAGCGCGTCACGGTGGTCGAGGCCGACGAACTTGAAAACCAGTCCGCCGAGCTAACGCTGGCCGAAGCGAAGAAACTCGATCCGGCGGCCGAAATCGGCACGGTGTTCACAGAGGCCTTGCCCCTGTTCGAGTTCGGACGCGTCGTCTCCCAAGCCGGCAAGCAAGTGGTCACCCAACGCCTGCGAGACGCCGAGCGCGATCGTCAGTACGAAGACTACAAAGACCGTGTCGGGGAAATCATCAATGGCATCGTCAAACGTGTCGAATACGGCAATGTGATCGTCGATCTCGGCCGTGCAGAAGGCGTTGTTCGTCGGTCCGAGACCATTCCGCGCGAGAACTTCCAAAACGGTGATCGCGTGCGCGCCTTCATCTCAGACGTGCGTCGCGAACCTCGCGGCCATCAGATCTTCCTGTCGCGCGCCGCGCCGAAATTCATGGCCGCCCTGTTCGCCCAAGAGGTGCCCGAGGTGTACGAAGGCGTCATCGAGATCCCGTTTGTCGCCCGCGACCCAGGCAGCCGCGCGAAAATTGCGGTGCGCTCCAACGACAGCTCAATCGACCCCGTCGGCGCCTGTGTCGGCATGCGTGGCAGCCGTGTGCAGGCGGTGGTCTCCGAGCTTGCCGGCGAGAAGATCGAC
>CAZADA010000142.1:0-6045 GCA_964483775.1 uncultured Caulobacterales bacterium
GCGCCGATGGTACTTTGGCTCAAGCCACGGGAGAGTAGGTCGCCGCCAGGTCCGCTCGCACGAACATGTTGGTCTCCTTTACACTGTTGGCCCATGCGCTCACCCAGCGATGGCCTTGCACTGATCGTGCGGGATCGCTATGTGCAGGCTCCTTGGCGCGGGGTGGAGCAGCCCGGTAGCTCGTCAGGCTCATAACCTGAAGGTCGCAGGTTCAAATCCTGCCCCCGCAACCAGCATCCCTGCACGTATTGATCCCTGAAACGGCGCCGTCCCCAAGAGCCGGCGCGTTTTTTGGGCGTTCGCAAGGGCGAGCCGACGCCAAACGGCGTGGGATTCGCACTACCCGCCGCGAGCGTAGTCGCCCGAAACGCCGCCGGTTTTTTCTTCGAGCGCAACCTCCCCAATCACCATGGCCCGATCGGCGGCCTTAAGCATGTCGTAAATGGTCAGGCATGCGACCGTCACCGCGGTGAGGGCTTCCATCTCCACGCCCGTTGGCCCCGTTGTTTTCACCGCAGCGGTGGCGACAAGGGCCGGCGCGTCGTCGGGCGCGGGCGCCACGCTCACTTTGACCGATGTCAGCGCGAGAGGGTGACACAGCGGAATGAGATCGGCCGTGCGTTTGGCCGCCATCACGCCAGCGAGCTCGGCCGTCGCGCGCACATCCCCCTTCGCCGCTTCGCCCGACAGCGCCAGCGCGAGCGTCTGCGCCTGCATCGCCACCCGGCCGCTGGCCACCGCGGTGCGCGTTGTCACTGGCTTGGCCGACACATCAACCATGCGCGCGCGGCCATCAGCATCCAGGTGTGTCAGGCGCGCCGGCGCGGTGGCGCCATCATCGCGCGTGCTCATTTGCGGGCCGCATCGGTTGCGTCGATCGCGTCGGCCGGCGCAGCATCCTCAGCCTCAAGAAATCGCGGCATGATCTCAACCAGATTGCAGGGGCGATAGCGCGAATCGAGCTGGAAGCGGATGATCTCGTCCCAACCGTCCTTCACTGCCCCGGTCGAGCCGGGCAGTGCAAACAACACCGTCCCCTTAGCCAGTCCAGCCGTGGCTCTGGATTGCATGGTCGACAAACCGATTTGGCGATGGCTCACCGTGTGGAACAACACCGAAAAGCCTGAAATCTCTTTGTCATAGACGGCGTGGTGGGCTTCCACCGTCACATCGCGGCCGGTCAGCCCCGTACCGCCGGTGGAAATGATCACATCAACCCCATCGTCCATGATCCATTCGCGCAAGACCGTTTCGATCACACCGCGGTGGTCAGGAACGATCTTGCGATCCGCCAGACTGTGCCCGGCCCCGGTCACCCGATCGGCCAGCGTCTGGCCTGAGGTATCGGTCTCCATGGTGCGTGTGTCGGACACCGTCAAAATCGCGATCTTCACCGGGGTGAAATGCAACTGCTCGTCAATGCCTGCCATTAGCCAGCCTCCCAGTCATGCCGCGCGCGGTGATCGTCGTCGCGCGGCTCGATCCAACGCGCGCCGTCGGGTCCAAACTCCCGCTTCCACAGTGGCGCTCGCGACTTCAGATAGTCCATGAGAAATTCAGCGCCTTGGAAGGCTGCGCGCCGGTGGGCCGCAGCTGCGGCGACGAAAACGATGGCCTCGCTCGGCGTCATACGCCCAACCCGATGGATCACATGGGCGCCCACAAGGCCAAAGCGCGCGCACGCTTGATCCACAAAGGAGCTGATCACCGGCTCGGTCAGGCCGGGATAGTGTTCAAGCTCCAGAGCCGCGACGTGCGCCCCGCCAGTTACGTCCCGCACCACGCCGGTGAAGCTCGCCACGCCGCCCGCGCGCGCGCCGTCCAATCCTGCAAGGAAGTGCGAAAGCTCCGCGCCCGCGTCAATCGGTTCGGTTTGCACACGCACGCCCACAGCTCACCCGCCGCTGAACGGCGGCATGAACGCCACCTCGTGGGCCGAGGCGACAGCGTCATTGCGCGCAGCAAGGGTGTGGTCGATGGCGATACGCACCTCGCGCGAGGTGAGGGCCGCCCCGAGCTGCGGTTCGCGCGCGCTCAGCCATGTGATCAGGTCCTCGCCGGTGACCACGTCGGGAGGGAGATCAACGCTCATCTCACCGCACTGCGCCACGTCGCGAAGCCTGCCGAGGAAGATCAATCGCATCACCAACCCGTTCAGCCGCCCGTCACCGACATGTGCCGCGCCACGGGTCTCGCGCCGGCGAACAGGCTGGTTTCAAAGTCATGGCGTTCAGGCTTACGGCCAATCGCCTCCTCAATCGCTGCGTCCAGCACAGCGTCATGATCGCTGGCGCGCAAGGCTGCGCGCAAGTCGCCCCGGTCGCTCTGGCCCAAACACATGTAGATCTGGCCTGTGCAGGTCACGCGCACGCGGTTGCAGCCGGCGCAGAAATTGTTGGTCAGCGGCGTGATGAAGCCCAACCGCCCGCCCGTCTCGTCCACCCGCACATAGCGCGACGGCCCGCCTGTGACATGGTCGATCGGCGTTAGCGTCCAGCGCTGCTCCAATTGGTCGCGGACGAGCGACAGCGGCATGAACTGATCTAACCGATCCGTGGAGACATCGCCCAGGGGCATCACCTCAATCAGCGTCACATCCATCGCCCGTTCATGGGCCCAAGCGACGATGTCCGGGATCTCGTCGACATTGTCGTGTTTCAACGCGACGACATTGAGCTTGATCTTGAGCCCGGCCGCCTGAGCGGCGGTCAGGCCATCCAACACTTGGGCCAGGTCGCCATTGCGCGTGACCCGCGCAAACACGTCCGGTCTCAAACTGTCGAGCGAGACATTGATGCGTTGGACGCCGGCGCGCGCCAACCCGTCCGCAAACCGGCTCAGCTGCGTTGCGTTGGTGGTCAGCGTGAGTTCGTCGAGTTCGCCGGACGTCACCGCAGCGCCCAACTCGTCGATCAGCGTCATGATCCCGCGGCGCACCAATGGTTCCCCCCCCGTCAGGCGAATTTTGCGCACGCCGCGGCGGATGAACGCCCGCGCGAGACGCGCCAGTTCTTCCAGCGACAAAACCTCGGCCTTGGGCAGAAAGGTCATGTCCTCGGCCATGCAATACGTACAGCGCAAATCGCACCGGTCCGTCACCGACAGCCGCAGATACGAAATCGCCCGCCCAAACGGGTCGATGAGGGGCTCGATCATGGGAGCGGAATCCGATCCGCAGGGCGTGCTAATGTCCAAGGCGTTCACTCACCAAACCATGGCCAAGCCTAACCGTGGGCGACCGGCGGCACAAAGCCACAACCGGCGTGAAACAGGTCACGTTTGGGTGTGGGGCCGGCCGGCGACAGCCGGCCTGACGACGCTGCGGGGAGGCGACCGGCGACAGCCGGCCTGACGACGCTGCGGGGAGGCGACCGGCGCGGGAGGCCGGCCGAGTGAGCCAACATGCTCAGCCCACCCGAGCCCGCGCAACCCTAATCAACGCCGGGCAGGCGCTACTGCATCCCTGTGATTTGACAAGGGATCACAGGTTGCCCGTCATTGAAGAAATCCTTAAACATAAAAGTGTTCTGTCCCGTGCTGATCACTTCATAAGTGACCTTCTGTGAGTAATACCCACCAGCCGGTATGGCGTCGATGAAGTTATTTTCACCCGACAAGTTGTAACGGCCAAATTGCGTGTCGACGTAACCTTGCCAATGTGTATTGGTGTAGCCTGAACCAACAATGTCTTGGAATTGACGAGACACGCGATCCTGGAACACTGTGTAATCGCCATACACTTCGTATTGCGCGTAAAGCTGCGCCGGCGTGCCCATGACGTTACATGTCGCCGTGACTACGCCCGAGGCTTGCTGCGCGGAGGCGCCGGCCGTTGCGACGCTCGCGATCGCCAGGGCGCCAATTGCCGTGGTCGCCGCTGAACGGAATGGGGAACGGACCATGCCGAGTTCCTTTCGTGCTTTCGAACCAACCTTGTCCCTGCCACCTTACCTTACGAAGCTGCATCGTGCTTCCGGCCAGGCCGTACCCATGTACCCATGCCGGCGCATCCGCCCAATGGGAGGCAGAGCCCACAAGCCAGAGTATAGCCGACAACGCGCATCGCGCCATGCTCCATCCTTCCATTTCCCGACAGCTCGAACGCTCCCCGTTGAGTCCCAGCGTTGACTCAGCTCAGGCCGCCGGATCCAGCAACACCAGCTCGCTTAGCTTGACCATGACGTCCACGGTTGCGATCGGTCCGCCCAACGGTGCAGGACGGCCTCGAGCCCCTTCGTCTTAGGTGCAGCGAAGCCCCGCCAGGCGCTCCGCCGCGGTTGCTTCTTGAGCGCGCCCGTTTAGCTCTTGTCTTGGGATGCGATTCATCAAAATCAGCGTAGCAGTCGCATGGCGCCCGTCAGGAACGAGAGGCCAGAAAATGGGTACACGATTTTTGTTCAGCCTTGCCGGCCTCGCCGCCGCGTTCATGATCGCAGCCGACGCGAAGGCTCAAAACACCAGCAGCGTGTTTGGGCCCGTCGTCGATGAGGGGGAGAGCGGCCTTGAGTATCGCGCGTCATAAGATGTCGACAGCCAGGAGGTGAACCAGCGTCTCCACTACGAGCAGGCGCTCAACGGCGCGTGGCGGTGGCGGCTGGTCGGGCAAGTCCGCGAGACCGACGACTCCATCATTGATCCCGACTTTGTGCGCGGCGAGCTGGTGTGGCAGGTCACCCCCGACGGCCAGAAGTATCAGTCCGGTTTTCGGTTCGAGGGCCGCTACCGGTTCGAGGACCGGCCCGGCGACGTGACCGTGCACTGGATCAACCAGTGGCGGCACGTCGACAACTGGACCTTCCGCGTCCTTGTCGGCGCCACGCGGCAGATCGGCAACGATCCTGCCGACGGTTTGCTGCTCCAGACCCGCGCGAGCGCTTACACCTCGCTGCCGTCCGGTCCGCGCATCGGCGTTGAGACCTACAACGAATACGGCTCCACCGACGATTGGTTGCCGCTGGACGAGCAAGAGCATGAAATCGGCCCGTTCGCCGTCTTCAGCCTGACCGAAGGCTGGTCCTTGTTCGCCGGCGCCCTGTTCGGCCTGACCGACGCCTCGGCCGACGAGCAGTTGCGGCTTAGGCTCACGCGCGACTTCTGATCGACCTTGGCCGCTGGTCGCGTTGGACGCCGCCGATCATGACGCGCCGATCTCAGGACGTTTGACCCAGGTCCGGGCGGCGGCGCCGAACTCAACCCAGTCGTTGCGGACCCAATGACATGCGGTCGGGGATGGCGTGATGAGGAACCACGTCACCAGCGCGCCATCATCGGTGTTCCGCTCCCCGGCGGTGTACACGCCCGATCATGGGCGCGAGGCCATGGTGTTCACTCTCTCCGCCATGATCGCGATCTTCGAGGGCTTCCGTTGATTGTTTTCAGAAGGTCGATTTCCCAGTCATTTAGAGCTCGATCCAAACCTCACTCCCCGGCCACATAAATCTGGCTGCCCTTCGCTTTAAACTCCGCCGCTTTGTCGTCCATGGCCTTACGGATCTCTTCGGCGGTCAGGCCGTCGGCCGTGGCTTGGTTGAGCGAGGCGGTTTCGTTTTCCCCCAGGCTGGCGGCGTAGTCGCGCACGTCTTGGGTGATTTTCATCGAGCAAAACTTGGGGCCGCACATGGAGCAGAAGTGCGCGACCTTGTGCGCCTCTTTTGGCAGGGTTTCGTCGTGCATCTCCCGGGCGGTGTCGGGGTCGAGGCCGAGATTGAACTGATCCTCCCACCGAAATTCGAAGCGCGCGTCGGAGAGCGCGTCGTCCCGGATCTGGGCGGCCGGGTGGCCCTTCGCGAGGTCGGCGGCGTGGGCGGCGATCTTGTAGGCGATGACGCCGGCTTTCACGTCGTCCCGATCGGGAAGGCCGAGGTGCTCCTTCGGCGTGACGTAGCAGAGCATCGCCGTGCCGAACCAACCGATCATCGCCGCGCCGATGGCCGAGGTGATGTGATCATGCGCGGGCGCGATGTCCGTCTCGAGGGGCCCGAGGGTGTAGAAGGGGGCCTCCCCACAGACCTTCAGCTGTTTGTCGACATTCTCCTTATTCTTGTG
>CAZADA010000143.1:0-6007 GCA_964483775.1 uncultured Caulobacterales bacterium
AGGCGCAAAATAGGCCCCCGCCACAAAGCCGCCGCCGTAACACGCGGCCACCACCCCAACCACCAACGCCCCATGCTCACGCAGCGCCAGCGGCACGGCGATCCAAAGCCCCCCCAACGCCAAATGCGTCAGGCCGAGAGCGGAAACCAAAGCGATGATGTTGCGGTACGCAGCCATGCCGACACCCCTAACGAGCCCTGAAGGTTAAATGATGGCCAACAGAACCTACCAGAGCGCAAGCGCAGCTGCAGCGCACCACGATCAGTGCGCGCCTTGCTGCGGGGGCGCAGACCACAGCCATGCGAGGCCAAGCGATAGGGCGGGCCTAGCCCCCCGCCATATTGCGCAACAACACCGAGCGGCTGAGCACCGGCGTTCCCGCTTCGTCGCGAATGCTGAATGTGACCAGGCGGCGGTCCCAATCCACTTCGATCATCCCATAATTGGGGTCGGGAAACGTTGGGCCCTCACGATACGGTCCAGGTTCTTCGCCCAAAGACGACGGCCGGTTCAGCGACGAGGCCGTCAACTCGTAGATCGGATAGCGATTGGCCCGGTCAAACCGATAAAGCCCCGCACGGTGCCGGTCGCCGCTGACCATGATCAAGCCTTCCGGCGCAATCTCGTCGATTAAAGCAAACAGCCGGTCGCGCTCGGCCGGGATGTTGTTCCATTTTTCAAACGCATGCCCATCCGCAATCACTTGGATGGACGACACCAGGACCTTCACCGCCGCAGGCTTGCGAAGCTCAGCCTCCAGCCAGGACCATTGCGCCTCGCCCAGAATGGTCGCGCCCTCTTCGACGAGCGGATCATAGCGTCGGTTAGGATCAGAGGACTGATTGAGGTCACTGCGGAAATAGCGCGTGTCGAGCACGATCACATGCACTTCGCGCCCAATCTCGCCAAACATCTGAGAAAAATAGAGGCCCGGACGCTGACGGCGCGGGTCATCGGCCGGCACATCCCAAAACTCATTGAAGATCCGCTGGGCGAATTCCTTACCGCTGAAGCTGACGCCGCCATCGTTCATGCCATAATCATGGTCATCCCATATCGCAGCGATCGGCGCTGCGGCGCTCAACGCCAGAAAGTCGGGATTGACCGCCAAATCCGCATAAGCCTGGCGCAACTCGGGGAGCGACATGTCACCGCGATACGCGTCGCCGTAGACGTTGTCGCCCGTCAGCACGACCAGATCAGGCGCCTCGGCCGCCATGGCGCGCATCGCCGCAGATGGTGCGGCTTGGTCCATGCAGGATGCGAACGCGATCCGGGCGATGTCCACACCTTCGCCGGGTAGATCCAGACCTTCAGGGCGTCGCGGCAACTCCACATCGAGCGAACGGTAATACGGACGCAGCGCTTCGACCGGTGAGGCCGGGCCGCGCTCGAAAGCCGCCAGCCGTTCCTCCTGTTCTATCAACTCCCGCTCTTCGGCGTCAGGACCGGTCAGGGGCACAGGGACATTCATGCAGCCAAGCAGCGGCAACGGCATTAGGCAAAGGGCTAGCAGGGCGCGCATCGTGACCTCCCCGGTTGAACGCGCTCGGACACTAGCGGGGAAATGGGTGCATTCAAACCACAATCCGGCCGCGCCCTCGCCGTTATCCCAACAAGACCGCATGCATCAGCCGGCCCGGCAGAAGGGTCAGAGCGCCCGCGATCACAAGCGCGCCGACAAACAGGGCGATCATGTCATTGCGATGCTTACGCACCTGGCCGCGCCGCGCTTGCGCCACACTGGTCAAGAGCGTGTAAAGCGTAAAGGGCACGAGCAGGTGGATCAGGCTGAACTGTCCAGGACGCACCTGTTGTATGAACATCGCTGAACTTGCGGCGATCACCATGAGCACGACGAACGACCAGCCCATCACGCGATGGGCGCCCGACCCCTTAGGTCCGACAAACTGCGCGATCGCCAGGGCGAAGGCCGCAATAGCGGCCCCCGCATGGACCTGAATCACAAGCGGCGCATCGAAGAATGCGTCGAGATTCATGGCTCAACCCCACCCTACTGGAACGTGATGGTGTGCTGGCTGGCGCCCTCGGGAACCGTAAACTTCGTCGCACCGTATCCTGGAGGACCAAAGCGCGCTGGAGCGTTGTTGGAGAACCCAAAAGGCTCATTGGGAATGCCCAACATATTCATGTTGAGTTCGTCATCGCCGTTGACGTCATGGAAGAGCTTGATGGCGAACTCGCCCGGTTCAAGCTCGAACGTCGCGCTCACCGTGGCGGCATCGGCGGGAACAATTTCAAACGCCACAGGTTGATCGGCGCGATAGGCCTCATCACCCTGAAACACCCCAATATGCACCGAACCTTGGATGGGGGTCACCGCGCCCACGTCGACGGTCAATTGCGCACGGCCCGCCTGTTCGGCGCTGACGGACGCCGGCGCCGTGTTGTCTTGAGCCGAACACGCTGTGGCGGTTGCAACCAGCACCGCAGCACCAAGCAACGAACGATTCATGTCGATGTCTCCTCACAGATCCGAGCGCCAGACCCAGCGACCAGCGCAACGACAACATCGCCACGACCGACATTCCGCACCAGTCGTCATTCGCAAGGGGGCTGCATCGCTTCGTGAAATGCGGCACAAAGCGCTTCACGATGCGTGAAACGACATTATCCATTCTCGGCCGTCGCGTCGCAGACTGGCGCCGCGACGCGACGATCATTCTCGTGGCCGGTTCGCTGCTCGCATTTTTGAGCCCGTTTGGATCGGCTGGCTTTGGTTGGCCCGGCGTTTGGTTCTATTGGGTCGGTTTGATCGCGGTCGGCTCGGTGTGCACCACGGCGAGCGTCACCCTTGTGCGTCGGCTAAACCCACCGCTGCGGCCGGTTTTGTTGAATGTGCTCGACGGCCTGATCGCCTCAGTGCCCATCACCATCGTTGTCGTGACCGTCAATGGTATGCTGACCGATATCGCGCCAACAGTGTGGCTGTGGCCAACCACATTTGTGCCCGTCGCGGTCATCACAGCCGCGATGATCACCGTGGGTGAACTTGTTGAACGCGCGCGGGCCGCCCAGCCGGTCACCAGGGCGCCGCCCCGGCGCCGCCCGTTGGCGGGCGAAACCGCCGCGAGCCCCCGGTCATCAACCGATCACATGTTCAAAGATCGTCTCCCCCAACGCCTGCGCCACGGCGAGCTCTTGGCGATTACCAGTGAGGATCACTATCTGCGCGTCTTCACGACCCACGGCGACGACTTGGTGCTCATGCGCCTGGCCGACGCGGAACGCGAACTCGCCGAGGCGGACGGCATGCGCGTCCACCGCTCCTGGTGGGTGGCGCGCGCCGCAGTCGAACACGTCCAGCGCATCGACGGCAAACTGCGCCTGCATCTGTCGAATGGGGTCACCGCGCCCGTGAGCCGCACCTACGCCCCAGCGCTGCGCGAAGCAGGCTGGACGCAAAACGTCCAGCCTGCCCAAAACTCAGAACTTAAGCGCGATAACGCTGGCGTTTAGCTGGCGTCGCCAGCCTCATCGGCGGCGTTCAGACCATCAAGGCCTGCAAGGACGTCAGCGGCGCTCACACGAACGCGAAAGCCGTCATTCTCGCCATAACCGGGTGCGTTGTAGAATTTGTCGATAACAACGCCCTGCGGGTCGACCACCAGCGTCACAGGAAACGGCAACCCGCCCGGCGCGCGACGGGTACGGTTCGCAGCAGGATCGAGCACGTTGAGCTGCGCGATCACGGCGCTATCGGTATCGGCCAACATGGTGAAGCCGATGTCGCGGCGATTGGCAAAACGCTCCAGCTCATTCACCGTGTCGGTTGAAACGGAAACCACCGAATAGCCGCGCTCTTCAAAAGCTGCCGCGCTCCCAGACAGTTCAATCAGCTGACGCTGGCAGAACGGGCACCAGTCAGCCGCACGCAGAAAAACGATCACCGAACCGTTCTCACCAGCCAGACCAACCAGGTCGCGAGCCGCGCCCGTTTGGTCCGGCAAGCTCACCGTCGCTGGGATCGTTGCGCCAACGGCCGGCCCCGGCTCGCCCTGCGCTTGAGCGCCAGCGACGACGGACAACGCCAAACCAAGACCTGCGGCGATGCGCACAGCCCAACCCTTCAACATGCGCGACATGGGCGCCTCCTTTGTTGTGAACCACGCCAGTGTCATGTCGTGTTGGGCGGCGAATGGAAAGCCAGCTCGCGCCGGTCTCACGCGGTGTTGAGCGGCCGTGTGCCCACGCATCGATCAGTCAAGCGTCGCCAGCGTGGCGCGGGCGGCCTCTTGTTCGGCGTCGCGTTGCGCAACCGTCAGCGAAACCGCGCCCATCTCGTCATTGTAAACCTCACCGAGCACCACCAAACGCACCGCGCCATTTTCGGTCAGCCAGCTTTCGCGCACCTGGACGGACACGGCAGCCGGCCAGGGCGGCGCACTCACCTCCAGCGCCCCATCGGCGAAGCACGCCGCAACCGATGTCGCCAGTCCCTGGGCGGCTGACAGCGCATCACCCGCGGTTTGCGGGCGCGACAACGTCCAGACAAAACCGTCAGGCTGGCTGTTGACCGAACACAGCGCGAACCCTTCTACCGCTTGCGCACAATCTTCAAACGGCGGGGCGATACGGGCCAGCGCCGCCGGCTCCCATTGGGCCGCGCCCGCAGCAGCAAGGGAGGGCATACGGTCGTCACGCGCCGCCGCAACCGCCGTCTGCAAAGCCTCGCACAAGGGCGCCGCCTCGTCTTGCGCCATGGCCCCGGAGGCACAGAGGAGAACAACTGCGGAGCCCGATCGAAAGGCTGACAACATGGGAAACCTCACTTCAGCCTGTGGTGGCGTTGTGTGCGACGTCTATGAATCCTACTTAGCAGATGCAATCGTTGCTGACACCGCATTGGGCGAGCCTTCCCCATGATTCCCAACGAAGCCCCCCTTTCCCCAGGACCGGGAGCCCGCGCCGCACCGAGCGCCCCCTGGCGCTATGTTGTGGCCCCCGCAGCGATCGCGCTCGTCTTGAACGCCCTGGTGGCCGCCACCGGCGCCTTTACGTGGTCCGCCCAATTGCAGAGCCCCAGCTTCGCGCCGCCGGCAGGAACCATAGGCGCGGTTTGGATTGTGTTGTTTGGCCTCATGGGCGCAGCGCTTTGGCGGGTTGGCGGCGGGGTCGCCGTGCGTGGGATCGCAATGCCCCGCCACACCACCGCAGCCCGCGCGATCCTTGCAATGATCGCGGTGTGCGCCGCCTTTCCGTTGTACGCCCTGACGCCGCGCAGCGTGTTCGCCGGCCTCCTCGGCACCGCGGTGTCACTGCCGCTGGCATGGGGCGTCATCGCGCTTGCCGCCCGTGCGGATCGCCGAGCAGGCCTTTTGATGCTGCCCCTTGGTTTTTTTCTCGCCTTAGCGTTGCCCCTCGCCTACACAAGCTGGCGGCTGAACAGCTGACATTCAGCGTCAAAACGCACGCCACTCGCGTTCGCGAGCTCCGCTGGCAGGCCGATCAGACCAACTCACCTTCAAGGTTTTTGCACGCCGCCACCAGTTCGCGAACAGCCGTCACCGAATGGTCGAACATGGCCTGTTCATCGGCGTTCAGTTGGATCTCGACGATCTTCTCCACCCCGCCAGCGCCGATGATCACCGGCACGCCGACATAAAGGCCATCAAGCCCAAACTGACCGTCACAATACGCCGCGCATGGCAAGAGGCGCTTTTTATCGCGCAGATACGAGCGCGCCATCTCCACCGCGCTTTCCGCCGGCGCATAAAACGCCGATCCGGTCTCAAGCAGCTTGACGATCTCACCCCCGCCGCTCCGCGTGCGCTGGACGATCGCGTCCATCCTGTCTTGGGTTGACCACCCCATGGCGATGAGGTCTGGCACCGGAATGCCGGCCACGGTCGAATAGCGCAGCAGCGGCACCATCGTGTCCCCATGGCCCCCCATGACAAACGCCGTCACGTCTTCGGCCGACACGGCGAATTCGTCGGCGAGGAAATGGCGGAAACGCGCGCTGTCGAGCACGCCCGCCATGCCC
>CAZADA010000144.1:0-5977 GCA_964483775.1 uncultured Caulobacterales bacterium
TCGGCGGTTCGATTCCGCCTGGCTCCACCATCCCCAGCGCCGGCGGCGCCATGACGCCGACACTCCCGCCAAGCGGGGCGAAGTGACCGGCCGGGACGTTCTGTATGACCAATAGCGCTCCGCGTCCCATCACGCCGCGCGACTTTGCCGCCCGCCTCGCCAAGCAGTCGGACGCCCACAAGTATGACCACGGCCATGCGCTTATCGCCGCTGGCGGGCAGGGCGCGTCTGGCGCCGCTCGCCTTGCCGCCCGCGCCGCACTGAGAGTGGGCGCTGGCCTGGTCACCGTGAGCGCGCCCGTCGAAGCGCTGCCCGAATGCGCCGCTCAGCTCACCGCCATTATGCTCGCGCAGGCCGATAGCGCCGAGGCCTTCAAAGACCAGCTCGCCGAGCCGCGCATCACTGCTGTTGCGCTGGGGCCTGGCCATGCGCGCCCGCACGGTGACGCCCGGCGCACACAGGCCTTTGTGGTCGCCGCTCTCAGCTCCGGCCGGCCTGTTGTGTTGGACGCCGACGCCCTGACCGTCTGGCGCCGCCAGGCCGAGCGGGCGCACCTGTTCAAACAATTGCAGGCCGCTTCAGCGATCGTGACGCCGCATCGCGGTGAGTTTGCGGCGGTGTTTCCCGACCAAGCGCGCGAACTCGCTGCGCAAACCGATCCCGTGCGCGGCATACAGGCGGTGCGACAGGCGGCCGCCAATGCTGGCGCCATCGTTCTGCTCAAGGGGCGCGTCACCCTGATCGCCGCGCCCGATGGCCGCAGCGCCAGCCACAACGCCGACCGCCAACACGACGCGCCATGGCTCGCCACCGCGGGCAGCGGTGACGTGCTCACCGGCATGATCACCGGCCTTGCCGCGAGAGGCTGGGACCTGTTTGAGGCGGCGTGCGCATCCACATGGCTGCACGCGCAGTGCGCCCGTCGCGTTGGGCCAGGCCTGATCGCCGACGATCTACCCGAAGCCATGCCAGCTGTGATGCGCGAGGCCATCGCCGGCGAGTTTGACGCTTAGCGCCCAGCCTTCTCGCCCGCCGAGTGTTCAGTCACCCCAAGCGCATCGGCCAGCCGCACCTCAGCCGATCCCGGTTTCAGCGGTTGTTGTTGGCTTTCATGCGGCGCCCAGCCGGTCGCCCACACCACATCGAAGGTCGCACGCACCCGCCCGTCCTCATCGGCGAACCGGGCCTGATAGTCGGCCATCGCGGCGAGCAGAGTCCCGCGCGTCAGGGGCCGGCGCGCGCGCGCCGCCATGGCGGCGGTTTCGCCCATCGCACGCAGATCCTTGAGCAATCCGAACGGCTCGCCATACCGCACGGTCACCCGGTCGGTGTCGCTGACGGGCAGAGCAAACCCGGCGCGCTGGAGCAGCGCCGCCAAATCAAGCGCGTCCGCCATGGGCGCAATGCGAAGCCCCGCCCCGCCGGTCGTCGCCATTTCTCCGGCGAGCAGGGCCTGGCGCAACTCGGTCAGGCTCTCGCCGCCGATCAGCGCACCCAAAAACAACCCATTGGGCTTGAGCGCGCGATGGATCTGGATCAGCGCGCCGGGCAGGTCATTGACCGTGTGAAGCCCCAAAGGAGCGACGATCAAATCAAAGCTATGCGTGCGGAACGGCAGGCGCTCCTCGTCGGCCGCCACGCCGCCAGGGCTCGCCCGCGCGGCTGACAAATCGCAGCGCGTGAGCCAGCCAACCTTGTCCCGCACCGCGGCGGGGCCACGCATGAGGGCTTGTGCAAAGGCGCCCGCGCCGCCAAGCTCAAGCGCGTTGGGGAAGTCGCGAGTGATGTCGCCGATCCGCTCGACCATATCGGTTGCGACCCGTTCGCGCAGAAAATGCTCGCCGCCCTCGCGCTGCGCGCGGGCTTGCCGGCGCGCGACCAAAGCGCGATCGAAAATCTGAGGCGAGGCGGCCGGGTCAGCCGTGTCGGGGGAAGAGGTCGTCATGATAGACCATATGGCGCAACCGCCTGAAAAAACGACGCAGCCCGCCCATGGTCTCGCAACCATGGTGCGCCGTGTGGGCGCCTGGCTGACCGACCTGGCGTTCCCGCCAACGTGTCCGCTTACGCAGGAACGCGTGGACGCCGCCGGTCACATCGCGCCAGAAGCCTGGGCGAAGCTGAGGTTCCTCACGCCGCCATGGTGTGCGCGCTGCGGCTATCCTTTTCCCTATGCGATGGGCGAGGGGGCGCTGTGTGCGCCCTGTCAGTCACGCCGCAGCCCGTTTGATTTCGTGCGCGCCCCGCTGGCCTATGACGACGCCAGCAAACCGATGATCCTGGCGATGAAGCACGCCGGTCAGCTCGACGCCCTGCCATCCTTCGCCGGATGGATGACCCAAGCTCTGCAGGACATCGATTGCGGCGACGCGGTGATTGCGCCCGTGCCGCTGCACCCTAAGCGCCTGCGCCAACGTCGGTTTAACCAAGCCGCGCTGCTCGCCGAGGCTTTGGCGCGCGCCACGCAGCTGCCCTGGGACGCGGCGTTGCTCCGACGCACGCGGGCCACGCCAAGCCAGGGCGGACTGTCGGCTCAACAGCGCGCGCGCAATGTGACGGGCGCGTTTGCCACGTCGCCCAACGCTCGCGACACGTTGCAAGATCGCGCGGTGATCCTCGTTGATGACGTGTTCACCACCGGGGCGACCGTGGCGGCCTGTGCGCGTGTCCTCAAGCGCGCCGGCGCACAAACCGTCGCCGTGGCGGCCCTAGCCCGCGTTGTGCGCGCACATTCAACATCTATGTAAAGTGCAAAGGTCGGCTCCGTCTGGGGCGTCGAGGAAAGGCGAGGGTCGTCAACGCCATGCAGCCCGTCGTGATGTACACAAAACCGCTGTGCCCGTACTGCGTTCGGGCCAAATCTCTGCTGAAAAAGAAGGGCGCTGACGTCCAGGACATCTCCGCCGCCTTCAGCCGCCAGAAGCGTGAGGAGATGGTCCAGCGCGCCAATGGGCGGCGGACCTATCCCCAGATCTTCATCGGCGACACCCATGTGGGCGGGTGTGATGATCTGTTCGCGTTAGAGCGCGAGGGTAGGCTTGATGCACTGCTCAACGCCGAGACGCCAAGATGACCTTGCCAGCGCCGAGCGTGCGTGTGGGTGTGGTGCAGCTGCGCACCGGCGTTGATCTGGACGAGAGCGCTGCAAACGTGGTCGCAGCGATCAATCAGGCGGCCGACCAGGGCGCTGCGTTTGTGCTGACCCCCGAAGCGAGCAACATCGTCCAGCGCGATCCTGAGGCCCTGGCCCGCTCGGTCAAACCGCCAAACGAGGACGCCGTGCTTGCAGCGTTGAAACAGACCAGCAAGGAACGCGGCGTGTGGGTGCTGGCGGGCTCGCTGATGCTACGCAACGACGCTGGCGAGGTGGTCAATCGAGGCCTGCTCATCGGACCCGATGGCGTCGAACGCGCCCACTACGACAAAATCCATTTGTTCGACGTCACGCTTCCCCAGGGCGAGACCTACGCCGAATCCAGCCATGTCAGGGCTGGCGATCGCGCTGTGTTGGCGCCCACGCCGTGGGGACCGCTTGGCATGACCATTTGTTACGATGTCCGATTTCCTCAGCTCTATCGCCAGCTCGCCCAAGCAGGCGCGGCGCTTTTGGCGGCGCCTGCGGCGTTCACACGCCACACCGGCCGCGCCCATTGGGAGGTCCTGTTGCGGGCGCGCGCGATTGAGACCGGCGCGTTTGTGCTCGCTCCGCCCCAGGGCGCTCGGCACGCCGACGGTCGCGCCACCAGCCGCCGCTCGATGATCAACGATCCATGGGGCGGCGTTGTCGCCGCTTTTGACCATGATGACCCTGGCGTCCTGGTGGCCGATCTCGACTTGGCCGCGATTGGGAGCGCCCGCACCAAGCTCCCCGCGCTGAGCCACGACCGTCCGTTCACGCTTGACCGGGCGTCCAGTGACGGAGCGGGGCAATGATCAAATATGCTTTGGTGTGCGAGCACGGCCACGAATTTGACGCCTGGTTCGCCAGCTCCGACGCTTATGACGACCAGGCTGAGGCCGGCCTGATCGCCTGTCCCATCTGCGACACCAACAAAGTCAGCAAACAGATCATGGCGCCGGCAATCGCGGGGCGCGCCGCAGACCGTGGGCCGACGCCGGACGACATCGCCAAACTGGCCGGCAAGATCCGCAATCACATTCGCGACACCCATGATTATGTTGGTGATCAGTTCGCCGCCGAGGCCCGCGCCATGCATGCAGGCGACAAGGACCATCGGCCCATCTATGGCGAAACCACCAAGGCCGAGGCCAAATCCTTGAAAGACGAGGGCGTCCCGGCGCAACCCTTGCCAGCGGCGCTCGCCCCGACGCCGCCAAAAAAACTCAACTGAACAAAACTGCTCGACATTGGCCCTCGTCTTGCCGCATCACTCTGGTGGACCGCTGGGGTGCGCCACTTTGAGACGGGAGTTTCGCCATGAGTATCCGCGCTGCGCTTGTCGCTTTTGCCGTTTGTTTTGCCGTGATGCCGGCTGCGGCTGACCTTAACCCCGAGCAGTGGGAGCGCGACGTCGTGCTCATCGAAACCGGCGTCATCCAGGCCCTCGACACCGAGTTTCAGCGCTCCAGCAAGCGCGAAGACTGGAAAGACTATTCGGCGTCGTTCCGCCAAGGCCTCCAGCGTTACTCCGATATCCTCGATCCGGCGTCGTTTGAGATCATGTTGGAAATCCACCGGCAGTTGGATTCCGACTTCGGTGAGATTCGCCGCAATGAGCGGTGGCAAGACGCCAGCTTCTATCTGCGCAACAAGTTCGCGCTGGTGTCGTTCACGCTGAACGTGTCGCAGTAAGTCCTACTGCGCAGGTGCGCGTATGGCGGTGAGCATGTAATTGACGCTGGCGTCACGTGACAGCGACCAGCTCGCCGCGAGCGGATTATAGCTAACGCCCACAGGCCCCTCCACAGTGAGGCCTTCCGCTTCCAACGGTCGGCGCGCTTCGCTTGGCCGCACCAACTTGGCGTATTGGTGCGTGCCCCGTGGCAGCCAGCGCAACACGTACTCCGCGCCAACAATCGCCAGAGCGAACGCCTTCGGTGTGCGATTGATGGTGGCCAGGATCATCACTCCGCCCGGCGCAACAAGCTGCGCGCACGTCCGCAGATAGCCAGAAACATCCGCAACATGCTCCACGACTTCCAGGTTCAACACGACGTCGAACGCCGGCTCGCCGGCCTCCAACAGCTGCTCGGCGGTGCCGTGACGATAGTCGATCGCCAGCTGCGATCGCTCGGCGTGCACTTGCGCCACAGCGATGTTGGCGTGCGACGCGTCGACACCGGTGACCTCAGCGCCCAGTCGCGCCATGGGCTCACTCACGAGCCCGCCGCCACATCCGATGTCCAACAATCGCAGCCCGGCGAACGGCGTCTGCGCTTTGGGATCAAGCCCGCGCTGCGTCGTCACGGTGTCGCGAATGAACGCCAGGCGCGTGGGGTTAAACACGTGTAGTGGTTTGAACTTGCCCAGCGGGTCCCACCATTCGTCCGCCATGGCCGAGAATTTTTCGACCTCAGCTTGATCAAGGCTCGGGCTAGAGGCGGCGTCGGGAGGGGAAGCTGATGGCATGATCAATCCGTGTTCTTGTCTTGTTCTCATCGCTGGCTTGTCCTAAACCCAACACTGAGGCCGGGTGAAGGGCGTCGACATTTGCGTCGCGCGCATTCCCCCTGCATATGGCGCAGCGCCGCCCCCATGACCAGGAGTACGCCATGACGTCCGAACACGCCGCCACTTCCGATCACGTCGCTCCCCTGGCGGAGCGCGTGGTGATGAAGTTCGGCGGCACCTCGGTGGGCGACCTTGAGCGCATAGCCCGGGTGGCTGAACTGGTCGCCGCGCAAGCCCACGCCGGCCCGGCGGTCGCGGTCGTGGTCTCCGCGATGGCCCGTGAAACCCATCGCCTTGTCAACTTCGCCCAACGCGCCCACGCAGACGCCGCCGCCCAGCACGGCG
>CAZADA010000145.1:0-5881 GCA_964483775.1 uncultured Caulobacterales bacterium
ACCTCGTCGGCGCGTTCCACCAGCCGCGTCTGGTGCTCGCCGACACCGACGTGCTGAGCACGCTGAGCGATGCTGATCTGCGCGCCGGCTTCGCCGAGATCATCAAAATCGCTGCGATGCGCGACGCCGACATCTTCACCTGGTTGGAGGCGCACGGCGAAGCGGTGTTGGCGCGCAGCCCAGCGGCCTTGACCCAAGCCATAACCCAAGCCATCCAGCTCAAAGCCGATATCGTCGCCGCCGATGAGCGCGAAGCGGGCGTGCGCGCGCTGTTGAACTTCGGCCACACCTTCGGCCACGCCTTTGAGGCTGAGGCGGCCTACGCCGCTGGTCTCGCCCATGGATTTGCGGTCGCAGCCGGCATGGCGCTCGCCGCGGCGTTCGCCGTCGAGCAAGGCGTGTGCGCTCCAGATGTCTGCACACGGATCACCTCGCTGATCGCCCGATCCGGTCTGCCCACCCACGCCCACGAGTTGGCGGGCGCGCCGTTCAACGCCGAGCGCATTTTGACGCGCATGCAACACGACAAAAAGGTCGCCGAGGGTCGCGTTCGTCTGATCTTGCCCGAACGGATCGGCGCCGGGCGGATCGTCCCGCTCCCATCCAACACAGACCTGGCTGCATTTCTCGCGGATCGCTTGGAAGCCCCAGCGCCAACGACCACATAGTGGAATGACCATGGCTGACCTGTTGCTGATCCCCATCGTTATTTTCCTTCTGGCGTTGTCCGGCTTTTTTTCGGGCTCAGAGACCGCGCTGACCGCCGCCTCGCGCGCGCGCATGTTGGCGTTGCAAAAGGACGGGCACACAACAGCCGGCCGCGTCATGACGCTGCGCGACCAACCCGAAAAGCTCATCGGCGCGATCTTGTTGGGCAACAATGTCGTGAACATTTTGGCCACGCTGCTCGCCGGGCGCGCCATTGCGGCGCTGTTCCCCGGCGCCTTAGGCGTGTTGCTGGCCACCGTGGTCATGACGCTGTTGGTGCTTGTGTTCGCTGAGGTCCTGCCCAAGACCTACGCCATCGCCAACGCCGACCGCATGGCCATGGCCGTGTCGGGTCCCATCGCCATGGTGACGCGGATTTTGAGCCCGCTGGTGTTGAGCGTGCAGTTTGTCGTGGGAGCCACGTTGAAGCTGGTCGGCGTGAAAGCCTTCGATAACCCGCTGTCGCCTCACGATGAGATCCGCGGCGCCATCGACCTGCACCACCAAGAAGGCGCGGTGGATCAATCGGATCGCCAAATGCTCGGCGGCATCCTCGACCTGCGCGATTTGACGGTTGGGGACGTCATGGTGCATCGCACATCCATGGAAATGATCGACGTCAGTCAACCGGTGCCCGCCATCATCACCCAGGCCCTGGACAGCCGCTACACGCGTATTCCGTTGTGGCAAGGCGATGCTGAGAACATTGTCGGGGTGCTGCACGCCAAGGACGTCTCGCGCGCCATCGGCTCGGCCCATGGCGATCTGTCGCGCGTCACCCTACAAGAGTTGTCGCGCGAGGCCTGGTTCGTACCCGAGACCACCAGCTTGTTCGAACAGCTCAACGCCTTTCGGGCCAAGCGCGAGCATTTCGCGCTAGTGGTGGACGAGTACGGCGCCCTCATGGGCCTGGTGACCCTTGAAGACATTCTGGAAGAGATCGTGGGCGAAATCGAAGACGAACATGACGAACCCCTCGAAGGGGTGGAGAAACACGCCGACGGCTCGCTCACCGTGGCTGGCGCGGTGACGATCCGCGACCTCAACCGCGAAATGGGCTGGGACTTGCCAGACGACGAAGCCGTGACCGTCGCCGGCCTTGTGATCCACGAAGCCCAGACCATTCCCGAGATCGGTCAGACCTTCGCCTTCTATGAGCGCCGCTTTGAAATCCTTGACCGCGAGCGCAACCAAATCACCCGGCTGCGCGTGCGGATGATCCCCGTCCCCCAAGCGCCATGACCACACCGCCCGCCAAATACGACTCGCCAACGCCCGACCACGTCGACCTGCTGATCGTCGGAGCCGGATTTGCCGGCCTAGCGGCCGCGCGCGCGGCGGCGTTGCGGGGCCTGTCCGTGGTCGTCGCCGAGGCCAAGCCCGAAGTGGGCGCCAAGCTGCACACCACCGGCATCTTGGTGAAAGAAGCGCAAGACTGCCTGGACGTCCCCGCCCATTTGACGCGGCGCATTGAGAAAGTGCGCTTGTACGGCCCCTCGCGCCGCGCCGTCGATCTTGACGCACGCGATGGCTACTTCCTCACCACCGACACAGCCGGCGTCTTGCGCTGGATGGCGGACGAGGCGGAGCGGGCTGGCGTGCGCGTCTGGACAAACGCCCGCTTTACCGGCGCTGAGCGCACATCCGCCGGCGTTGCAGCTCACATCGGCGGCCAGAGCCTACGCGCACGGTGGCTGATCGGCGCGGACGGCGCGCGCAGCCGCGTCGCCAAAAGCTTCGGCCTCGGCGCGAACAAGCGGATGCTGCTGGGCCTTGAGCGCGAATACGCCGGACACGGCTCACTCGACCCCGACTATTTGCACTGTGTGCTCGACCGGCGTTTGGCGCCAGGCTATCTGGGCTGGGCCTGCGTTGGCCCTGCGGTCACCCAAGTCGGTCTTGCCGTGAGCCATGGACGCAAGCCGGTTCTTGGTCCGTTTGCGGACGAAATCTGCGACCGGTTTGGTCTTGACTCCGACGCGATCGTGGAACGCCGCGCAGGCCCGATCCCATGTGGCGGCCTCGTCAAACCCTGGGCGGCGCCGAACGTCACTCTTATCGGCGACGCGGCGGGCTGGGTGTCCCCCCTCACCGCCGGCGGCATTCGCTTAGCCGTGGAGCTCGGCCGCAAAGCGGGCCAAGCGACGGCGGACCACCTGGCCGGGTCCGCGCCCCCTCCGCACGCAGCGCTGCGGGCGTACTTGCCTCGTTTTGGCGTGAAAAGCGCCCTGCGCTGGTTGGCCGATCACACGCCGGCCAATCTGATCCTCCAAACGGCCTTGGACACCCCGGCGTTCCGCCTGCTGGCCCGGCGCATTTACTTTCACCATGGCGAGCGGCGCGGCCCCGCCGCCGATCGCACGGCCGCCCTCGCGCTAAAGACAGACCAAAGCCGCTAGTCTTCACCCGGGGCCAACAGCTTGAGACGCAGAGCGTGCAAACCGCGCTCGAACTCCTCACTGAGCGCTGCATGCACCAAGCGATGACGATCGATTCGGCTCAAACCGACGAACGCATCGGAGACAGCCTCAACCGCGTAGTGGGTCTGTCCGCCGGGCGCAGCGCCGGCGTGACCGGCATGCAGGTGACTTTCATCCAAGATCTCAAGGCGTAAGGGCGCTAGGGCCTCGCGCAACGTTGCGTCCATGCGCACGGCGCGATCACGAGCATTTTCATCCATCATTCACCACTCCAGCCGCCAGGCCGGCTGTCAAGGATTGTTCGGCAGCCCAACGCTCACCATAGTTGCCCGCATGGATCACGCGTTCAAATACAAACCGCGCTTTGTCGACATCCGGATCAAGCCGCCCGAAGAGGAAGCCAAAAAGGCGGAGGCGGAGAAGACCTGTGATTGGGCGGGCTGCAACGGGCCGGGCGAGTGCCGCGCCCCCATGGGCCCTGACCGTCTCGACGATCATTACTATTTCTGTCCGGCCCACGCCGCGGCGTACAACAAAAATTGGAACTTCTTCGCCGAGATGAGCGATGCTGAGGTCGCCGCCTTCCAAAGCGCATCCATGCTTGGCGGTCGCCCAACCTGGCAAATGAACTCGGGCGCGCGCCTGCGAGACGCCGCCACCAAGGCCAAGCGCGGCTTTCAGAACGGTTTCGCCGATCCGTTCGGCGTGTTTGCCGATGGCGACAAGACCGTCAAATCGGCGGAACCGCGTCGCCGCAAGCTTGGCCGTTTGGAGGCGCGGGCGCTGGACACGCTGGGCCTGGAGGAGACCGCGGACGCCAAAGCCGTGCGGATTCGGTATGCCGAATTGGTCAAAGTCTACCACCCCGACATGAATGGCGGCGACCGCAGCAGCGAACAGCGCCTGCAGCAAGTGATCGAAGCCTATCAAATGCTCAAAAAAGCCGGTATGGCCTGACTCCAAAGAGCGTGCGGGGGATGTTTGCGCACGCGCGCCTTTCAGGTAGCTTGGACTGAAAAGGCAGCCTAGGGGTTTGCAATATGGCGGGTGTATTTGGATTGTTTTCGCGCGGAGCGCGGCGCGCCAAAGGCGCTGCGGCGCGTCAAACCGTGGCCGGCGGCGGTGGCAAGAAAATCGCCGGCGGCGCCGCGGCCAGCATGCTCAGCTCCGGCCAGCCCGGCGAGCAAGACGCCGCCAGCGGCCCGCCCATCGACATTTCAGGCCAACCCGCCGTTGAGGTATCGGCCACCGTGGTCAATGAGCAGGCTGATGTCCTCGGTTCGCGCCACACCTTTTTGTTCAAGAACTTCCCGCAACCCCGCTTGCGCGAGCAGGTCGCATCGGAGCTCAGGCTCTCCGAGGCTGAGCATTACAAACGCCAATCCCACAAATTTTACTCTGAACCAATCGATATGTTCCCTCGCGATGATTGGTTTTACGAAGATCATGAGAAGGAATTTGTGCGCACAGCGTTGGGTGTTTCAGACGTCGCCACGGAAACGGACGATGATCACACCAGCATCGACCACACCTTCTATCATAAACTCAGTGAGTTCCGTCAGGTCGTCAACGACAACACACGTCGGCTGCTGCTGATCATATGCCCGGAAATTCTGTTGATGATTCTGACGCTGGGCAGTCTGTGGCTGTTCTTTGGGCCTGAGACGCAAGTTGGCCCCATGCCTTTGCAATGGCTCGGCTTGGGCGTTCTGACACTGGTCGGTTTCGCGATTCAGATGTTCATTTACTACATCTCGTTCGACAACACCCAAACGCGTAACACATTGGGCATGAACACATACATCGTGAATAAATTCGCGCGTATTGTTCATAATTTCCAAGAAGCAAAACGCAAGGCGTTGAATATTGAGCGCGCGATGCGGATGCGCCAGGCGCAACAACTGCAAGATGAGGCTGGAACGTGGACTCTAGCCTACCATTGGCTCGCCACGCGACTGATGCTCAATGGCATTCTCATGCGCAACACAACATTCCAGATCTCCCGCAACACAGCTTTTTACAATTTTGGCGGCCAGATTGTGTGTTTAGCGTTGGCCGCACTGGTGATTATGTGCGGGTATTATATCGGTTCTGCGTTTGGTTCCCCCATGGCGAACTGGATGTACGCCCTCGAGTTGGGTGTGGTGTCGATCATTTACATCATTGTGACGTATTACTTTATCGTCGCCGACCCGTTCGCCATGTTCCGCTCCAGTTTGAACGCGGACCAATGGCCGATGTACAACACGATCGGCTACCCGCAATCGGTTGAGCAGCACGTTGGTGAAGACAAGCTTCAGATCATCACCTTCCGCGATCGCAACCGCGTAGAAACGGGCGATTGATCGCCCACAGAGCGCCAAAACCGCCCGACGATGCGCCGCGCCAACAGTCCAGCGCCCCGTTGACGTGAACCGCGATGCGCTGCAGGCCTTGGCGCGCAAAGGAGATCCTCGTCATGACGACCGACAGCGATGCAGTGGTGCTTGATCAACCCGACATGACGGTGTCCGCTCGCCAGACCTTTGGCATCGACGCTGACATGGAGGCCCCGGCGTTTTCCAAGCCCAACCCCTATGTGCCGGCCATTGACGAGAACTACCGCTTCAACACCGAGACCACGATCGCCATCCTCGCCGGCTTCACCCACAACCGCCGCGTGATGATCCAAGGCTATCACGGCACCGGCAAATCCAGCCACATCGAACAGGTCGCCGCCCGCCTCAACTGGCCGCTCATCCGAGTGAATCTCG
>CAZADA010000146.1:0-5705 GCA_964483775.1 uncultured Caulobacterales bacterium
CCCCCCCCCCCCCCCCCCCCCCCCCCCCCCCCCCCCCCCCCCGCCCGCCCCCCCCACACACACGCTCGGCTCAACGCCGCCAGCACGCATTGACATCATACGCCCACCGATGGCCATGTCGCGCCCAGACCAAGCATTGTTGCGCGCACCCATGGGGCAAGATCAGCCGTGGAACTGTACCAAATTCGCTATTTCCTTGCGTTGGCCGACCAGCTCAACTTCACGCGCGCAGCCGAAGTGTGCAACGTCAGTCAGCCCGCCCTGACCCGGGCCATCCAAGGGCTCGAAGCGGAGTTGGGCGGCGACCTGATTCAGCGAGAGGGGCGCAAATCCAGGCTCACCGATCTGGGCGAACGCATGCGGCCCTTGTTGGAGCAGTGCTATGAAAGCGCCAACAGCGCCAAGCTCATGGCGCGCGCGGTCACCACGTCGGATTTCGCGCCGGTCAGCGCCATACGGTCCTACACAGTGCCGATCGAGTTCCTTCTGGCCCCTCTCGGCGCGCTGTTTCGCACCTTCCCCAACGCACAGCTGAAACTGGGCCAAGGCGACAGCAGGGACATCACCAGCGCGCTGTCCGACGGCCGCGCCGAGATCGCGTTGGCCGGGCCATTGAACACAACCAAGCCGCGCCTCGGGCACTGGTTCCTCCAAGAAGAAGGCTTCCAGGCCATTCTGCCCGCAACCGACCCGCTGCGTGAGCAGGCGATGGTGCAGGTCGAACACATCCAAGACCGGCCGATCATCATGCAGGCCGATTGCGAAGTGCGCGACGAGGCGCGCAGCTGGCTCAACGTGCGCCAGGCCGGCGCCATCATCCACGAAGCACAAACCTACCAGGATGTGTTTTCACTGGTGGAGGCGGGTTTTGGCGTCGCCATCGTTCCAGAGAGCGCGCCTGCTCCCACCCGCCTGCACTGCACGCCCATTGAAGGCTTCCCGGTCAGACGCACCGTCTCGGCCTATGCAGTCTTGGGCCGGCGGCGCTCACCGCCCACCGACGCGCTGCTGACACTCCTGCAGTCGGGCGCAGTCAGCGTTTAAGAAGCCGCCGCATGGACCGCCGCCATGACAGCATCCAAACTCATCCGTGTACGGTAATTGGGATCAATCATCTGGTCCACAACAACGCCGTCGGCATTGAGGACAAAGGTCGCCGGGATCGGCACCGACCAAGCGTCATGGCCTTGATCAACACTGAGATCGGAACCGAACGCCCTGATCAACGCGGCAAAGTCCTCGTCCATGAAGGCGATCAAACCCAGTGACGCAGCAAACGCGTTCGCCATATCGCAAAGCACGATTGTGTTGTCGTCCGCCTGCGCCAACTGCGCCGCATAAGGCGCACGTGACGGGGTAATGATCACAAGCTGTGCGTTGGCGTCGCGCAGCGCGTCGTCAGCATCGCTGAACGCCTTGGCGTGTGTTGCGCAGAACGGGCACCAAGGCCCGCGCAAGAACGCAACGATCACCGGCCCGTGGCCCAAAACGCTGGTCAACGACACAAGTTCGCCCGCCGTGCTGGGCAGCAGGAAGGGCGGAAACGTCGAGCCGATCTGGGGGGCGCCGGCGCTCGCCTTCGCCTCGTGCAACCGTTCAATGAACGCGTCGGCGGCCGCGGCGAGCTCACGATGGTCATGCGCCACCCGCTCGCTGAGGGCGGTCAACTGATCAATGAGCGGAGGAAGGCTGTGGTCGGTCAACGGGACCCTCGCGGCTGGACGACGACACGGGCGTACGGGCGCGAGCGCCCGAGGTCGATCACCGTGTCAGCATGGCCAACAATGGCAGGGGCGGAGGGACTCGAACCCCCGGCCCTCGGTTTTGGAGACCGATGCTCTACCAGCTGAGCTACACCCCTAGGCCGCAGCGATGTTTACGCGCGCGCGACGACGGACGCAACTGACCAGCGCCCTACAGCCGCTCTCAAGACCGCTAACGCCCGATGCGAATGTCGCCTGAGCCATGCACCGTCGAGCGCAGATTGCCCTCCAACGCCTGGATCCGAATGTCGCCTGAACCATAGATCGCCACGCGCGGATCCACCGCAACGCCGCCAAAGCGGATGTCGCCCGAACCATTAACGTTCGCATCAAAATCAGACGCGCGCCCGTCGCTCACATCAATATCGCCCGATCCGTTGAGCATGAGGTCCAGTGCGCCATCGGCCAGGTCGACATTCACATCGCCCGAACCATTCAGCTCAACGTCCAACGCGCCCGTGATCGCCGCCAATGTGAGATCACCTGATCCATTCAAAGTAACGTCCGCGGTCCCAACCGAGCCGGTGGTCACATCGCCCGATCCGTTGAGCAACAGCGTGAGTTCCTCGGCGCTGGCCAGCGCCAACGTGCTGCAACCCACCAATTCCAGATCGGCCTCGCGCACATCGCCAATGGCGCCGAACACCGTGGCGTCTTCCATCTCCAAGCCGGCCACCGAGGGCATACGCACCGTGACCTTTGGCAAGTCGGTGATCGCAAAGGCGTCGCCGCCGGCAAGCCGCATGGTCACGTCACCATCTTCAGAGCGACATTCGCGAACCCGATAGCCGCGCTCGCCGGTGATCTCCAAGGTCGAACCATTCATCGCCACGCTTGGCGGCGCAACTTGACCACCTCCAGCCTCAAGGCTCACAGACACATCGGCGCGGTCCTCGGTGATGATGTCCAAGCGCACCAGGATCGTATCGAACTCCACCGCATCGGCGGCGTAGGTTTGGGCTAAAGCGGGCGCAGCCGCCCCGAAAAGCGCCGCGGTGGCCGCGGCAAGTGCGTGCGTACGCATGGTGGTATCCCCTCTCACGCCATCAGTGATCACGCAAACTGTATCAAGCCGCCGGGCGTGAGGAAATGCGCACAAGGCCGAGTTGCCAAATGGTCACATTCGCGTAAGGCGGGGGCAAGCGGGCGTTAACCTGGCGGCAGTGTGGTCGGCGGCGTGCATCCCATGTCGTATTCGTCCGAATCCGCTTCCCCGGCCACGCCACAACACAGCGGCCAGACATCGTAAACCGGGTGCTCAAGCGGCGAGTACGCGGGCCGCTCAGCCAGCATCCAGGCCGAGAACACCTCTTGGCCCCCGTCCAGCAACTGGCCGTCCTCACCGGTCCGGTTTTCGATGATCTGCAAGCCGACCCACGTCTCGGGAGTCTTCTCCGGCGGCCGCTTGGCGCAGGCGATCGGCATGGACAGCGTCAGATTGCCAAATTGCGTGTCAAAGCCGAAGCGAATGATCAGATCCCGCGTTTCGGCTGTGACTTTGTCCAGCGCGCGCAGTTTCGCGGTGGATCGGTACAGCCAAGGATCGTCGTCATCCCCGCGCCGCAGGTCCAAGCCCGGTTGTTCGTCGACGTTAGGATCAAGCAAGTCCGGCGGGGTGACATCGTCTTGGGCGCCGGCGCTGACGGCAAACAGGACAACCGCTATCAGGTTGACGATCGAGCGAATGATCATGGTCGGCGCTCCTAAGGTTAGTCGACTGAAGCCGTGATCAACGCGTTCAACAAGGCAAACACATCATCGGGACCATCGCCAAGTTCGTCAGCGAACGCGCCCGGCTCAATCACATCCCCACTGCTGCCAGGGAGCACGTTGAGATAGGTCCCGCCCAACAGACTCTCGTTTTGAACGACGAAGCTGGAATCCGTGGGAATTTCAATGCTGTCCACCACCGTGAACGTGACATAGGGCTGATAGTTCAGGGACGTATCCAGTCCGATATCCGTGACTTGACCAACCGCCTGTCCGTTGATCCGCACATCCGCGCCAAGCCGTAGCCCATTCACGTTGGGAAAGGCCACCGAGATGGCGTAGTCGCCGGTCACGCCGCTGGATGAGCTGAACACATCCGATAAGAAGCCGCCCGCAGCCGGGCCCTCGCCGAGCGCCTCAAGCGTGTCGCCGGCGCTGACGCCGCCCTCATTGGCGCCAAGCTCAAGATCAAGAAACGCGCCGCCAAGCAACCCGTCAGACCGGATGGCCGCTTGGGAATCGGACGGGATGTCGAGCCCGCGCTCAACCGAAAACGCGACCACCGGACGCTCGTCGCCATCCAGCTCAATCGCGCGCACCGAGCCGACCGACACGCCATTGACGCGCACGTCTGCGCCAACCCGTAACCCGTCAACGCTGGGGAAGACGCTGCGCACGGTGTAGCCGCCGCCCGTTGCGCTCGACGATCCCAGAGCGAACACCAAGAACACGCCCGCGACCACCAACACAACAAATCCGACGATGGTCTCAGCCATTTGGTCGCGCATGCTCATCTCCATAACGCGCCGTGCTGCGGCGCCGCATCCGTGTCTCGCCCTTTACCCCGACTTATCCTCTGGGGACCAGGCCTCATAGTCACCTGTCGCCGGCTTGCGTTCGCCGCCGCGGTCCAGGCTGCCGGCTGGACGATAGGCGTGGAGGGTGCCGGTCAAATTGGGTTTGTGGTCTTTCTCCCACCTTTGGCGCTTGAGCGGCGACAAGGTCGGCGGCTCAGAAAAGGTGTGATGCAGCCAACCATGCCAGTCGGCCGGAACTCGCGACGCGTCGGCATAGCCCTTATAGACCACATAGCGCCGCCTGCGCCCCTCAAGGCTCTCACGGCGCTCCTCAAAGTAGCGGTTGCCAAAGTCATCTTCCCCGACCTTCCGCGCACGCTGAAAGATCGTGAACCACGCGCCGAGTGTCGCGTTGTTCCACCAGGTAAAAATGCTCTTCAGGAGACCCATTGCGCCCTCGCGCCGCACCAGTGATGGTCATTGTGTAGTCGAGCGCCACACAAGCTGTCTAGCAAAGCCGCAACCAACACCCAAACCAAACGAACAACGACCGGCGCGCGCAGCGCGGGTCGTCACCCAACGTCATGCCGCGCCGGCCCATGTGGCCGACGCATCGCTGCTTACCGCAGCAAATAGATCATGCTGGCTCCTGGCCGGCCGACATAGCACGTGCGGGTGAAGCCGTAGTGGCGGACAACCTCCACAATGCGGTTGGCTTCCTGCTGGTTTGGCGCCGAGAACGGCACGTTGGATCCATTATTGATGATGCGATAGATCGAACCGAGTTGTTCAACCGTCAGGCCATCGGGATTGAGGGAAATACAGTCCTCTCCGCCCAAACTGCCCGAAGGCGCGCCGGACGCCGTGAGCCAATAGGTGAGCGAAGCATCGGGCCGACCGATGAAGCACTGCTGGGTGAGCCCATAGTGCTGGATGATCTCAACCGCCCGCTCCATTTCCGCTTGTCCGCCCGCGCCCGCGTCGAGCATCCAGTGCGACCCGTCCACCACTTTCCAACTTCCACTGCGTTCGGCCGCTTCGACGGTGTTCGG
Organism: uncultured Caulobacterales bacterium; assembly: GCA_964483775.1. Classification (GTDB taxonomy): domain Bacteria; phylum Pseudomonadota; class Alphaproteobacteria; order Caulobacterales; family Maricaulaceae; genus CAZADA01. The sequence continues at coordinate 5,323 of CAZADA010000146.1, forward strand.
GTTATGGCTGATGCAATCCTCAGCGAACCCCAGGTTTGCGGGGGTGGCGGAGCCGCCAGGGGCGCCTTCGGCAACGTCGCCGACCGCCGCCAAGGTCCAGGCCGCCCCAACCGGCGTGTGGAGGTTCACCCCGCCCTGGCGCACAAAATTCGTGATCGGCCAATAGTGCGCTTGACCGTTATTGTGACGCCACACCAGATCGTCGGTCCCATCGCCGTTCAGATCGCCCGCGCCCGCCAGGGTCCAGTCTGCGCCCACCGGCGTGAAAATGTCGCCGCCGGCCACGCGCTGAAAATTCTCGATCCGCCAGTAGTGCGTCTGGCCATTGTTGTGACGCCACACCAGATCGTCGGTCCCATCGCCGTTCAGATCGCCCGCGCCCG
>CAZADA010000147.1:0-5682 GCA_964483775.1 uncultured Caulobacterales bacterium
AATCCGATACAGAATACCTTTGTTTTCATTTTGCTCCTCAATTTTTTAGCATAACGACTTAAATCAGCGGCGGCAGATAACCTCGAACTCAGCACCAGCAGCTTTCATCCGTCCGCTGCATTTGAATTGTTAGACAGCCTCTAATCTCCGCTAATTTCCACCAACACCTCACCAAATCTCAAGAGTTCTAGTGCTCTCGGTAGCGTCTCGCTTAAAATTTCACGTAGCCGAGCATTGGACGTGTTACCACATGTCAACCAAATAATCTGAGGTGGTGAACCAAGCCGTTCAACCAAATCTACAAAGTCACTGTCTTTAGTCATCATAATAGCTTTCTGTGCCTTTGCAGCCTCAAAGATTTCAGGATCTTCAGCATCTCTTAGCCCAAGATCACGTAAAGCTATTGCTTCAATTCCAAATGTGTTTGCAACCCAAATTGCGATTGCAGGAGACAGGTGTGCATCTACCCAGATTGTCATGCTACTAATACTGGATGATTAAGTTTCCGCGAGGCGTATAAAAGAGCTGCCTTTAAATCATCTGCTTCGAGATCAGGCATTTCTTCTAAAATCTCTCCTGCACTCAGACCCGCCGCAAATAAGTCTAGTACATCTGACACCCGAATTCTCATACCTCGGATGCAGGGACGACCACCGCACTGTCTAGGATTAACTGTGATCCTTGCAAGTAGCTCCATCATTTAAGGTAGCTCTCATAACACTTACTTCTATTGTGAATCAGATACGTCAGGACTGCAAACAAGACAGGATGAGCTGTGCCCATCCTGTCTTGTTAAGAATTGCAACCAGGATTAATTGATGCCTAGCCCCACTTCTGTTGAAGCTTCTTATACAAATATTCCAAAGTTTCTCCAAAATCTTCAACTGTCTGACGTAAATCAAGATCGAGATGCTCTTTATTCCCCTTGTATGTTGCTGTCAGGGTCAAACCATTACTGTGTTGATGAATATGCAAGTCAGACCTTTGCCACCTCTCCCGAGCAAGTGCGAGAGCGACTCAAGCAACGGCCCTGCCAAGTGATGGTGATTGAGGCTTGCTTACTCAGTGGGTGGGTGCATGATATCTGTAAAGAATGTGGTGTAGATATTGTGGTAGCCAATCCCCATAGTGAGGCTTGGCGCTGGAAAAACGTCAAACGCAAAACTGACCGCGATGATGCGCTCAAGTTAGCCCGACTCTATCAACTGGGAGAAATCACACATGGCTTTTGAAAGCCTGATTTAAAGTTGGCCTGCTGCATTACTTTGCAAGTGGCCTGGATTAATTATCGCGACGAGTTAGCTCAGGGTGGCGAGTAAACTGTCCTTTAACGCTTCGCCTTCGTCCGATCGCTGCAACGAATTGTCAGCATCATCTTTTGCAAAGACAGCACTGGTAAATGTCAATGCACGCTTCTAACCCCTACAATTACAAGACTTAACTGCCGTGAGCATTGATTTTAAGTCAATTCTCCTACAACACAATTAGGACATATCTCCTATTCAATTTAGGAAATTTGCTACAGGCGTAGTCTAACTCAAGTTTCATAGGATAAAAGTGTTCCACAACAAGGAACGGATTAGTGACCAAACGGAACATCCACATGAAATTTCAACCCACTCAAAAACGAATTGTCAACACGCTACTGATCGGAGCGGTGGCCATAACGATCGCCAGTCTTCAGGTACAGCCTGCGAATGCACAAATGAGCCGAAGTGCCTTTCGAGAAGCAGCCAGAGAACTAGATTTAAATCGATCGCAAATGCGAGAAATCGGTGGCATCATGAAAAACTCTAAATCTGAACTGCAAGCAATTCTCACACCTGAGCAGTTCGAGTTACTCCAGTCGGCGCGACAGCAGGCACAGACTCAAGCACAGGCTCGGAACCCTGAGCAATTCAAGAGCGCACTCGGTCTAACCGACATCCAAGCCGCTCAGCTTGCTGCTTTACACGAAGGCATGATTGTGCAACTCCAAGAGATTCTGACACCTGATCAACTTGAAGGAATTATGGAGCTGACAGCCTTCAGTCAACTCTAAAACTCCAGATTCTTCTGGTCGTCAGTCACACAAATTACACTCCATTACATGACTCCTCTTAGCCTAAATTAAGAGGTTAAGAGCAGTTTTTTCTCATCACTAGGAATGCATTGTTATTGAATGCATTGAATCAAACAAGAATCAACGCTTCAATCTTGTTATGAATAAGCAAACTTTTACCAACTCTACATTGGCGATGGCTGCTGAGCCTCCTCTGGAAAATGTCACGACAGATGTGCGTCATTCGGCATTGAGCAATTCTTCCCTCTTAACATCTCAGGAAACATTCCAGCAAACACGAGCTAAACGCAATCGTTGGCCCTGGCTGGGGGGATCCTTAACCCTCAGTCTACTTTTATTATTAGGCAGTGGAATCGCTGTACGCCGCTCCGAGGGGCCGATCGCGCGGCGGGAAGCCAATCAAGCGGAGTTACTTGCAGCCTTAACAGTCCCTGTCACCCAGGAAACGCTGGCCATTCGCATTGAAGGCAGCGGCACGGTCATCTCCAAAGACACCGTCAATCTGAGTCCCAAAACCACGGGCCGTTTGGCTGCTCTCTACGTGGAACAGGGCGATCGCGTTGAGGCGGGTCAAGTCGTAGCCCGAATGGAAGTCGGCAGTTTAACGGCTGAATTGCAGCAGCGGGAGGCGCAGTTAGCCCAGGCTGAAGCTGATTATGCCCGAATTTTGGCGGGTAATCGTGAAGAAGAAATTCTCCAGGCCGAAGCCCGTTTAGTATCCGCCCAATCCCAGGTGGATCTCACCGCCACACGTCTGGATCGCTTTGAAGATCTAGCCGGCCAGGGAGCCATTTCCCAAAATGATCTCGATCAATACGTCAATGAAGCCCAAAGTGCAGTAGCCAATTTCAATGAAGTACAGCAACAGCTTAAGGCGATCACCAGTGGTTCCCGTCCTGAAGAAATTGCCGCCGCTGCGGCTAATGTCGCCGCGGCTAAAGCCCAAATTAGGGTGATTGAAACGGAACTTGCAGAAGCAGATATCCGTGCCCCATTTGCCGGCAATGTCACCCAAACCTATGCCACAACGGGCGCGATCGTCACTCCAACCACAACGGCATCATCAACCGCCTCCGCTACGTCAAGTTCAATTTTGGCCTTGTCCTCTGGTTTGGAGGTTGAAGTCGATGTTTTAGAAGCCAACATCGGTCAAATTCAGGTGGGGCAAGCCGTAGAAATTATTGCGGAGGCCTTCCCCAATCAAGTTTACAAGGGTCGCGTCAAGCGCATTGCCCCTGAAGCGGTGATTGAGAATAATGTCACGACGTTTCAGGTAGTCGTGGAGTTGTTAACCGGAACGGAGCAATTGCGATCGGGTATGACAGTAGATGCTACCTTCGTCGGTGAAACGGTGACGAATGCCCTGATGGTGCCAACTGTGGCGATCGCAACCCAAGACGGACAACTCGGTGTGCAAATTCCCGATAGTGAGGGTAAGCCTGAGTTTCAACCGGTCACGGTTGGCATCACCCAGACTGGGAAAACCCAAATTTTACAAGGTCTAGAGCTGGGTAACCACGTCTTTATCGAACTGCCACCGGAATCCTAACTGCACACACTTCAGTTGTAGATGGAATTTACAAATGGGACTGAACATTCTCGAAAACGCCAAGATGGCTATCAAAACTCTGGCGGCCAATAAGCTACAAAGCGGCCTGACGATGCTCGGGATTATTATCGGCAATGCGTCGGTGATTGCCATGGTTGCAGCAGGACAATCAACCCAAGGATTTGTCACGGCCCAATTTGAAGCCCTCGGCACCAATCTATTATTTATTACCCCCGGTGATGCCCGACGCGGGCCGCTGGCTGGCACGGCTCAGGCTGATACCCTGACCCTGGCGGATGCTGAAGCGATCACCCAGGAAGTGGCAGCCGTCAGTGCGATCGCACCCCAGAAAAACCAACGGTTTCGGATCAGCCAGGGGGTTACCGAGACGCAAGCCAGTGTTACCGGAACGACGCCCGACTATCAGATTGTGCGGGACATCCCGATGGCAGACGGGCAGTTCTTAAGCCCGATTGATGTCTATAACAATGAACGGGTTGCCGTTTTAGGCAGTGCCACGGCAGAAACTTTATTTGGCAACCAAGATCCGATCGGACGCAAAATTCGCATTCATAACCTCAGCTTTACAGTGATTGGTGTTGTGGAGGAGCGGGGATCTTCCTTCGGTCAAAACCAGGATGAAGCGGTTTACATTCCCATCAATGTGATGGTCAGTCAATTAACCGGGCAAGGCACGGGCAAGATTAGTCCGACGGTGCAGGTGATTTCTCTATCGTTGGACAGCCCAGACTCCACCAATGCGGCCACTTACCAAATCCGCAATTTACTACGGCTGCGCCACAACATCTTGCAAGGAGCTGACGACTTCACCGTGCAGAGTCAGCAGGAACTGCTAGAAACTGCCAACAGCATCACGGACATTCTCGTGCAAGTCCTGGCTTTCACCGCCGGGATCTCCCTGCTGGTCGGGGGTATTGGCATTATGAATATCATGTTGGTTTCCGTGACCGAACGCACCGGGGAAATTGGGCTCCGCAAGGCGATCGGGGCCACTGGCGCTGATATTTTGGCCCAGTTCACGATTGAAGCCGTCATTTTGGCCGCAACGGGTGGTGTCATTGGGATTGGTTTAGGGCTAGCTGGCATGAGCGCACTGGCTATCTTTACCCCTCTAGAAGCTGGCGTTAGCCTATCCGTCATCCTCTTTTCCTTCACAATATCCGGCGGTATTGGCCTGATTTTTGGCATTACCCCCGCTCAACGAGCCGCCAATCTCGATCCGATCGTGGCTTTACGAAGTTAAGGCAAGTCAGCGCATGAAATCCAACCCAGCACAGCCGCTTATGAACCCACTAATTCAACTGCAAAACATCTCGAAAACCTATGGTGTAGGCGATCTCCAGGTTTATGCCTTAAAGGCTGTTGATCTCACGATTAAAGCCGGCGAATATTGCGCCATCATGGGGCCTTCTGGCTCAGGCAAATCAACCATGATGAACATGATTGGTTGTCTCGATCGCCCCACCCAGGGGAGCTACTGGCTCGATGGGGTCGCCATTGAACACCTCAGTGCAAGGCAATTAGCCAGTGTCCGCAACCACAAAATCGGCTTTATTTTTCAACAGTTTCATCTACTGGCTCAACTCACGGCCGTGGAGAATGTGGCCTTACCGATGATTTATGCGGGGGTATCTGCGGATGAACGCGAAGCTAGAGCGATCTGGGCCTTGCAACAGGTTGGTCTGGAAGACAGATTGGCCAATCGCCCCAACCAACTCTCCGGCGGGCAACAGCAACGGGTGGCGATTGCCCGAGCGATCGTCAATCAACCTAAATTACTGCTCGCCGACGAACCAACAGGTGCCTTAGATTCCCAAACAACAAAGGAAGTCATGGGCATTTTCCAGCGGCTCAACGATGCTGGTATGACGATTGTGATGGTGACTCACGAAGCTGAAGTGGCCCGACTCAGCCAGCGCGTCGTGTGGTTTCGGGATGGCGGTGTCCTCCACGATCGCCTGGCACCTGCAGAACTCCAACGGCAAATGGCATTCGCCTACCACGCCTAAATACTCCAGCAGGTAAAACTAATGCAATTTGTGATGAAATT
>CAZADA010000148.1:0-5679 GCA_964483775.1 uncultured Caulobacterales bacterium
CATAGCCGCGGTGGTGTATTTCGCCGTTGTCGCTGCGGTCATGACATCGGCGATCGGTCTCATTGCCGGCGTGTGGGCTGAGAAGTTTGACCACCTTGCGGCCGTGACGAGCTTTATCATCGTCCCGCTTAGTTTCTTGTCGGGGACGTTTTACTCGATCTCGATACTGCCCTCGGGTCTTCAGGCCGTGGCGATTTGGAACCCGATTTTCTATTTGATTGACGGTTTTCGCTACGGGTTTCTTGGCGCGTCTGACGCCCCTGTTTGGATTGGCGTGATCGTCTCAGGCATCCTTAGCGTTGGTCTGTCCGTGGCCGCTTGGTTGGTGCTGAAATCGGGTTGGCGACTGCGCCCCTAGCGCGCCGCGCGCCGTGGACGAGCCTCGCTGGCCATGGACCATTTTGTGACTGACCTCTGGCGGGCTTGGACCGGGCGGGGTATGTAACACTTATGTCGTCACATTTGTTCACCACGTACGCCCCGCCCGCCCTGAAACTCATCGCTGGCAATGGCGCCGTGCTCACGGCCGATGATGGGCGGGACTATCTCGATTTTATCTCAGGCATTGCGGTGAATGCGTTGGGACACGCGCATCCTGCGCTGGTTGAGACGTTGCGCGCGCAGAGCGATAAGATTTGGCACCTGTCCAACATGTTTCAGGTTCCCGGACAGGCCGAACTCGCCGAGCAGTATTGTGCATCCACGTTTGCCGATCGCGTCTTCTTCACCAATTCAGGCGCTGAAGCGATCGAATGCGCGCTCAAAGTTGCGCGGCGATACCATTTTGTGCGTTCGGCGCCCGAACGGGTGACGATCTTGACCTTTACCGGCGCGTTTCACGGGCGCACGTACGGCGCCATCAATGCGGGCGGCAATCCGAAATACCTTGAGGGCTTTGGGCCCAGCCTGCCCGGCTTTCAGCAGTTGGCGTTTGGCGACCATGACGCCTTGCGCGCTGCGATGGATGAAACGACGGCGGCGGTGTTGGTTGAGCCGGTGCAGGGCGAGGGGGGCGTGCGCGCGCTTCCCGAGACGTGCCTGACCGAGTTGCGAGGGCTGTGCACCGAACGCGGCGCGCTGTTGATCTACGATGAGGTGCAATGCGGCGCCGGGCGCACGGGCAAATTGTTCGCCCATGAGTGGGCCGACGACGCGGCTCCTGACATTATGGCTGTGGCCAAGGGCGTTGGCGGCGGCTTTCCCCTGGGGGCGTGCCTGGCGACCGAGGAGGCCGCCTCGGGCATGACTGTGGGCACTCACGGATCCACTTTTGGCGGCAATGCGCTCGCGATGGCGGTGGGCCAAGCGGTGTGGACGGAGTTAACCCGACCTGGCTTTCTGGACACGGTGCGCGCGCGCGGTGATCAACTGCGCGCCGGGCTCGAGGCGATCGCGTCTGGTTCCAACGCCGCCAGCATCGACGAGGTGCGCGGCAAGGGATTGCTGCTGGGTTTGAAGCTCGGGCAAAACGTGGTGAACGTGAAGGTGCGTGATGCTGCCCGAGACCGAGGTCTTTTGGTGGGCGTGGCAGGTGAAAATGTGGTGCGTTTGGCGCCGCCGCTGATCATCAGCGAGGCGCAAGCTCAAACCGCGATTGAGACGCTCGAAGCGTCCATCGCTGCGGCAAGCCAGGAGCAGGCGGAGCCGGCCAAGTGAGTGGCCCTGGCGGGTCTGGCGGGGCGGCGCAAACAGATCCTCTCAGTGGTCGCGACGACCTCGTTGCGGCGTTTCAGCTGGAAGACAAGCCTGTGCGAGGGCGCATCGCCCGGTTGAATCGGTCAATCGACGAGATCTTGACCAACCATGATTATCCCGCCCCCGTGGCGGGATTGTTGGGTGAGGCGGTGTTGCTCGCGGTGTTGGTTGGCTCCTCGCTCAAGTTTGACGGCAAGCTGATCGTCCAAGCCCAAGGCGATGGGCCGGTCCCTTTGTTGTTGGCCGACTACACCACGGGAGGGGGTGTGCGCGGGTTTGCTCGGGCGAACGCGGACGCGGTGGCCGCTGTTGCGGATTCGCGGAGCGGTGTTGATGCTCGGGCGTTGTTGGGCAGTGGCAATCTGGCGCTGTCGATCGATCGCGGGCCGGACTTTGACATCTATCAGAGCATTGCGCCGATCGAGGGCGCTCACCTGTCGAGTATCGCAGAAGGGTACTTTGAACAATCTGAACAGGTGCCCACGCGCATCGCGCTGTCTGTGGCCAATTTTGGCCCCGACGAAGGGGGCTGGCGCGCCGGCGGGGTGATTTTGCAACGCATCGCCGCGGACTCTGTGCGCGGGGACACCGAAGAGGCATGGGCTGAGGGCCGCGCGCTGTTTGAGACGGTGGAGCCGGCGGAACTGGTTGATCCGCATTTGTCCGCGGGCGGCGTGCTGCTGCGGCTGTTCCATGAGCCGGGCGTGCGTGTGTTTCCCGCTGAAGACGTGGTGCATCAGTGCACGTGTTCGTATGAGCGCGTGCGGCGGACCTTGGCGAGCTTTCCACGGGCCGAGCTTGAGGAGCTGGCCGAGTTGGATGGCTGTTTGGTGGTCAATTGTGAGTACTGCAACCGGCAGTATCGGCTAACGCCCGATGAGGTGCGCGGTGGTTCGTGATGGGCCGACCGTATTGTTAGCTGCGCCAAAAGGCGGGTGCGAACAAGACAAGGACGGTGAAAAACTCCAACCGACCGATGAGCATGCCGACCGTGAGCGCCCATTTCGCTGCGTCAGGCAGAGGCGAAAAGTCGCCTGCCGGACCGATGGTCCCGCCAAGGCCCGGGCCGACATTGGCGATGGCGGTGGCGGCGGCCGACAGCGCGAGCGTGCTGTCCAGGCCGAGCAGGGCGAGCAGTAGGGACAAAATCGCGAAGCCGGCAAAGTAGACAAAGAAGAACCCCAAGACCGACTGCACCGTTTCACGGGGCACGGGCTTGCCGCCATAACGCACCGTGGCGACGGCGTGGGGCCGGGTGATCAGGCGGCAGTAGCTCATGACGGCGCGCGCTGCGATTTGGACGCGGAAGATCTTCGCCCCGCACGAGGTGGAGCCCGCGCACCCGCCGATAAAGGTCAGGATGAAAAACACCGCCAGCGGAAACGGACCCCATAGGCTGTAGTTCTCCGTCGCATAGCCGGTGCCGGTGATGATCGAAGTGACGTTGAAGGCCGTTGCACGCAGCGCCGGGCCCATGGCGTATTGGTCTGTGGCGATCAAAACGGCTGTGAGGACCAGAACGACGCTCAGCACGATCACCAAAAAGGTGCGCGCTTGGGGGTCTGCGAGCGCCATGCGTGTTTGCCCGCGCAGGGCCAGCATATACGCGCCAAAGGGGATTGAGGCGGCCAGCATGAACGCGATGGCTGCGATGTCGGCGCCGGTGTCAGTGAAGCGGGCGAAGGACTGGCTGGAGGTGGAAAAGCCGCCTGTGGCGATGGTGGTCATGGCGTGGGCGATGGAGTCGAATGCAGACATGCCCAGGGCCGCATAGACCATGGCGCATAATGCCGTCATGCCCACATAGATGCCGGCGATGTAGCTAGCGATCTGGGTGGCGCGGGGCATGAGCTTTTCAGACTTGTCGGAGCTTTCGAGGCGAAACAGCTGCATCCCGCCGATGGAGAGCATGGGGAGAATCGCAATGGCAGTGACGAGGATTCCCACCCCGCCAATCCACTGCAGGATGGCGCGCCAAAGAAGGATGCCGCGCGATTGGGTGTCCAGCTCTCGCATCACCGTGGCGCCGGTTGTTGTCAGCCCTGACATGGCCTCAAACAGCGCGTCGGTCGGCGTGAGCGCGGCGGGGCGCAAGACAAACGGGATCGCCGCGAAGGCGGGCAAAAGGATCCAGGCGGTGACGGTGAGCACAAACGCTCCGCGCACGGACAGCCTTTCGACCTTGCCGCGCGCGGCAAGCGCCATGACGCCCCCGCAAAACGCTGTAAAAACAAACGCACCGACAAAGGCTGCACTGTCGGGCCCACGCAGGGCGAGCTCGAGCAGCATCGGGGTGGTCATGGCGCCGGCCAGTCCCAGCAGCAGCACGCCGCTCACCAAGATCGCCGGGCGGATGAGTTCGCTCATCAGGCCCAGGCTTTCCTAATTGGGCCGAACGCGAGAGGGCTCATAGGGGCTATCGAGAGAAAACGCTGGAATCACAGCATCGAAGGTGTCGCCGCTCTCCGCGCGCATTTCATAGGCGCCGCGCATGAGGCCTGACGGCGTGGTGAGGGGAGCGCCGCTGGCGTAGCGGAACGTGTCACCCGGTTGCAGGGTCGGCTGCTCGCCAATCACGCCCGCGCCCCGCACCTCTTCGGTGCGCCCGTTGGCGTCGGTGATGATCCAATGACGCGTCAGCAACTGCACCGCCTGTTCACTTTGGTTTTCGATTTCGACGACATAGGACCACACATACCGGTGTTCGTCGGGGATCGACTGATCATCGTTAAACTCAGGATTGACGCGGATCACAATGCCCCGCGTGGTCTGCTCATACATACACCCACCCTCGACAACAGCGCATTCGGTGTTGGACCAAGCTGGGACACGCGACAAGGTAGTTCTTAGGCGCTGCGAGGACGAGGGGGTCATGACCGACGGCATACTGCACGATGCAGCATTGCGCGAGCTGATTGCACAAGACGCGGTGGTGAGCGAAAGGGCGGCCATCGCTGATGACCAGGTGCAGCCGGCCAGTCTCGATTTGCGGCTGTCCCACGACGTGTACCGTGTGCGGGCCAGTTTTCTCCCCGGCTCTGGGGCCACGGTCGCCGAGCGCTTGTCCGATCCTCGGATCACCATGCATCGGCTTGATCTGGCCGATGGGGCTGTTCTGGAAACGGGCTGTGTTTACGTGGCGCCGCTGATGGAGCGGCTCGCCTTGGACGCGGGCCTTTCTGGCTTGGCCAATCCTAAGAGCTCCACAGGGCGGATCGACGTTTTCACGCGCGTTATCACAGATTTTGGCGTCGCTTTCGATCAAGTCCCGCCCGGATATCGCGGCGTGCTCTATGCCGAGATCAGTCCTCGGACGTTTTCCATCTTGGCGCGGCCGGGCGACCGGCTGTGTCAGTTGCGCATGCGGCGCGGTGAGCGGCTTGAGGCCAGTTTGCGCACGGTGACGTTGAGTGTGGATGCGTCGGACCAATTTCCTGGCGGCGTGGCGGGGTATCGCGCGCGCCGGCATGCGGGGGTCATCGATTTGGCCAGGCTGGCGGGCCATGATCCGGCCGACTTTTGGGAGCCTGTGCGTGCGGTCGGCGGGGGGCTCGTGCTGGATCCAGGTGAGTTTTACATCTTGGCGTCCAAGGAATCGGTGACCATCGGCGCCGATGAGGCGGCGGAAATGGCGCCCATCGCTCCGGAGATCGGTGAGTTTCGCGCGCACTATGCGGGCTTTTTTGATCCCGGCTTTGGCCTGGAGGAAACCGGCGGGGCGGGAGGTCGCGCTGTGCTCGAGGTGCGCGGGCGCGACGTGCCGTTTATTCTTGAGGATGGACAGGCGGCCGCGCGGCTTGTCTATGAACCGATGGCGGCGCGGCCTGAGCGGCTTTATGGCGCGGCGGGGTCGAATTATCAGGGGCAAAGCCTGCGGCTTTCGAAACACTTTGCTCCGTTTTGAGTGCGTGTGGTACATCGCTGCGCCAGGGCGGGTGTAGCTCAATGGTAGAGCAGAAGCTTCCCAAGCTTAAGACGAGGGTT
>CAZADA010000149.1:0-5621 GCA_964483775.1 uncultured Caulobacterales bacterium
GCACCCGCCGCGGCGGGCTCGGCGCCGCTGGCCTTCAGCCAGCCGCCGATCAGCCGGCCAACGCCGTCAATCTCGCGCGCGGCGTATTCATAGCGGCGCGGGTCGAGGTGGCGCAGGTCATAGGCCAGCCGGATCAGGTGGCGCAGTTTTTCGAGGCCGAGATTGGCGGCCTTGAGCGGTGCGCGCCGGTCCCGGCAATAGGTCGCCTCGATCAGGTTTTCGAGCACATCGAGCGCCGTCGCCTGCAACCGGTCACCCAGCAGGAATTTCTGGCTCTTGGGGAATTTCTCCACCGCCGGGATCAGCCAGCGCAGAAACGTGTTCATTGCTTCCAGCGCGGGGCCAGTCTGGCGCTGGCCGGCGGGGCGTTGCGATGGTTGGTTCATGAGAACGATCAGCTGCAGAGTCGGGCGCAGAGTCTAATCTCAAATCATCAAAAAAATTTCGACCCGCTTCGCGGGTGCCAGCTCCGCCGCTGACGCGGCTACGCCATTAGGGGGCAGGGGGTGAAAGCGTCCTGGCCACGCGGAAACCGATATTGTCGAGCCGGTACCGTGGACCGACCCAGTCGCGCCCGGCCGAGCGGAGGACCTGCGGAGTGCTGCTCCAGGAACCGCCGCGGAGGACCCGACGCGAGGGATCGCCACCTTGCCAGACAGAGCCATCCCCCGGCGCGCCGGTGTAGTTGTCGTGCCATTTGTCAGCGCACCATTCCCAGACATTGCCATGCATGTCGTAAAGCCCGAACGGATTGGCTGGGAACGAACCGACAGGGACCGTCTGGCCTGCTCTGCCAATCTTTCCTTCCGAAAACTGAGCCTGCGACTTGCTGATCGTCTGGCCAAAGCTGAACGGCGTCTGCGTCCCTGCCCGGCAGGCATACTCCCATTCCGCCTCCGAGGGCAGGCGGTATTCATCAGGTCGGCCCACCAGCCCCAGCGTCTCATTCAGACAGGCCAGATAAGCCTGCGCATCCTCCCAGCTGACATTGATGACCGGTCGCTGACCACGGCCCCAGCCCGTATCGCCCGATTTTTCAAGCTGTGCCCCCGCCGCCAGCGCCGCGTCCCATTCCGCAAACGTCACCGTGTGCTGGCCCAACGCAAAGGGATAATCGATCTCCACCTCATGCTGCGGGAACTCGTCCTCCAATGCGCGGTATTCCCCCTCAGCCGATCCCATCATGAAGCGCCCCGGCGGGATCGCCACCATGTTCGGTTCCGGCCAGTTCGGAACACCGTCCAGCCGCAACGGATAGACCCGCTCGGCCACCGGCTTTCCAGCCTTCGCCGCCAACACCGCCCGCGCCGCCTCGCGCTCCTGTCGGGCTTCCCATTCGCGGCGCTCGCGTGCCTCGGCCTCGGCCTTCGCCCGCTCCGCCGCCTCGCGCTCCTGTCGGGCTTTGTCTTCCGCGTCGGCGGCGCGTTGCAACTCATCGAGATGATGCTCAACCTCGAATGCCAACCCGGACCCCGGCGCTGAGCCACGGACGATTTCAAGAAAGCGCCTGACGGCGCCGGAATTGCTCCGGGCTGGAAAATTGGTCCAGGTCGCACGCAAATCGCCCAGCACATCGATCTTCGCTTCAACCTCTGGCGGGGGCTCGGGTGCAGGTGTAGCGACCCGTGTGCCGCCGAAAAACCCTGTCTTCAGCTGCGGTGCCAGTTCGCGCCCGACGAGCCGACCCAGGCGCTGCAGGGTGCGGTTCCAGTTCTCATGGGCCTCCTCGCCCTTCCAGTCGGTCAGGTCGTAGTAATTCACTTGCCGCAGGTCTGCCGGAGCTGCGGTGCGCTCAAAGGCCTCGATGGTCACCGGCAAGAGGATGTCACGGCTCATTCCCTCACGCGCCTCGATCAGGCACCATGGCCGCGTGAAATAGAGCGGCGACCAGCAGGTCAGCACAGCCTTCGAGGTGTCCAGGGCCCGGGTGATGACATCGGGAAAGACGGCGCCGCCATCGATGCCTTCGAGATCGAAGAATACATCCAGGCCCATCGCCTCGAACCGCGCCTTCAGCGGCTCGACCCTGTCGCGTTGCATCCGCGCGTAGGAAATGAAGACATCGACCACCGCGTCCCTCCGGTCATTCCCGAACGAGATAGGTCATCAATGAACGGCCTGTCACCCCTGCCGGTCGCGTCGGGCGACGGTTTTCGCATTGGACGTGCCAAGCCAGGCAGGCATGCCCTTGGCGCAGCGAGCGATGTTCCAAGCAATGCGCCGGATTGGTTCTCGACATCTCCGCCGTTCTGTCCAGACTTGCACCGCCATGCTCCATTCGCCGCCGTTCAGGGACATCCCGCCGGATACGCCGCATCTTGGCCTGGCGCGCCTGCCCGCTTGCGCAGCGCGCCTCCTTCAGCATGCAGATGAGCAGGGCGGCCTTGCCCTGACGCCGGGCGGAGCGCTGAAGCGCGTCCATGTCACCTGGGCGGCCGAGGCCTTCGACTGGCCGGGCCATACGCCGGACGAGCTTTATCGCGTGAACAAGGTTCTGAATGAGGAGGATGTGTTCCCCGTCTGGGTGCTGCACCAGCTCCTCATCCACACCAAACATGCGCGGCACTACAAGAAAGCGTTTAGGCCGACAAAGGCCGGGCGTGCCCTCGTCGGCGCCCCGCACCGCGCCTTCAACGAGATCGTGCCGCGCTACCTGTTCGAGGTCGATCATGCCGCGATGGGCCGCGGACGCTCCGGTATTCCCGGCGGCATTCGCCATTACCTCGATGTCCTGAACCTCGAGGCGAATGACTGGATGGGGATCGAGGCGCTGACCCGCATGATCCTCGGGCCGTCTTCTGAGCCTTGGGATCAGCGCCCGTCGTCGCTTTACGTGGAGGTTCTGCGCCCGCTCGCCTGGTGTGGGCTGTTGCTTGAAGCGGGCCATGGCTCGAGGGAAAATCACGTCATGAAATCACCGCTCTGGCACGCGGCGCTGGACCTGCCGTCCGATGGGCAGGTGCCCCATCAGGCGTGAATATTTTTGGAACACGCGGACCGTAGCCCCGGGCTCGACTAATGGCTTGGAACGGCGAGGCCCGGTCGGTCTCGCTGGGCATCAGGATCGGCTGACCAGCGGCAGGAAGAAGGCGTCGCGCTACCAGCTCAGGAATGACTGCGAGTGAGCAGCATACGCCAAGCCTAACCCAAGTGAGCATGCTGTGAGCATGTCTGAAGGCACCCGTCCTCCCAAATTACGCATGGTGCGCTACGTTACGCTACGATCGACTTCAATGTTCACAGTGGTTTAGCTCTTTCACGATGGCTTGACATCGTAGGGGCGATGAATGTCTGAAATGAGCATGTGATCAGCGGTACCTGTGGCCTGCTGCGTCAGGCAGTACAGGGCCAACTACGGTCGTAGCCGCTTCGGCGATCATCGGCTTAGTTCAATTGGTGATGCGGCATTCGCGTTTCCTACCTATTCCCCAGCTGAGCCAAGGGTGCTGGTGACCAACGTACCAAGCTCGTTGGCCGCCTGACGGGCGCTGTCATTGGCAAGATGTGCATAACGTTGAGTTGTTGAGACGTCCTTGTGACCAAGCAGAGCGCCGACGACGGGAAGTGACAGCCCCGCTGAAATGCCGAAACTGGCGAAGCTGTGGCGCAAATCGTGGAGGCGGACGTCGTCGAGACCAGCATCGCGACGAACTTCGCGCCAGACTTTCTCGATCCCCTGATAGGGCGACTGGAGCGTCGCTGACGGAAACACCCAGATGCTGCTTAGCTTTGGTTGTCGACGCAGGATGTCGAGCGCAGCCTGTGACAGTGGACGAATGGATTTGCCGGTCTTGCTCTGTTCAAGGCGCAGGAAGCCCTGGTCGAAATCGACCTCTGACCATTTCAAGTCCGTGATCTCGCGTCGGCGCGCGCCTGTCAGTATGAGCATACGAACGACGGCGACGCCCGTGGGCGACTTGTTTGCTTCGTCCCAGCCGTTGAGTACCTCGCCCAAACGTTTCGCTTCCTCGTTCGTGAGATAGCGTTCGCACTTCCTTGAGGGCTGGAGCCGCACGCCGCGACACGGGTTCTTGTCGACCAGCTCATGATCCTCGGCATAGGCAAAGACACTGGAGAGCACGCGCACGGCCCGGGTCGCCGTGCCAGCACCGCCGCGGGCCTTTCGCACCCCATGCTTTCTGGTCTTCATGATGACCGCAGTCTTTCCCGAAGTGATGGCATCGCGAAGCAATTCGATATCAGCTTTGGTGACGGCAGACAGCGGCTTGTCGCCAAGCAACGGACGAACGTGAATGTCGAGCCGGTCGACGTCCAGCTTCACATTCTCTGGTCGCCTAGGTGCGCCGGTCCGGCGGTTGATGCTTGATGCTTCCTGGATCCACAGGTCGATCCCATCATTGATGGTAAACTGGCCCTGCTGCGCATCCGCGAGCTCCTGGGCCAAATCCTCGGCGAACGCGGCCTTGCCGATATATTGGTGAGCGCGCTCGCGGGCCGCGGCGAGTTTCAGCGCGCTTACCTTGGCGATCACCACACGGCGTTTCTTCGCGTTACGGCCCTTGCCAACACGGTACTGAACAACCCATGACTTTGCGCCCGATGGCATTACGCGAGCAGCGAAACCCTTGGTCGTCGTGTCCCATAGGTAGTACGCTTTCCGTTCCGCTTCAGCGTCGTTCACTACCGTTGCCGTGAGCCTCACTGTTTGGTCTGGCATGCGACCTCCATCGAGCTGGATCGGCAAAAATGTACCCACCATGTACCCACCGATTGCGCTCCATGAGACATCGTGGATCAAGGGGGGTCAAGCCAAAACGCCCGCAAAGTACTGTTTTTATTAACTTTATCAGGCTTACGCAAAATCCCGCAAATGGGAACAAATACCTACTGAGCGGGCTCCGAAGGCAGAGGTCTCAGGTTCGAATCCTGATGGGTGCGCCATTATGTTTTTCAGCATGGATTCATCTCCTTTCTGCGCTCTAAGTAATTGAATGAATTGAAAAGGAAGCGCTGGTTCGGCGGTTCTCAATCCTCCTTTCCGGGCATAGGCCAAGCGGTCCTGAAAAGTCAGTTTCAGCACCGTCCTTTTGTCCTCCAGCCGGTTAGAAAACCAACGTTTCCAGGGGCTTGCGAGGAAGGTCAGCGCGGTTCTCAGTGTGTCGCAAAAGGCCAGTTGCGGCTGGCGGCCGTTGGCGATCGCCTGTTCGATCGCGGGCCTGTCTTCGTCGAGCCGCTGCATGCGCGTTTCGTAGGCGGTCACGACTTTGGGCGTCGACGCCTCGACAACCCGATCGAGCAGCTGGTTGACCTGGCGTTCGATGTCAGCCAGCTGACGTTTGACCTGGCTGAAAGAGCACTGGGCCTGGCTACGCACCGCGGAAGGCCAGGCGCACCTGCGGGACCTCACCCGAAAGGCGCGGGATGAGTGAGCGGTAGCTGGACCGACGTTAGTTTTCGATTTGAAGCGGCCGGTGAGGCGCTTTCGCGGCTGCCTGAGAGCCGTCACGTGATCGTCGAAAATGGCGGGCACAACATCTATGAGGCCGACCCGCGCATGATCGACATTGTGCGCGCCTGGCTCGCCGATGGAACCGCGCCGGAAACGCTGGTCTTGGCACCGCCGCAGTTCGACGTTCGCCCCTAATCTTGATGGCCACGAC
>CAZADA010000150.1:0-5558 GCA_964483775.1 uncultured Caulobacterales bacterium
AGCTTAAGACGAGGGTTCGATTCCCTTCACCCGCTCCAATCGCCGGTCGGTGTTGATGTTGCGCAAGGTCGGCGCGCCTCGGGGCGTTCACCGAAACGTTGGTGGGTTGGCGGGCCCCGATGGCTTTCGTATGATCTGAGGTGTCACGAGTTACACACAGGTGCGCCATGATCCGCTCATTGTTGACCCCAAGCTTTCGCCACACTCTGTCGATCGCGGTTGCGTGTTTCGTCGCCGTGGGGGCGCATGCGCAGGACGCGCCTGACGCTCAAGGTGAGGCGCTTCCGCAGGGCTATTTGTTGGCCACGTCATGCGTGAGCCTTAGCCAAGTGTGGGAACAGCTGGCGGGCGCTGCGCCGGGGTTTGAGCAGTCTTTTGGGATCTCGGCCGAAGAGGTCGTCAACCTTAGGGCGCTTTATTCGATTGCGGCCGGGGAGTTGGGCGCCCAGCAGAATTTCGACATCGAGATAATCCGGACGCATATTGGCGATAATGTTGAGGCCTACACGCAGGCCGTGGCGGCCGCCGCCAACGAGGGTGGCGAACTGACCCCTGACCATCCCGTGTTTACGCAGTCTTTGCTGCGTGACTGGGCGGTGTGCGCACGGCAGGCTTCGCTCGTGGCCAGTTCGCTTGACGCTTTGAACCCGACCGGCGGTGGCGACTAGCGAGCATGGACCGCCTCGAGGCCATGCGCGTGTTCGCCTTGGTGGCCGAGCTTGGCGGTTTTTCGGATGCGGCGCGGCGGCTGGATGTCAGTCCCGCCCATGTCTCCAAAGCGGTCGCTAAGCTGGAGGCGCACCTGGGTGTGCGTCTGTTGAACCGGACCACGCGCAGAGTTTCGCTCACGTCGGCCGGCTCAGCCTATTTGGATCGCGCGCGCGGCGTGTTGGCTGAATTTGACGCGCTCGAGGAGGGGGTCCGCGCGGCGCATGCTGAGCCGGCAGGGTTGGTGCGAGTGTCGGCGCCCATCGTGTTTGGCGCGCGTGAGGTGACTCCGCTGGTGTTGTCTTTCCTCGAAGCGTATCCGCGGGTGGATGTACGCTTGAGCTTGGCCGATCGGATGGTCGATCTGGTTGACGAGGGATTTGACCTGGCGGTTCGGATTGGCAACCTCGCCGACTCCAGTCTGGTCGCCCGGCGCTTGGCGGCTTCTAGCGTGGTGTTGGTGGCGGCGCGTGGTCATCCCGCGCTCACAACGGTGCGCGCGCCCGCGGACTTGGAGGCGCAAGCGTGTGTCGTGGACACCAACATCAGCTCGCCACAGCGTTGGGTGCTCGAGCGCGATGGCGAGGTGGTCGATGTGCGGGTGAACGGTCGACTTTGGGTCAACAGCGCGGAAGCGACGCGCCAGGCTGTGCTGGCGGGGTTTGGCGTCGGCCTGTTGCCGGGATTTGTCGCCGACGTTGATCTGGAGGCGGGTCGGCTCGCGCCGGTGTTGCCGGAGTGGCGGCCGAGCGCGCGTGATGTTTGGGCGGTGTTCCCCCAAAACCGAATGCTCGCCGCGCGAGTCCGTCTGTTCATCGATCATTTGGCGGACGGATTCGCCCAACGCGATCGATCGATGACGCAGGCGCGTTAGGTCGAAAACCGGCTGCGCGGCCGCGGGTTGCGGGGTTCTCCGCTTTCCAGGGTCTGCAGAATACGGTCGATGGCCTCGTCGGTGCCAAGCGCGGCGCGGCGTGCGCTGGTGTGCACCTCACGCACAATGGTCTCGTAGTCTTGGCCGCCTGGAGCGCGCACCTCAGCGAGGTCATCGGCCGTGAGCGCCTCCAGCTCGCGGCCTTCACTGTCTGAGATGGTCAGCATGGGCCCGGACGAGGGGGAATCCACAACCACCGAGTAGTTGTCGGCTTCGAAGGCGAACGCATTTTGGCCGGGGCCCTCGCTCCAACTCAGTCGGCCCTCCTGGCTCATGGCGTAAATGCGATCAATCAAACGCTTGGTGAGGTCGTGGATCATGGAAGCTCCGCAGGCTCTGGGGCCTCTGGTGGACAGCCCTTGTGCCTAGCGCCCGCGCTGCTCGTGCGCAAGGGGCCGGGCGGGCCGAGGAACGTTGTGAGCACATCGCTGAGGTCTGTCGTCTTGAGCTCGCATTCCCACACGGTCAGGACACGATAGTTGAGATCGGCGAGCGCCTGGCGGTGCTCGGCGTCGCGCTGGCGGTTGCGGGCAATCTTGGCTTGCCAATACGCGATGTTGGTCTTGGGCGCGCGCGCACCGCGCGGACAGGTATGGCCGTGCCAGAAACACCCGTGGACAAAGATCACGGCCCGGCGGGCCGGAAAGACAAGGTCGGGCGCGCCCGGCAAGTGTTTGGCGTGGAGGCGAAAGCGGTAGCCTAGGCGATGGACCAAGCTGCGCACGCGCATTTCTGGTTTGGTGTGTTGGGCTTTGACAGCCCGCATGATGGCGCTCCGCTGGTTTGGTGAGAACACATCAGCCATCAGGCTGCGTCGGCCGTCGGGCGGGCGGCGGCGAGCAGCGGGTTGAGCAGCGCATCAGCCAACCAGCGCACCACGGGCGGGGCCACGCCGTCGCCCGTTAGGTGGAGCGCTGCGGTGGCCTTGTCGGGCAGCTGATAGCTCTCGGGCAAACCCATCAAGCGGGCGGCCTCGCGCGCTGTGAGGGGACGCGTGCGCACATGCTGGCCGCTACACACGATGACAAACTGGCGGCTCGAACCGCCGGCGGGCGTGCGCAAACACCCTGCAACGCCATCAAAGCGCACTTCGGCGCGGACCCGGCGCACGGTGTTTTCGCTTCGGGTCCGGCGAAAGATGGCGCCGACCTGGTGTGTCTGGGCTTCGCACGCCTGGCGGAGCCGGGCCAGATGCAAGGGCGCCATCTGATTGATCAATGCTTGGGTTTGGGTTTCGGAGCGCCAGGCGTTCTCGGGGACCGGTTCGAGAATGTCCGTCAATGTGGTGTTGCGCTGGGGCAGGGGCGGCAAGCGCCACCAAATCCACTGGCGCTTGACCGCGTCGGGCAAGCGTTCATGGGCGGTGTGGACGCCTGGGGGGCGGGTTGCGCTGACCGGTCCGCTGTTTGTGTCGGTCATGTCGGGTGGAGGCGCGACCTGTGTGGCGATGAGAAACACGCGCGGGCGTGACTGGGGGACAAAATGGGCTGCGTCGAGCACAACGGCGCCCACATGGTACCCCGCTTCAACGAGCATGGCGCACGCTGTGGTGAAGTCGTCCCCGTTTCGGGCGGTTAGAAACCCGAGCACGTTTTCAAGCACGATCACCGTCGGGGGCGCGGCACGCTCAATCAGGCCCTCCATCGCCCGCCAAAAGCCGAAAAACGCCGAAGACCGCGCGCCGCCCAGACCCGCGCCTTGGCCCGCCAGCGACAGATCTTGGCAGGGAAAGCTCGCCCAGGCCAAGGCCGGCGCGCCTGCACTGGCCTTCACCAGCTGGCCAATGTCCAGGCGCCACACATCGCCCTCAATGAGGTCGGCGGCGCCAAAGTTGGCCCGGTAGATGGCGCATTTGGCCGCATCATTGTCGTTGGCCATGGCGATGGAGAACGGGCCAGCCCCTTCCAGACCGAGCCGCGCCATGCCGCCGCCGGCGAAAAATTCGAGAACGGGCCAGTTGTGTGCCATATACCTAATCAACCGCGATTGCCGCCGAGAGGCTAGTCAAATGGCCAACACCACAGATTCGAACACTGGTTACAACTCGTTGGTTGCACTGGAGAACCGGGAGACGGTGGACGACGCGCGCATGTTCTCGCCTTCGGCTGCGCGCAACCAAGCGCCGATTGCGTCTGTTCTGGCCGAGCGGCTGCCTCGTGACGCCGCGGTGTTGGAGGTCGGATCGGGGACCGGGGAGCACGCTGTCGCTGTGGTGGGCGCGCGTCCTGATGTGACATGGCGGCCGTCTGATCCTGACCCGGCCTCGCGGGCGAGCGTGGCGGCTTGGGCGGCGCATACGCAATTGGCGCAGATCTTGGCGCCGCTGGACCTTGACGCCCGGGCTGAGCGTTGGGAGGCGCTGGGCCCGGCGCAGTTTGACGCCGTGGTGTCGATCAACATGATCCACATCGCTCCGTGGTCGGCGTGCCAAGGTCTAGCGGCCGGTGCCGGCCGTGTGTTGCGCCCCGGCGGGGTGTTGATCTTGTACGGTCCGTTTTCACGCGGCGGTGTGCACACGGCGGCGTCCAACGCGGCGTTTGACGCTTCGCTCAAGTCGCGTGACCCCAGCTGGGGCGTGCGTGACATCGAGGAGGTCGCCCATGCGGCCGAGGATCATGGGCTGGTGTTGCGCGAGACGCTCGCCATGCCGGCCAACAACCAGGTGGTGGTGTTTGACCGACACTAGCGATCCGTGACGTTGGCGGTTCAAACGGCCTCAAACAGACCGGCTGCGCCTTGGCCGCCGCCGACGCACGTGGTGACGAAGCCGCGCTTGGCGCCCCAGGAACAAGCGCGCGTGCTTCGTTGTCTTCCTCAGCTTTGCGCAAGGATGGAGGGCAATGCGGCGGCCGACGAAATGACTGATCGTAGTCCGCTCATCGAGGACGAAGCATATGACTTGGCCCTCAGACGTGCAGAAGCCGCACGGAACTATCTGATCGTGCTCGGCGTCGAGCAGAGCCGGCCCAGCATGATCAGCTATGGCGCCACTCGCCCAATCGATCCGCGGGACAAACCAGTCGCGCACGCCAAGAATCGCAATGTACGATTGTTTGTCGAGAGCGCGAGTTTTCTCGACGGCCAATGCTTGTCCGCTCGAGGATCTAAATAGGTCTATGGCAGTTTGAAGGGCACGCGGCGACCTGGCCGCCGCCTGAATACTCCCCCTCCCGCAGCGGTCGATACTCCCCCACTAGGCTCCAGTCCATGCCATCGCCCCAGCCGGCGCTATGCGCTCGGCGCCCTTGAGCGGCGCCTACGCCGGCCGCGCGCCGTCGCGGGCGAAGGCTTCGATGAGCGGCGCATAGCCTTCAAGGTCGGGCTGGGTCTCGAAGCTGTGCGGCGCGGAGGTTTCGGCCCAGGGGAGTTTCTCCGCCGTGTAAACCTCGATGAAGGGGGCGCACCAGTCGTGCTCATCGAGCAGGGTCGAGCGCACGTTGACGATGGTGTTCACGCTGGCGGGGTAGATGAACATCCAGTTTTTGCAGTGTGGGCAATAGTGCTGCTCGTGCGGGCCGTGCAAGCCGCCCAGCGCGGTTTCGCCTTGGGTCACCGCGAAGCCGGCGCGGGGCGCGGCGAAGCTCAAGGAATAAGCGCTGGCGGACAGTTTCTGACAGCCGCGGCAATGACACGCCATGGTCAACAGCGGCGGCTCGGTGAGGCGAAACCGCACCTGGCCGCACAAACACCCGCCCTCCCATGGCAGTTTCCAATCGGTCATGTCGGGGTTCTCCTGGCGCTCAATCGTCCCAAAATCGCAGGCGACGGGTCGTCACACCAACTCAAACAGACCGGCTGCGCCTTGGCCGCCGCCGACGCACATGGTGACGACGCCGCGCTTGGCGCCGCGGCGCTGCATCTCCATCAGGATGTGTCCTGAACACCGCGCGCCGGTCATGCCATAGGGGTGGCCAAT
>CAZADA010000151.1:0-5547 GCA_964483775.1 uncultured Caulobacterales bacterium
GCGGTGGGCGTCGATCCGGCTCTTGTGAATTACCATTTTGGCGGCAAGGGCGAATTGCTGGCCAAGGCGCTGTTGTCGCGCGCGCACGAGTTTATGGTTGAGCGTGAGGCTGCGTTGGAGGCCTGCATTCGGGCCGCCGATGGTCGGCCCAGTTTCCGCGATATCATTGTGGCCTATACCAGGCCTTATCTTGTGAACTCCCAATCGAAGGTGACGGGCTGGAAGCACTGGTTTAAGCTTTTGGCCAAGGTGAACACATCGCCGGAATGGGCGCCTTCTGTTTTTCGTGACTATTTCGATCCTTTTGTAAGGAAGTTTATTGAAGCGTTGAAGCTTGCTGCGCCGGGTGCGCAAGAAGAAAAATACTATTGGTGTTATCAATACTTTTCGGGCGCTTTGGTGCTCATTTTTGCTGAAACAGGCCGTCTTGACGACCTTTCGAACGGCTTGTGCCGCTCGGGTGATCTTGCTGGCGGGTATGATTTGTTTGTTCCGTTTTTTGTCAGTGGCTTTGAAGCCATTCTTGGGCCGGGTGGACCGCCTGCGCCTGAACCAGTGTGAGCGTATCGTCAAAACCTTGAGGGGAGGACACGAGAATGACGACTTTGACCCATCTGAAACGTACTCATTTCCTAGCCGGCGCAGCGCGCACGGCCTTGCTTGCCGGCGCATTGGCCTCGCCTTTGTTTGTGGCCCCAGCGTTTGGCCAGGACGCACCGAGCGAGAATTCGCTGGATGAGCGCCGCGATGTTGTGACGGTGACGGCGCGGCGGCGTGAGGAGACGTTGCAGGACACGCCGGTGGCGTTGACGGCGGCTTCAGCCCAACGCCTGGAAGAGATTGGCGCGCTGGACATCACCTCGCTCCAGCGCATCACGCCGAACGCGACCATCGAAACCGCACGGGGCACGAACTCGACGCTGATCGCGTTCATCCGTGGTGTGGGTCAACAAGATCCGTTGTGGGGTTTCGAGCCAGGCGTCGGCCTTTACGTCGATGATGTGTACATCTCGCGTCCCCAAGGCGCCTTGCTCGACATTTTCGATATTGAGCGGATTGAGGTGCTGCGTGGTCCGCAGGGTACGCTGTATGGCCGCAACACCATTGGCGGTGCGATCAAATACGTCACGCGGCGGCTCGACACCGATGCGCCGACGCTGACGGCGCGGCTCAATGTGGGCACGTACAACCAGCTCGATCAGATCGTGAGCGGGTCGATCCCGCTGAGCGACACCTTCGCCATTGGCGCCGCGATCGCCAATTACCAGCGCGACGGTTTTGGTGAGAACGTGTTTAGCGGCGCGGATCACTACGATAAGGACGTGCTGGCGGCCCGCATCTCGGCCGAGTGGACGCCGACCGATTCTCTGTTTTTCCGTTTGGCCGCCGATCGCACAGAAGACGATTCCAACGCCAAACACGGCTTCCGGCGCATTCCCGGCGCTGATGGCGAACCTGTGCTTGATGATGTGTTCGACACCGCTGGCGGCGCCGGCGACGAGAACAGCGTTGAGACCCAGGGCGTGTCCTTCACGGCCGAATGGGCGATCAATGATGCGTTCACGTTGAAGTCGATCTCGGCTTATCGCGATGGCGAGTCGGTGACGCCGATCGATTTCGACGCTCTACCCGAGCCTGATTTCGACGTGCCGGCGCGGTATTTTGATGAGCAATTCACCCAAGAGCTGCAGCTGATCTTCGAGCATGGCAATCTGAGCGGTGTCGCCGGCCTGTACTATCTGAACTCCAATGCGAGTGGTGAGTTCGACGCGATCTTCCAAGAGGTTGCGCCAGGGTTCACCGCGGCGCTCACCGCATACACCGCCGGTGATGTCGATCAGGAAAGCTACGCCGCCTACGCCGATGTGTCGTATCGCTTCAATCCACAATGGAGCGTTTCGCTGGGCGCGCGCTACACTGAGGACACAACCACCGCCGACGTTCGCAATGAGCTGTGGTTCGGCCTTGGTACGGCTTCGTTTGACCCGAGCAACACAACGTCGACCTTGGCCAGTGTGCGGACCGATCTGGTTGACCTGGAGCGCACCGACGATTCGTTCGACCCGCGCGTCTCGATCAGCTACGAGCCCAACGATGATCTGAGCTTTTACGCCAGCTATACAGAGGGCTTTAAGTCGGGTGGTTTCGATCCGCGTGGTCGTAGCGATCTTGACCCCACGGGTCGCGTGCAGTTCGGTTTCGGCCCGGAGACGGTGAATTCGTACGAGCTTGGCGCAAAGGGCAACTTTTTCAATGGCGCCCTGACGGCCAACTCGGCGATTTTCTTCGCTGACTACGAAGATCAGCAGATCACGCTCCAGCAGGGCGCGGACTCCGACGATGACGGCATCAACGACACGTTCCAGTCGATCGTTCTCAACGCGGGTAAGTCTGAGTATTTCGGCGTTGAAACTGAAGCGACCTGGTTCATCTCCGACTCGCTGAGTGCGGATTTCAACTTGGGTTGGATTGATGCGGAAATCGTCGAGGTTGTCGCCCCTGACTTTGTGACGGGTGAGTTGGTCGATCAGTCGGACAACTTCGTGGTGCAGAACACACCGGAATGGACGGCCGCGTTGGGCCTGACGTACTCCACGGCTTTGCCGTCGAATCTGGGTGATCTGACGCTCAACGGCCGCGTGTCTTATCGGGATGAATATAACATTTTCAACATTGAAAACAGCGGCTTCGCACCTGGCGACTTTGCTGAGTTCCCCGAAGGCGGCCCGGCGCTTGATCCCGACGCCAACACCTTGTTGGACGCAACAGCGATCTGGGACTTCAATGATAACTGGCGGTTCTCGCTGGCAGGGCGCAACCTCACCGATGAAGAGGTGGAGATCGCTTTGTACAACTTCTTGACTCCAAGCCGTCTGGGCACGGACTCGGCGTACAGTTCCTTCTACGCCCCGCCGCGCACCGTTACGGCGAGCATCCAGTTTACCTACTAGGTGCGAATGGCAGGCGGTCGAGCGTTTTCTCCGTGCGGGGAGGAGGCTCGGCCGCTATGCTGTTTTGAAAGGCGCTGCCAAAGCGCGGGCGACGATGCACGACATCGCTGCGGGAGGGGACCGAAATGCTGCGCATCTTGTTGTTTATATTGGCTTTCGCTGTTCTGGCGATCGCGGCCTTGGCCGGATTGACCTATGTGACGGGGCGGAGCCTCCCGGCCGCAGAGCTAGAGGCCGCCTACCTCAACGCGGACACCGATCGGTTTGTCGATGTTGCGGGGGCCCGGGTGCGGGTGCGCGAAGAGGGGCCGCAGAATGCTGCTGAGACCATTGTGTTGCTGCACGGGTTTACGTCGAGCTTGGAGAGTTTTGACGCGTGGGCGGCGGACCTGTCACAAGACTATCGCGTGGTGCGGTACGATTTGCTCGGTCATGGCCTGACCGGTCCGGACCCGAGCGACGATCCCCGCTACGCCATTCCTGAGCGAGTCGCCTTTCTGGGAGAGGTGCTGGACGCATTGAACATCGACCGCGCTGTGCTGGCGGGCAATTCGCTTGGCGGGGCCATCGCCTGGCGCTATGCGGCGGATCATCCTGAGCGGGTGGATGGGCTGGTGTTGATCTCAGCGGCGGCGTTCGCCTTGGGCGAGGTCGGCGATGAACCAGGAACGTTGGCGTTTCACGAAGCCTTGGCGTTTCGCTATCCCACGCCGTTTGTGGCCTCCACGTTCGCCAAGGCCGTTTACGCCGACGTCGACGCATTGCCAGAGGGGCGGATTGAGGTGATGCGCGACATGATGCGCCGCGAGGGCAATGGCGAGGCGTTCCTTGCTCACATCGACGAGTTCACGCTGCCGGATCCCACGGCTGATCTGCAGCGCGTTTCCGATCGCGCTTTGGTGTTATGGGGGGAGGGCGACGCGTTTATGGCGGTCGCTGAACACGGCGAGCGGATGGTCGAGACCCTCTCCGACGCCTGCCTTGAGGTGGTCGAAGGGGCCGCGCACGTCGCTCACGAAGACAAGCCCGAGGAGACCCTTGCGGTGGTGCGCGCGTTTCTTGAGGGTGGTTGCTCCGCCGTTGGCGGGGGACAGGGCTAATGGCCGATCCCACCCATCCTGCTCCGGCCGGCGCCGCCGTTCCAGCGCCAGCTTCGCCGGGTTATCGCGGCTATGTGCTGTTCATCCTGGTGGTCGTTTACACGTTCAATTTCCTGGACCGCCAGATTATCGGCATCCTTGCGCCGTTCATTCAAGAAGAGCTTGGACTCACCGATACGGAACTGGGATTGATGGGTGGTATCGCGTTTGCGGTGCTGTACTCGACGCTCGGCGTACCGATCGCTTGGCTGGCTGATCGTTTCAGTCGGGTTTGGATCATGGGAACGGCGCTGACGGTTTGGAGCGGCATGACGGCCCTGTGCGGGTTGGCGGGCAATTTCTGGCAGCTCTTTCTTGCACGGGTTGGCGTGGGCGTGGGCGAAGCGGGTGGGGTTGCGCCAGCGTATTCGCTGGTCTCGGACTATTTTCCGCCCAAGGAACGTTCAAGGGCCTTGGCCATTTACTCGTTGGGCATTCCCATCGGATCGGCCGTGGGGATCATCTTTGGCGGCATCATCGCTGATTTGATCAACTGGCGCACCGCTTTCATCATCGTTGGCTTGGCCGGTGTGGCGTTAGCGCCCGTGTTTGTTTGGACCGTGCGCGAGCCGCGACGGGGACAGTTTGACGCCGGCTTCAAGCCTGGCAAAGCCGCTTCGCTTGGCGAGGTGTTTTCGGTTGTCGCCAAAAAGCGGACCTTCTGGTTTTTGGCGATCGGGGCGGCGTGCTCGTCCATGATGGGCTACGGGCTCTTCTTCTGGATCCCATCGTTTATCATCCGGAGCTATCCGGCTGAGCTGGTGGCGTTTTTTGCGTGGGCGCCGACCTGGCTCGTGCCTGAGGGCTCGAGCGTGCGCCTGTTGGCGAGCTATTACTACGGCGCGATTGTGTTTGTTGGCGGTGTCGCCGGCATCGTGCTCGGCGGCTTTTTGGGCGATGCGCTGGGATCAATGCGCAAGGCGAACTATCCGCGTATCCCTGCGGCGGCGTTTGTGTTCACGGCGCCATTGTTTGTGGCCGGCGTGCTGTCGCCCAATTTGGTCGCGACCTTTTTCATCTTGCTGATCCCCACGGCCCTTGGCTTGTTGTGGCTTGGTCCGATTGTGACCGCCGTTCAGCATTTGGCCGCGGCGCACATGCGCTCGACCACGTCGGCGCTGTTTTTGCTGATCAACAATCTGCTCGGCATTGGCGGGGGCATTTACGCCTTGGGCGCGCTTTCGGACTGGTTCGCCGCCAATCTTGGGGCGGGGTCTGACTCGCTGCGTTATTCGATCCTGGTTGGTTCGGTTTTGTACTTGGTGGCGGCCGGCTTTTTGTTCCTCGCCTCAAGGACGATGGAGCGCGATTGGGTCGATTAAGCGGCCTAGTTGGGCTCTGGCGCGCGCCGGCGGCCAACCAACCGACGGGTTTCCAGCATGAGCGGATCGAAACACGAACCGCGCCTCGAGCCCTTGTGACACATGGCGTCATGATCGCGACGCGTCGATTTCACA
>CAZADA010000152.1:0-5487 GCA_964483775.1 uncultured Caulobacterales bacterium
AACCCCAGCGCATAGCTTTCCAGAATTCCCGCATCGCCGGCCAAGCCCTCGCACTTGTTCGCCACCAACAGGACCGGTTTGCCCGCCCGACGCAGCGCATCGGCGAAGACCTCATCCCCGCCCGTCACCCCCGCCCGCGCGTCGATCACGAACACATGCAGATCAGCCTCTTCAATGGCCCGATCGGTTTGGGCGCGCATCCGCGCTTCGATGGCGCCGTTGGCAGGTGCGTCCTCATAGCCCGCAGTGTCGATCACCGTCAGATCAAGGCCGCCGAGCTTGGCGCGCGCCTCCCTCCGGTCGCGGGTCACCCCCGGACGGTCGTGAACAATAGCGAGTTTCTGGCCAACCAGACGATTGAACAGCGTGGATTTGCCAACATTGGGCCGGCCGACAACGGCGAGGCTGCGCACCTTGCGACTCTGTCCTCCTACCGGTAGGCGGCCAGTTCAGCGTCGTCGTTCAGCACATACAAGGTGCGGTTCGCGACCACTGGCGGGATGAAGGTGGGGCCGCCAAGCCGATAGGAGTCCAGCTTTTCGCCGTTATCGACGTCAAACGACACCATCCGACCCTCTGACGACACCAAGTACAATTTGCCGCCGGCCAGCACCGGCCCACCCCACGAAATCTTGCCGCGACGGCGGCGCTCGTTTTCGTAGAGCGTCAATTGGGAAATCCAGAAGATGCGGCCGTTAAAGCGCGACATGCACACCAGTTCAGCTTCAGTCGTCACCAAAAACACAAAGCCGCCAACAATCCAGGGACGGTGAATGCCGCTGGCGGGCTGGGTCCAAATCGGTTCGCCCGTGCGCAAATCCATCGCCGCCAGCAATCCAGAATGGCTCACCGCGTACACCACATCGCCCACAATCACCGGGCTGCCCGCGATATCATTGAGCGCGCTTAACGGCGTGGTGCGCACACGACGTGTCAGGCCCTCCGACCACAGCACGACGCCATTGTCCGCCCGCAAGGCGACCAGTTCACCGGACGCAAACGGCGCCACGACCACATCGCCGGACACCGCAGGCGTGGACGCTGTCAAAATCCGCGCTGGCTCAGAAAGGCTCTGATAACTCCACAAAATGGTGCCGTCGTCGGCATCCAGAGCGAACAGCTCATTGTCCACACTGATGGCGAACACCCGTCCACCAGCCACTGTGGGCGGGGCGTGCATGGGCGCGGCGACCGATGTGCGCCAGATCTCATCGCCGGTTTCCGCATTCAGCGCCGCAACGACGCCAAAGCCGGCCGTGACAAAGATCTTGCCCTCGGTCACCGCCAAGCCGCCAACGCGCGCGGTGCGATCGCGTCGTTCATCCGAGCGGATGCTCTCACGCCACAAGCGCCGGCCGTCTTCGGCGTCAAGCGCGGTGATGGCGCCGCGTGCGTCCAATGCGAAAATGCGCCCATCTTCGATCACAGGCGGCGCAGTGATCCGCAAATCACTGTTGGAGCCCTGCCCCACATTGCGTCGCCAGATCCGATCAGGGAACTCGGCAAGATCGGGGTGCGCAAGAACATGATTGGGCGTGCCCCCTTCCATGCGCCAGAAGCGATTGGGCGCGGACGCGGGCAGATTGATGTCGGTGTCGGCAAGCTCAGGGTCGACCTCAAGCCCTTGCTCAAACGTCATGAAGGTCTGGCGCTCGGCTTCCGGGGGAGCTTCGCCTTCATCATCGTCACCGCTAAACGGATTGAGCGCACACGACGCAAGAGCGCCCACGCTCATCAGAACGCAAGCGGTCATCACACGAAGATTGAGCTTCATTGTGTCTCCTCGTCGGATGCGCCTTCGGGCGCGAGCTCTTGGGTCGGGGCAGGCGGATCGCTCCGGTTACCGGCGCTTGGCGGCGCCTCATAGCGAGGACGCGGCGCCGTCGCGGGCGTCATCATGCTTTGGGCCACCACAGCGCCTTCGCGAGCCCTCTGCTGCAATCCAGACAAGCCAAGCTGAGCGGCGCGTCCTTCCAGCGCCTGAAACCCGGCCAGGGCGTCCTCATGGCGACCTTCATTCAGCGCTGCGACGGCCTGAAGCTCAAGTCCCAAGACCTGATAAGGCCCATCTTCGCCGATCACCTCGCCAAGCGCCGTCACCAGCTCCACACTGGTCATCGTGTCGGCCCGCGCATAGACATCCTTCAAAATCGCCGAATGGGCGTAAGTCGGGTCGGTCAGCGCTTCGGCTGCAGCGCGAAATTCAGTCGTCGCCGTGTAAAAGTCGCCATTGGTCTCCAACGCCATCTGCGCCAACATTTGTTTGGCGAACGATTTGAAGATCGGCCGGCCGTTCAACGCCAGATCTTCCAGCCGCAGCTTCGCCTCGGCAATTTGCTGGGCCGACTGCATCGTCAACTGTGACGCGGCGAATTCGTTGTTCTGCTGGCCGGCCAGGAACGCCCGCTGGCCCGCCTCCACGCCTTGATCATACACCAACAGCGCGCTGAAAAACTCATCGGCGTCGCGTTCAAGCCCTTGCTCGGACCGGAACGTGATCATCATGTAAATTGCCACGCCCAAGATGATCGCAGCCGCAACGCCAATGCCCCACGGGGCAAACTTGCGAAAGCGGTCGCGCGCTTTGTCCTGGGCGAATTCGCGATCGACAACGTCAAAAATGTCGCTCATGCCGACAGCGTCTCCCTTATCGTGATTTCCGCGAAGCTAGACGCGCCACCATCACCAAGCAACAATTTGTGGTGCAGATCACCCGGCGGATTCTGTTTTTTTGGCGCCGGCGTAGACATGCGCCTCCCCCGGGAAGGTCCGCGCCCGCACTTCATCGCGGTATCGCGCCGCGGCCTCGTCAATCACCGCCTTAAGGTCCGCCTGGGCTTTGACGAAACGCGGTGTGCGATCGAACAGCCCCAACATGTCTTCGGTGACCAGGATTTGACCGTCGCACGCCGGTGACGCGCCGATTCCAATGGTTGGCGTGGCGATGGCCGCGGTGACCTCGCGCGCAACGGGCTCAGCCACGCCCTCAATCACAATGGCGAAGGCCCCGGCCTCGGCAATCACATGCGCACTGTCGAGGATCGCCGCGCGCCCCGCATCGGTCTTGCCCTGCGCCTTGAAGCCGCCAAGCGCGTTGACGGCTTGGGGCCGCAGTCCGATGTGGCCCATCACCGGCACGCCGCGGTCCACAAGGTAGGCCACCGTTTCACCCGCCCAGGCGCCGGTTTCCAGCTTGACGGCCTGCGCGCCAGTTTCGCCCAAGACCCGCGCCGCGTTCCGATACGCCTGCTCTTTGCTTTCTTCGTAAGAACCAAAAGGCATATCGACGACAACCAGCGCCCTGCCCGCGCCGCGCATGACCGCTTGGCCGTGCAAGATCATCATCTCCAAGGTGACGCCGACGGTGGAGGGCAAGCCATGAACCACCATACCGACCGAATCGCCGACCAACAGAACGTCGCAATACGGGTCGAGCAGCGCCGCCATGCGCGCATCATAGGCCGTTAAACAGACCAGCGGATCGCCGCCCTTCGCCGCAGCGACGCCCGGCACAGTCATTCGAGAAGCAGACACAGGTTTAGACATAGACCAACGTCTAACGTGCTGGCGTGCTTACCGCAATTGTCCAGCGCCAGGATCACGCCATGACGCGCACGCCGTCGAGCCGATCCATCACCGCACTCGCCAACTCGCGATCGGCCGGCGCGAGATCATAATCGAGCAAACGGATCCTAGCGACCCAGGCGATCGCAGCGTGTTCGCGCGCCTCGACCACGCCATCCCAACGCCGACACGCATACAACAAAAGGACAAGACCCGACTCCGCCCGAGTCGCAAACGCGAACGGCTCAAGGCATCCCGGACACGGATCAACACCGAGTTCCTCACGCAATTCGCGCGCGAGCGCTTGGTCCGGCGTCTCACCGGCCTCCACTTTGCCGCCAGGAAATTCCCACAGCCCGCCATGCTGTTTGTCAGCGGGACGCTGTCCAATCAGAACGCGTCCATCCACGTCCAGCAGAGCGGCGGCGGTGACCAACACCGCGTTACTCTCGCCGCGTCCAGCCAATGTCATCGTCAAGCTCGCGCACCGCTTCGTTTTGCAACTGCACAAGCAGGTCGGGACGCAACTCTTCAAAGGTGGGCGGTTGGCGCTCGCGAACGTCCTCGACCTTCAACACCATCCACACCGACAGCTCTTGGCTCAAATCGTCAGACAGCCGTCGAACCTCAAACGGATCGCTCACCCCCCCAATGGGTATGGAAAAGGCCGCCTCCACAATGCCGGCCAAAACCATGTCGCCCTGAGCGATGTAACCGCCATAGCCGCCCTCGGCCCGCGTCTCCTCGTCAATCGAGTACTGGAAGGCCAACTGGGAGAAATCAGCCCCCGGCGCACGCGCCAATTCAGCAACCGACTGCGCCTCCTCCAATGTCGCCAGCACAATGACGCGTATACGAGCTTCGTCGACCGCCAGGGAAAGCGAACGCTGCTCCTCATACAAGCGCAGCATGGCGTCCTCATCGACGGCGTTGGCGATCACGCTCTGGATCAGCGCATCGGCGAGGATGACCTCCCGCATGCGTTCAACACGACGCTGCACATCACGCGATTCATGGAGGTCGCGCCGTCGCGCGGCGAGAGCGAGCAAACGCCGATAGTGCAGCTCATCCAACAATTCACGATACACTTCGCTTTCCACGTTCAGCGGCTCAGATGGCTCAATGAAGCCCCCGCTCTCAGCCAGCTCGCGAACGTCGGAGACATAGATAAAGGTGCCATCCACCTCGAGCGCGACCCGTTCATCAATCCGAGCCGTCGTGGAGTCAAAAGAGCCGGCGTCCTGGCCTCCGCCGCACGCCGCCAACACCAACGCGCCCAACACCACCACAGAGCGCACCCAAATCTTGACCATGTCTGGCCTTCCCTCGCTTACCTTCGCCACAACCCCGCCCCAAACCGGTTCACCAACCGCGTTCAATTGCGCATCGCCGGGACCGTTAAGGCTCAGTGCGGCGGTGATCCAGGCCAGCTGGTCGCGTTGACACCATTGACCGCTGTCCTTAAGTCACACCAACCGCGGTGTCGAGGCGTTCTCGTCGGCCGACGGAGCTGGGCGACGCGCCCGCTGCATTAGCGCGCGCCTGAAGACGGAAAATCTGCGCCGGAAGACCATGTTAAAAATTGCCCGCAAGATCTTTGGCTCGGCCAACGAACGACACGTCAACAAGTTTCTGCCCCGCGTGCAGCGGATCAACGCCCTTGAGCCCGAATACAGCGCGCTCACCGACGATGAGTTGCGCGCCAAAACGGTCGACTTCCGCACCAAACTGGACCAGGGCGCGTCATTGGATTTGCTGTTGGAGCCAGCTTTCGCCGCCGTGCGTGAGGCGGCCAAGCGCACCTTAGGCCAGCGACACTATGATGTGCAGCTCATGGGCGGCATGGTGCTGCACCAAGGCGACATCGCTGAGATGCGCACCGGCGAGGGCAAAACGCTTGTGGCGACCTTACCCGTTTATCTC
>CAZADA010000153.1:0-5483 GCA_964483775.1 uncultured Caulobacterales bacterium
CCGCCCGCCCTGGCGGCGGGTTGCGTAAGTCGCGTGGAGCGCCGGCGATGATGCGGGCGTCCTTTGTCTGTGCGCGCTACTCCTCGACGGCGGTGATGACCGCGACGCCTGAGCCGCCGGTGTTCGTGGTGTAGTTGGTGGTGAAGCCCACGGTCGGCGTTTCGGGCAGTTCATCATAGGTGATGCAGATCTCGCCGTCCGGCGCCTGCCCGCAGGTGGTCTTGGCCTCAAAGTCCATGGTGAAGGCGGTTGTGATGTCGCCGGACGTCACCGTCATCGCCGTTTCGTCGAACACGAGCACGTTCACGTCACCATCGGCGCTGGTGTATTCGACTGTGACTTTTCTGGCGAATGCCGGAGCGGCCATCAACGCCGCAATGGACATGGCCGCGATGATCTTCTTCATGATGCGTTCCTTGTGTGTTATCGGCGCGCATAACACACGCCGTTAGCGAGCGGCGTCCGCCAACTGCGGCGCCGCTTTGACTATAACGATGCGCCAAGCGACTGGGCCCCTAACGGTTTACCGTGTCGCGATTTGATCGTCTGGGTGCGCGCCGCGCGCGCCGTCCACTGCGGCGATAAACCGGCCCGGTCGAGGCCCTCGCAAAGACAACACGCCGGCGCCCGTCTCCACGTCCAAAATCCGCGTCACCATGCCAAAACGCGACTGCACCGACGCGATATCGGTCAATCGCACCGCGATCACCGGAACGCCCTTTTGCAGAGCGCGATTAAGCCTGTTGGGCATGAATACCAGCCGATGCGATGTTAAGATCACTCGGCCGCCAACCCATGTGCCCCCGGCCAGCTTCTTTACAACACGCAAAATGACATCTTCGCCCACTGCGCCAGCAGCCCGAAAGGCCAGGCGCCCAAACGCATTCACTTCAGCCGTGTTGATCACCGCGTTGGCGACCCAATAGTTGAGCACGGTCTCGCCCGGCGCACCGGAGGTGAGCAGCTCAAGATCACGCCCTTTGGGCTTGGCGACGCCCATTAACACCAGCGACATCGCCCCCAAGACAACGACGATTGCGATCACTGTCGCCGCCAGCATGATCAGCAGCCCAGTCATCAATCAGCCTCCTTCGACACTGCGACTGGCGCGACCCAGCTCAACGGCGCGCACGGTGTATCGGTCGCCGCCTTGATCAGTCTAACCGCCGCGGGCCCTAGCTTAAGAACGAATTTGACCTCTGGCTCAATTTGCAGAACGGCCAGCCGACGGCGCGACCTCAGAATTGAACGCCGTTCGAGTTCATCAAGCGTACTCGACGCCACTTGGCGCTCGCCCGTGGCTCGTCGTACATCACGACGATGACAACACAGATGCGCGGTTATTTTGCGGTTGGCGTGGAGGGCATCTCCAAGGCCATGAATTTGGGTGCGATTATGCGCACGGCTCACGCGTTTGGCGCGAGCTTTGTGTTCACAGTGGGCGCCCATCATCGGGCTAAGGATGTCCGCAAATCCGACACCAGCCGCACCATGGAGCATGTTCCCTACTATGATTGGGCCGCGCTGGACGACATGGCTCTGCCTGACGGCTGCCAGTTGGTGGGTGTGGAGTTGACCGATCATGCGGTGGATTTGCCAAGCTTTCGCCACCCCAAATCGGCGGCCTATGTGCTCGGACGCGAGCGCGGATCGCTGACCCCGGCCATGCTGGAGCGCTGCGCCCATGTGGTGAAAATTCCCACGAAATTCTGCGTGAACGTTTCGGTCGCCGCGGCGCTCACCTTGTACGATCGCACGTTATCAATGGCGGCGTGGGCCGATCGGCCGATCATTCCGGGCGGCCCGCCTGGGGCGGTGCCTGGCCGGGCGACGGGGGACGGTCACGGCCCCGTCAAGACGCGCATCGCACGCTCATCGCCCTCCTCGACCGAAGACCAAGATCTGCACTGACGCGGCGATTTCCATCAGCGCCGCAATGCCGATGTGCACGACGATTCCGCCATAGATGCTGCGCGTGTGGTACGTGATGACCCCCAGAATGTAACCGCCGAATATGGAGCTCACACATTCCATCATCGGCTTACCAAAGTGAATTATACAATATAGTGTGGTCATCGCATAGACACCACCAATACCGGCGGTGCGCGCTAGCGCTAACACCACAAAACCACGGAAGAAAAACTCCAGCGTTACGAACTGAAGCATGTAGGTGACTTGGTAGAACCCTTGTGTGAGCCACACGGGCACGGCCCAGTACGCCTCCGCGCCGCTGAGCCAGGGCTTGTACCTTGGATAGGTGACCAGGAACGCGTCACCGGCTGACGCGACAACCACTGCTGGGGTCACCAGTAGTAACAAAATTGCGTAAGGCTTCCAGGCAAACGACGAGGAAAATCCATATAATCGCTCGTTGTACCGCCGTCGTGTGGCTAGCCAATACATAACTGCGGGAAAGAAATACACTGTCGACACAAACAGATTGAATGACAGCTTGAGAACGTAATACTGAACCTCTAGAGGGAGCAGCGGCACGAGATAATCGCGGTACACAAATGTGAAGGAATGGCACCCAATAACAACGCTCAAGCTGATGGCGGATACGATCCAGAACTCGGCTTTCCGCCAAAAGTCGACCCGTCCGGTTGTGAATGAATAGAGCGCCAACGTTGCACAATACGGGACGACGTAGAGGAGCGCTTCCCATACAAATCGTTCCGGGCCCCCACCATACCAAATGACCAAAAGATCCGGACTGGCCTGACCCAAGCCGGCCATGTCGCCAAGCGCCGTCAGGCCGCCATAGCGCCACGCAATGTACACGCTCAACCCGATGAGCCAGAGGACCACGAAGCGTGCATTGAACTCACGCTCGCGATGGGTTTGAAAAACCTCGAGGAGTTTGCTCACACCACCCCGCCCCAGCCGATCCGATCGGCGCAACGGGCGCCACGCCGGAACCCTCGGCGCATTGTTTCCAAACCTCGTTGAAGCCGTCTATGGGGTAGTTGGGAAACGGCTTTGACAGTTGAACGGGGCCGCCCACGTCTTTCACAGCGGCCGACGCCGCGCCGCCCCTTGCGCCGATCGTTAGCCCGCGCCGAAGAGGCGTTGGACCAGGCCCAGGGCGCCCTTAAACGCCAAGGGCGCATTGGTGACGGCCAGCGCGTAACACACCTCATCAGCCTCGGCGATGGGCTTGTGCTCCACATCGGGGCCGGCCGCGCACACTTCGCCGCAACGATAGCGACGCTCACCATCATGAAACGCCCCTGTGAGCACGAGCGTGTATTCTAGACCCTTGTGGGTGTGCACCGGCACGCCGCGGCCCGGTTCGATGCGGATGAGCTCGGCCTTCACCTCCCCCTCCCGGGCGACTTCCAGCCGGCGCACGCGGCGGCCGGCGAACTGCCAGTCGCCCTTCTCCAGCGCCAACAGGCTGGACGTGCGGATGGGATCGGGCAGCGCCAACAGCTCCTGGATCTCGGTGTTCGCTGATTGGGCGGCCACGGGATGGGCGGCTATGGCGGTGTTCGCTTCGATCGCCTCAATGGCGTCCAGGGCGGCCGCCAACGCCCCCTCGCCCAGATCGGCCGGCTCGACACACTCCATCAGCGCGCCGCCAACCCGGTCAGCCTGGGCGCGCATCTGCGCGATTTGAGGGTCAAGGGCGGCCTGGCTCTCCACCAGCAGACGCAGAGGCTCGGGCCATGCGCCGTGCCAGTACGCGGCCGCGATCAGCGTGGGATCATCGTAATCGTCCAACATACCAATCCGTATCCCGACGGAGCCTATCGTGCTCATTCACCACCAAAGTGTAGAGTTGTTCAAGGGGCGGTCAAGCGTGAGAAATTCCAACCGTTAGTCTTCTGGCTGCAATGTCATGCGCAATCGGGAAAACGCCAACCGTAACCGAGACTTCACCGTACCCAGCGGCAAATCGACTTGCTTTGAGATCTCGCTGTGGGAGAGCCCGTCGAAGAAGGCGAGGCGCAACAGCTCCAATTGCTGGGGCGGCAGCTCATTCATGGCTTGGCGCACCTGCGCCTCGCGCTCGAGCGCGGAAACCGCTTCGTCGGGCGGCGTTTCGGGGGCGGGCGACAGCATGGGGTCTTCGCTGTCCAGCTCACCTTTGTTGGCGCGGCGCAGCGCGTCGATCCGGCGATTGCGAGCTATGCGGAAAACCCATGTCGAAACGGACGCTTGACGTCGATCGAAGGTCTCAGCCTTGCGCCAAACCGCGATCATCACTTCCTGGGCCAGCTCTTCGGCCAGACCGTCCTCAGCGCCCAGACGCAACAAGTAGGCTTTAATCCGCGGCGCGAAGTAGGTGAACAGATCTGCAAACGCCTGCCGATCCTTGTGCGCAGCGATGCGTTCAACCGCGTCGGCGTGAGCTTCGCGATCGGCGGTGGCCAAACCAGTGTGGGTGCGGTGGGACACACGGCCTCCTTGCCCGCTTAGCCCCCATGGCTGAACGAGCTCATGTCAAAACAGCCCTAGATGCCGGACAGAATCAACCACGCCGCGCTGCGCACCCGCACCTTGGCCGTCGCAAACCAGTGGTTTTCGCTGCGCCCGGTCCGCGCTATGACGACAAACGTGCGACGGGGGTGCAGCAAAGAGGGTAACACGCGGATGCTTCGGGCATGGATAATCACCAGCATTGTCGCGGCCATGGCCGCAGCGGGCACGTGGGCGGCAAGCGCGCAGGCCGACGGCTTGGAGGCGCGCCATCGTGATTGGGGCGTCTATGTCCACACAGTGGACAGGGATCGGGTTTGCTATGCTGCGACCTCTGCACGGGACTCAACCCCGCGCAACACGGACCACCCGGAAGTGACGGCGGTCGTGTCCAGCTGGCGTTCGGGCGTCGGCCGTGAACGCCCACAAATCACGTTCGGCTTTGCACCACGCCCTCAGGGGCCCACGCGGATCCGCGTGGGTCGTGAGTTGTGGTCAGCCTATACCGTCGGTCAAGACGCCTATGTCGATGACCAGGACGAGGCCGCTCTGGTGCGCGCCATGCGTCGCGGGTCGGTGATGCGTGTGGAGACGGTGCGCGATGACGGAGTCCGCGTGTCCTACGAGTTTTCGCTGTCCGGCGTCACGGCCGCGCTGCGCGATGTGGGTCGACGCTGCGGCTGATCGAGCGCGACCCAGGGTTTAGGCGGCCCTCAGGCTCGCGGCGTGCGTGCAGAACTGCTTGGTCAGCGCGTCAATCAAGGTGATTTGTTGTTGCACCAGCGCGACGGCGGCGTGGGTCTCTTCGGCTAGAGCGGCGTTATGCTGGGTGATGCCGTCGATGTCTTTCACCGCATCGTTGACCGCGAGCAGGGTTGCAACCTGGGATTCGCTGTCAGCAGCCACCTTGAGCATGATTGACGACACGTCGCTGATCGAGGTGACGATCTGTTCAAAGCCAGCGGCTGAGCGTGTGATCAAATCGACGCCCTCGCGGACTTCATCAGCCCCGGCGTCGATCAAGGTTTTCACTTCGGCCGACGCCTCGCCGGCCGATTGAG
>CAZADA010000154.1:0-5474 GCA_964483775.1 uncultured Caulobacterales bacterium
CAGATAGCTGGCCCCACGACCCCCAAACGCCGTCGGCAGCGACATGCCCATCAGGCCATGGAAGGCGACCATCCGTCCAATCGGCTCACCATCGACATCGCCGTCCTGCTCCACCAACCGGTAGCGCTCACCGTCTTTTTCGATGCGGGGCAAGGGCGCGTAACGCGCCAACGCCTCAGAAAACACCGTCGGCCCAGAGCCCGGGCCGCCGCCCCCGTGCGGTGTTGAAAACGTCTTGTGCAGATTGATGTGCATGGCGTCGACGCCCAAATCACCGGGCCGCACCCGCCCGGCAATCGCGTTAAAGTTAGCGCCGTCACAGTAGAAATATCCACCCGCCTCATGGATCAGATCGGCAATCTTGCGAATGTCGCGCTCAAAAAGGCCGCAGGTGTTGGGGTTTGTCAGCATGATGCCGGCAAGGTCGTCGCCGAGCTTATCCTGGAAATGCGCCATATCGACCCGGCCCGAAGCGTCGGCGTCGATTTCGTCAACGGTGAAGCCACACTGGATCGCCGTGGCCGGATTGGTCCCATGCGCGCTTTCGGGAACCAAGACGCGCCGACGATTGGTCTCGCCCCGCGCATCCAAGGCGGCCCGAATGGCCAGCATGCCGCACAACTCGCCATGAGCCCCGGCTTTGGGGCTCATCGCCACCGCCGGCATGCCCGTCAGCGTCGTGAGCCAATGCGCCAAATCATCGATCAGCTCAAGCGCCCCCTGGACCGTGTCTTCGGGCTGCAGCGGATGAAGATTGGCGAACCCCGCCAAGCGCGCGACCTTCTCATTGAGCCGCGGGTTGTGCTTCATGGTGCACGA
Organism: uncultured Caulobacterales bacterium; assembly: GCA_964483775.1. Classification (GTDB taxonomy): domain Bacteria; phylum Pseudomonadota; class Alphaproteobacteria; order Caulobacterales; family Maricaulaceae; genus CAZADA01. The sequence goes on from CAZADA010000154.1 coordinate 820, forward strand.
CCCAAGCGGATACAGTCCCAAATCGATCGCATAGTTGCGCTGAGACAGGCGTACATAGTGGCGCAGAGTTTCCGGCTCTGACAATCCAGGAAGACCGATGGCCGCCGAGCGTGCAAGACCGCCCAAACGGTTGGGAAGCCCCTTCGGTTCAGCCAGATCCACGCCCGTCTTGTCGGGCGCGCCGACCTCGTAAATCAGCGGCTCGTCCTGGAGCAGCCCCCGTCCCTGGCGGGGTGTGGGACCAGTGTCCACACCCTCGTCAGCCTGGGCGTTGGCGGCCAGATTCTCACGCTCGAGCTCAGCCACATCGGAAACGGACTGCGGCCGCGTCGGCCGCCCTTGCGTGTTCATGCTCATGCCAAGGCCTCCTTCAGACCGCGTGCAAGGGCGTCAATATCGTCAGGCGTGTTGGTTTCCGTGACCGCCACAATGAGATGGTTGGCGAAGTCGTCTCCGGGGATGAGGCGGCCGGCGGGCACGCCCGCGATGACGCCATGCCCAGCAAGGTAGCGCACAACCTCAGCCGCGGGTTTGTCGAGCTTGAGGGTGAACTCATTGAAGAATGTCGGCGTAACCAGCTCCACCCCATCAAGCGCATCAAGACGCTCGGCCGCCTCACAAGCGGCCTCATGGTTGAGCAGCGCCAAACGGCGCAGCCCAGCCTCACCCAGCAGCGTCATGTGGATCGTAAAGGCGAGCGCACACAGCCCAGAATTGGTGCAAATGTTCGACGTCGCCTTATCGCGGCGGATGTGCTGTTCGCGCGTCGACAGCGTGAGCACAAAACCGCGTTCACCGGCCGCATCGACGGTTTCACCCGCCAGACGCCCCGGCATTTGCCGAATGAAATTGCGCTCATCCCGACACGCAAACAAGCCCACATACGGCCCGCCAAAATTGAGCGCGTTGCCAATGGACTGGCCCTCGGCGGCCACAATGTCCGCGCCCATCTCGCCAGGGCTTTTGACCAAGCCGAGCGACACGACTTCCGTCGTCACCGCAACCAACAGCGCGCCCGCTTCGTGGGCGGCCTTAGCGATGGGCTCCAGGTCCACCAAGGCGCCGAACACATTGGGTGTCTGCACCACGACACAGGCGACATCGCCGGCCGCCTCGCCCAACACCGTGCGGTCCCCCTCAAGGGCGGCGGGCAGATCGACAATCTCGATATCCAGGTGCTTGGCCAACGTCTTGGTCGCGGCGGCGTAATGGGGATGCAGGCCCGGCGCAAGCACCGCCTTCGACCGCTTGGTCACCCGACACGCCATGAGCACGGCCTCGGCGCATGCCGTCGAGCCGTCATACATGGATGCGTTCGCCACGCCCATGCCGGTCAGTTGCGCAACCTGGGACTGGAATTCAAAGAGATACTGGAGCGTCCCCTGAGACACTTCAGGTTGATAGGGCGTGTAGGACGTCAAAAACTCAGAGCGCTGGATGATGTGATCCACACTGGCGGGCACATGGTGGCGATATGCGCCCGCGCCGCAGAAAAACGCAGCCTGATGCGCCGCTATATTTTTCGACGCCAACGCCGACAACCGCCGCTCGACCGCCAGTTCGCCCTGGTGCAAGGGAAGATCGCCAATCACATCGTCCAGGCGCGCCTCGCTCGGCACGTCGGCGAACAGGTCCTCGATCGAGCCCACGCCGATGGTGTCGAGCATGGCGGCGCGATCCGCGTCCGTCAGGGGGAGATATCGCATGGTTTACGCCTGTTCCTTCACAAACGCCTGGTAGGCGGCCTTATCCATCAAACCCTCCAGCTGCGAGGGGTCGGAGAGTTTCAACTTAAAGAACCACGCCTCGCCCTCCGGGTCGTCGTTGACCTTTTCGGGCGCATCGGCCAACGCCCCATTGGTTTCAACAACTTCGCCAGAAACCGGCGCATAGATGTCGCTGGCGGCCTTGACGCTCTCGACCACGGCAATCTCACCGTTTTGGTCAACCGAAGCGCCCAGTTCGGGCAGATCAACAAACACGACATCGCCGAGTTGCTCGGCGGCATAGGCCGTCACCCCGACCACACCGACCTCGCCATCCATTCGGATCCACTCATGCTCCTTGGTGAATTTGGTGGTCATCGCGAATTCCTCTTTAGCCCCTGACATAACGATGGGGGACGAACGGCGTCGTCACGATACGCCCCGGCAGCGCCTTGCCGCGCACGATCAAATCAAGCGCGCCGCCCACATCAGCGTAGCGCGCGGCGACATAGCCCAGCGCAACAGGCCCCCCAACACTCGGCGCAAAGCTGCCGGACGTGACGGCGCCAACCTTGTGGCCGTCCACATGAATCTCCGCCCCTTCGCGCGCCGGCGCGCGCCCCTCAAGACGAACGCCAACCAGTTTACGCGCCGGACCTTCAGCCAGTTCGCGTTGAACCCGCTCAGCGCCGGGGTATCCGCCCTCCTCCCGGCGGCGTTTGCCCACCGCGAAGGTGAGCCCAGCCTCGACCGGTGAGGTGGCCTGGTCCAGATCATGGCCGTAAAGACAAAGCCCCGCTTCAAGGCGCAACGTATCGCGAGCGCCCAGCCCGATTGGCTTCACCGCCTCATGCGCCAACAGCGCCTCGGCGACAGCTTCAGCTTTGTCGGCAAAAACCGAGATCTCAAACCCGTCCTCACCCGTGTAGCCGGAACAGCTGATGTGCGCCGGCACGCCCGCAACGACCGCGTTGGTCGACGTCATGCGGGTCAGCGTTTGAGCCTCAGGCGCAAAGCCGGCCAGCACCGTGCGCGCCTTGGGTCCCTGCAGGGCCAGCAACGCGAGTTCCGGCTTGACGCGCAGCTCCACGCCCGCCGGCAGATGGGCTGAAATGTGTGCAAAATCATCGTCTTTACAGGCCGCATTGACCACCAGATGCAACCAACCGTCATGGCTGGGATCACGCGGCCGCGTCACAATCAAATCATCGCGCACGCCGCCGCTCTCATGCATCAGCAGCGTGTAGCGCGCCTGGCCGGGCTTGAGCCCGCGGGCGTTGATCGTCGTGAGCGCCTCAATCGCCTGCGCTGTGGTCTCATGATCAGGCCCCACCAGAAAGGCCTGCCCCATGTGCGAAACGTCGAACAAGCCCGCACTGTCGCGTGTCCAAGCATGTTCGGCCATCACCCCATCGAACTGCACCGGCATGTCATAGCCGGCAAACGGGACCATCCGCGCGCCAAGCCGGTGGTGCAACCCATGCAGTGGCGTCGTCTTCAAAGCAGTTTCGGTCGTGGTCACGCGCCCCTAGCCTCCACAGCGCCAACATGGGTGGGGAGGATCCCGCACCGCATGCCCCCGCTGTCGTCGGCGCCTGAGAGATTTCACCGCGCCCAATAACGCGGCTTGCTCCTTCGGCGGGGTGTCGTGGGGCCAGGCCCCCACCCGCTTTCCAGCGTGTCACTCGCATCGCGGTCCATTTGCCTGAGCGTTTCCGGGGCGGTTGCGCCTTCGGCCGCGGCCCTTACAGACCGCCGTCTCCCGCGATTTTTGTAACTTGGCCGGGTTGCCCACGCATGTCAATTCATGTAAGTGAACAACGTTCAATGCAGGAGTGAGATGTGGTGAAGTTTCGGTTCGCGACAATGGGTCTGTGCGCATTGGCTATGGTCACAGCGTGCACCGGCAATGGTTACCAGCAGCGTGGCGATGAGGTCCATTTCCGCTACAACGACCTCAAGACCGACATCAAGCGCACCCTGGAGGGCGTCGATACTGGACAGTTCCAAATCCTGAACCGGCTTTACGCCAAAGATGGCGCCCACGTTTACTATTTCGGCGAAGTGTTGGACGGAGCTGACGCCCAAAGTTTCCGCTTGCTCGAATCCAGTTACGCTATTGATATCAATAACGTTTACTGGCGCGGCCAACCCTTAGCCGGCGCCGACCTTGGCAGCTTTGAGGTTCTCAACCACGCCTGGGCCAAAGACAAAGATCAGGCCTATCTAAGCGGCGAGCAGGTGGCGGTTTGCGACGCCCCCAGCTTCAACCCTGACGCGTTTCTCAACCGCGGCCGCTTCCGCTCGTATGGGGCCGATGACGAATGCGTCTACTACGTCAATCGCCTGATTGAAGGCGCCGATCCGGCAACGCTCAAACCCATGGACGCCCGCCACTCGCGTGACGCCAACGGCTGTTACTTTGAGGAGTTGACGATTCCCTGCGCGTCGGTCGCAACCACCCAAGACTTGATTCGGAACGGCCAATACTACGAGGCCAAGCAAACCGCTTTGGCGTTAAGCGAAACCGCCCCATGACCGCCCGTGCGGTGACGCCCGACGCCTACATCCGCTCGGGCGCTGTGATGCCCAGTAAGTCCAACGCCAGCGTGAGCTGCTTCAAGGTTAGACTGCTGAGCGCGAGCCGCGAGGCGCGCATGGCCTCGTCCTTGGCCGCCAGAACGGGGCAGTTGCTGTAAAACTTGGAGAACGCATCGGCGAGACCATAGGCGTGCTCACACACAATGTGCGGTTGACGCCGGTCATAAGCGCTCTCCAGCGCGGCGTCGAAATGATCAAGCTCCAACACCAGCGCGCGCTCTTCATCCGAACTGATCGCGATCGGACCAGGCGAAACACCCATCCCCTCAGCCTTGCGCAACAGGGATTTGATCCGCACGGCCGCATACAACAGATAGGGCCCCGTCTTGCCTTCGAAACTCACAAATC
>CAZADA010000155.1:0-5450 GCA_964483775.1 uncultured Caulobacterales bacterium
GATGCGCGCCGGGCCGGCCAGGCGCAGCGCGTCGGCCTACGCCCCAGCGGAGAAGAACAGCGCATCGCCGGCTTTGACGCCGGCATGGTCGGCCATGCGCTGCAGCACGTCCTGCGGCACGAATTTCGCGATGGGCCCCTTGCCCTCAAGCCCGTTTTCGCCCTCAACCAGTTGGATGTAGCCGAGCCCCGGCGCCTGCATCTCCTTTTGCGCCCAGCCATTGAGCATGTCGAAAAAGGTGCCGCGGGGCTTGTCGGCTGCGCCGGGGGCGGGGATGGCGCGCACTGTGCCGCCCTTTTTGATGATGCCCTGGAAGGCTTTGAAGGTGACCGACTCCTCGGCGAAGAACGCGGTGACGTCGGAACACTCGATCGGGATCCGCAGGTCCGGCTTGTCGGAGGCGTATTTCAACATGGCTTCGGCGAACGGGATGCGCGGGAAGGGCGCGGGCGTGACGGCGCGGTCGCCGGAAAACTCCTCGAACACGCCATGCATCACCGGCTCGATGGCGGCAAAGACGTCGTCTTGGGTGACGAAGCTCATCTCCATGTCGAGCTGGTAAAACTCGCCCGGTGAGCGGTCGGCGCGGGCGTCTTCATCGCGGAAACACGGGGCGATTTGGAAGTAACGGTCAAAGCCGGCCACCATGATCAGCTGTTTGAACTGCTGGGGGGCTTGGGGCAGGGCGTAGAACTGTCCCGGATGCAGTCGGCTTGGCACCAGGAAATCGCGGGCGCCTTCGGGGCTTGAGGCGGTAAGGATCGGGGTTTGGTATTCAAGAAAGCCCTGCTCGACCATGCGGCGGCGAATGCTGGCGATCACTTGGCTGCGCAGCACGATGTTCTTGTGCAGCCGCTCGCGCCGCAAATCTAAGAAGCGATAGGTCAGGCGGGTTTCTTCGGGGTATTCGAGCTCGCCAAACACGGGTAGCGGGAGCTCCTCAGCCGGGCCGAGCACCTCCATATCGGCGGCGTACACTTCGATCGCGCCGGTGGACAGGTCAGCGTTCACGGTGTCTGCGCTGCGCGCCTTCACCGCGCCGTCAATGCGCACGCACCATTCTGAGCGCACGGTCTCAGCGAGCTTAAAGCACGGGCTGTCAGGATCGATAACGACTTGGGTGACGCCGTAATGATCGCGCAGATCGATGAAGATCACCCCGCCATGGTCGCGCACCCGGTGCGCCCAGCCCGATAGGCGCACGGTCTCACCGGCATGGGTCTTGGTCAATTCGCCGCAAGTGTGGGTGCGATAGGCGTGCATGGCAGGTGCTCTTTGTGGGTGGCTTCAATGATGTGAGCCAGCGTTGTAGCCGGTGTGCGCCTGCGCGCAACCACGGGGGATGGTTTGGCGCCGGCTCAACGGTGATCCCAGGTTCGCCAGGCTATGACCATGTCGGCCATCGCATGCTCCTGGTTCGAAGGCGCGTGTTTGACGAACGGTCCGTTATAAAGTGTGCAATCGCACACCGTGATCTGTTGCCCGCCCAACACACCGCACCGCACATGGCGCGCGACAGGGCGAGGCAAATCACCTACATCCATCGCATGCAGATGATTACGACTACCGCTGAACTGAGCGCGGCATGCGAAGCGCTCGCAGCCCAACCCTTCGTCGCCGTAGATACCGAGTTTCTGCGCGAAAGCACGTATTGGGCGAAGCTCTGCCTGGTGCAGGCCGCGGCTGGGGACACTGAAGTGTTGATCGACCCGCTGGCCGCGGGCCTGGATCTTGCGCCTTTTTATGCGTTGATGGGCGACACCGCTGTGCTGAAAGTGTTCCACGCTGCGCGCCAGGATCTGGAAATTTTCTACACCCAAACCAAACAGATGCCCGCCCCGGTGTTCGACACGCAGATCGCAGGGGCGGCCGTCGGGCTGGGTGACAGTATCGCGTATGACGCCCTGGTGCGCGCGCTGCTTGGTCGTTCGGTCGATAAGTCCTCGCGCTTCACCGATTGGGCCCAGCGCCCGCTCACCGACAAGCAAATGCGCTATGCGTTGGCGGATGTGACCCATTTGCGCGATTTGTTTCCCAAGCTGCGGGGGATGTTGGAAGAGCGCGACCGGGTGAGTTGGCTTGATGAGGATATGGCGTTGCTGGCTGACCCGGCGACCTATGTCGTTGAGCCTGAAGACGCTTGGAAGCGCTTGAAATTGCGCAAACGCACCAAGCCATACCTTGCGGCCCTGAGGGCGGCGGCCGCCTGGCGCGAAGCGACCGCGCAGGATCGCGATATCCCCCGCGCGCGGGTGTTGAAAGACGATGCGCTTTACGAAATCGCGCTTCAGGGCGCCGCCACGGCCGAGTCGCTTGGGTCGATCCGGTCATTGCCAAAGGGTTTTGAACGCTCCAAGGGCGGCAAGGAGTTGGCCGCGGCCATTGCCGCCGCCCTCAGCGATCCTGAGGCTTATGCGCCAAAATTAGAGGCCGGACCGGGGCCGCGCCCACCGGGGGCGGGCGCGATGCTGGAATTGCTCAAGGTGCTGTTGCGGTTGAAAGCCGAGGAACACGAGGTCGCCGCGCGCTTGATCGCCACGGTCGCCGACCTTGAGGCGATTGCTCTGGATGACGAGGCCGATGCGCCCGCGCTGAAAGGCTGGCGGCGCGAGGTGTTTGGCGAAGACGCCATCGCCCTAAAGCGTGGCGAGCTTGCTCTGTTTATGGACGACGACCGCGTGCGCGCCGCACCGCGAGAGACCGTCGTGCAGGACTGATGGAGCGCTTGAGTGTCCGACGCGTGCGGGCGCGGTCGAACAGGTCGGGCGTGCGCAGACTGTTGACCAACACGCCTTGGCGCACCCCGCTGGTGGAGATCACGACCCGCTCGGTGGAGAGGGTCTCGATCAAGCAACACAAAACCATGGCGGCCGTGGGCAGCGTGGCCTGGCGTCGTCGCGACACATCGGCCTTACGCATCAATTCTCTGGCCGGGGCGTCATCGGCCTCCAACACGCGCAGCGTGCGCTTGGCTTGACCAAGCGGCATGGCGTAGCCGTCCATCTCGTCGGTGGCGCGTTCGTGGCGGACGAGGTCGCAGGCGGCGATGTTCCGCCAGGCGCCGCCAACGCCGTAGAGCGTTGAAAGATCAAACTCGGTCCATGGCGCAAGGTCGAGGTCGCCCAGCGCCTCATCGACCATCTCGCGTCCGGCGGGCCAGCCGCGTTCTTCTATGGTGGGCGCGAGGGCGAGCGGCCCAAGCCCAAAGCTCATGCCGTCGTCGAGCACAGCGCCAAAACCGATGGGCGCAATCTCGAGGCTGAGCCCGCCAATGTCGGCGACCATGCCAGCGGCGGCAGGCATCGAGGCCAGCACGCCTTCGGCGGCGAAGCGGGCTTCTTCAGCACCCGACAACACGCGAACCGGCGCATTGAGGATGGTCATGGCTTCGCGCAAAAAGGCGCTGCGATCGCTCGGCGCGGCGATGCGCACGGCGGCTGTGGCCACGGCGAACAGGCGGTCGGCGCGCCAGCGTGTCGCCAGGAACCGAAAACGGGCCAGCGCCGCCAGGGCGTCTTCGGCGCGCTCAGGGTCAAGCCGTCCGCCTGCGACCAAACCTCTGCCCAATTGGGGGCGGGCCCGCTCGGTGTAGACCTCATAGCCACGGTTATCGACCACGTCATAGATGGCCAGGCGCACGGCGTTGGAACCAATATCGATGACGGCGGCGCGTACTGGGATGGGTCCGGGCGCCGCAGCGCGCGGCGCGCTCACCGGATTGTCCAAGTCTACCTCAACAACCATTAGCGAAACCGTGGCCCTCGTCGACTGAGTTGCGGCGGGGTTGAGCCTTCAGCCGCAGCGCCTCGGCCTGACAAGCTAGGGTGATTCATAAAGTAGTCGTGTGCGGAGAAGGGGTCTTTGAGCCCTTCGGTGTCGAAGCGGGTGTAGACGCCGTCGGCGTCCAGATACCAGCTTTGGGACTCATCATTGATGTTGGCTTGCATGATTTGACCCAGCACATGGTCGCGCACCGTGGGGTTGTCGAGCGGCGCCATGACTTCGACGCGGCGATCCAAGTTGCGCGGCATCAGATCGGCTGACGAGATGTACACCAGCGCCCGGTCGGATGGCAGCTTATCGCCATTGCCAAAACAATAGATCCGCGAATGCTCCAAGAACCGTCCGACGATGGATTTCACCCGGATGGTCTCCGACAGGCCCGCCACGCCGGGCCTTAAGCAACAGATTCCTCGCACGATGAGCTCGAACGCCACCCCGGCTTGAGAGGCCGCATAGAGCGCAACGATGATCTGGGGGTGAACCAGAGAGTTCATCTTCATCCAGATCATCGCTGGCTTGCCGGCTCGTGCGTTGGCGGCTTCTTTCTCGATCTTCTCGATCAACGTGGATTTCAGCGTGTGGGGCGAAACGGCGAACCGCTCAAGATTTTTAGGTGGGGCGTAGCCGGTGATGAAGTTGAAGACTCTGCCCGCATCCACCGCGACTTTGGGGTCACATGTCAGTAACGATATATCGGTGTAAATTTTGGCCGTCTGTGGGTGATAGTTGCCCGTTCCCACATGGGTGTAAGTGCGCAAATCATTGCCTTCTTTACGCACGACAAGGCTGAGTTTGGAGTGGGTCTTGTAGCGGATGAATCCATAGCTGACATGCACGCCAGCTTCTTCAAGGATTCTGGCGAGGCCCAGATTGTTTTCTTCGTCAAACCGAGCCTTGAGCTCCACGATCGCGGTGACGTTCTTTCCTTCATCCGCCGCTTCGCACAACGCGCTGACGATGGGTGAGCCGTGCGAGGTGCGGTAGAGCGTTTGCTTGATCGTTGTAACGAGCGGATCTCGTGCGGCTTGCTCGAGAAATTGAACAACGGTGTCGAAGCTCTCATACGGATGGTGGATGAGAATGTCTTTGGCCCGCACGGCCGCGAAGATGTCGCCGCCGTGTTCGCGAATGCGTTCAGGTGAGCGGGGTGGGTAACGGGTAAAGGTCAGGTCTGGTCGATCGTCGATGATCAGCTTGGATAGGTCTTTAATGCCGATGATCCCGTCGACGACGGCCAGATCTTCTGGTTGCGCTTCGAGGCCATTGGTGACGAACGCCCGAAGGTCATCAGCCATGTCGCTATTGATCTTGAGCCGCACCAGGGCGCCTTTGTCGCGCTTCTTGAGGGCGACTTCAAAAAATTCAACCAGGTCTTCGGCTTCGTCTTGGATTTCAATATCGCTGTCGCGGATGATGCGGAACACCCCGACGGACTGGGCGTCGTGGTTGGGGAACAACTCGTCGAGGAACTGGCTGATGATGGTCTCAATCGCCACAAATCGCGCCGTGTTTGATCCGTTGCGCCCGTTGGTCTTGGGCAGACGCACGAAGCGCGGCGCCCCGTTGGGGATGAGCGTGATGGTGTTGAGACCCTCGCCATTGGCTTAGCGAATCTGAGCTGAGACGCCGAAGCCGCGGTTGGGAATGATAGGAAAGGGGAGGGCCGG
>CAZADA010000156.1:0-5245 GCA_964483775.1 uncultured Caulobacterales bacterium
CATCAGGGCGCGCGCCGCCACCGCGGTGAGTGTGGCCGCCCTGGTGCTCGCCGCCTACAGCGCCTTTGCGTTCACGGTTTTGCGCACAGCCTAACGCCGCAGCGCCATCGACAAGCCCGTCGAGTCCAACCAAGTACAAGGTCTCAGGCTCAACAGGGGGCGCCATGGATACGGCAATCGACAGCTCCGCGCACCCGGGCAGGCCGGACCGGGCCGCCGACGGCGGCGCGAGCGATAAGCCCGCGGTCGAGGGCGCTCGCCAAACCCTCGCCCGTGTCTGGGGGTATGACTCCTTTCGACCGGGCCAAGACGCCATCATTGCAGCGGTGCTGGCTGGCCGCGACGTGCTCGCCATCATGCCGACCGGGCGGGGCAAATCGCTGTGCTATCAGCTGCCCGCCGTCATGCGACCTGGTTTGACATTGGTGGTCTCGCCTCTGATCGCGCTCATGCAAGACCAAGTCGCCGCCCTGCGCGCCCAGGGCGTGGAGGCTGGCGCGCTCACCTCCGCCAACACCGATCAGGAAACAGCCCGGGTGTGGCGCGGGCTGGAAGACCGATCGCTCAAGCTGCTGTATTGCTCGCCTGAGCGCTTGGCGTTAGGCGACGCCGCCTCGCGCCTCGCGCCTTACGGCGTCCGGTTCATGGCTGTCGACGAAGCCCATTGCGTCGCGCAATGGGGCCATGATTTTCGTCCCGACTATTTGGGCCTCGGCCCGTTCCGCGATCGCCTCGCCAAGGCCGCGGGCGCGCCGGTGCAGACCGCCGCCTTCACCGCCACAGCGGACGCCGCCACGCGCGCCGAGATCGCGGCCAAACTCTTCGCCAGCGCGCCAGAGACCTTCATGGCGGGCTTTGACCGGCCCAATCTGCGCCTCGCCTTCGAACCCAAACACCAGCCGACCCGGCGTATTCTCGACTTTGTCAACGCCCGGCCCGGCCAAGCCGGCATCGTCTACTGCGCCTCCCGCAAAGGTGTGGAGCGCACCGCTGAGCGTTTGGCTGACGCGGGCGTGCGCGCCTTGCCCTACCACGCGGGCCTTGATCCTGATGTGCGCGCGGACAACCAACGCATCTTCACTGGCGAGGATGGCGTGGTGATGGTCGCCACAGTCGCGTTTGGCATGGGCGTGGACAAGCCGGACGTGCGTTATGTCGTCCACGCCGATCTGCCCAAATCCGTTGAAAGCTACTACCAGGAGATCGGCCGCGCCGGGCGTGATGGGGCGCCGGCGGACACGCTCACACTCTATGGCGTTGACGATATCAAACTCAGGCGTCGCCAGATCGATGAGTCCGACGCGCCCAGCGAACGCAAACGCGCAGACCACGCCCGCTTCAACGCCTTGCTCGCCCTGGCCGAAGCGCCAACCTGTCGCCGCCAGACCTTGCTGGCCTATTTTGGCGAAGACCTTCCCGAACCCTGCGGGGCGTGCGACCTGTGCGAAAATCCGCCTGAGCGGTTCGACGGAACCATCGCGGCGCAAAAGGCCATGTCGGCCATGGTTCGCTCAGGCGAACGCTTTGGGGCCGAGCACATCATCGCCATCTTGCGTGGTGAAGCGAGCGCCACAGTGGCCCGCTGGAACCATGATCGATTGCCCACGTTTGGCGTGGGGGAAGACATGACCGCCGGCGCCTGGCGCGGCGTTCTGCGCCAACTTTACGCCGCCGGCGTCGTCGACGTGAACATCGCCGAACACGGACAGTGGACGGTCACCGAACGCGGTTGGCGCATTCTGAAGGGGCACGAGGAGCTGATGCTGCGCAAAGACGCTGTGCGCCCCCGCGGCCCCGAACGTGAAGGCCGCCGCCGCACCCGCAGCACGGTTGACCCGGCCAACGCCGACTTGTTGGACGCGCTGAAAGCCAAACGCTTAGAATTGGCGCGCGCGGCCAACGCCCCAGCCTATGTCGTCTTTCCCGATCGCACATTGGAAGCGATCGCAGCAGCGCGCCCCAAGGACCTGGCCGAGTTCGCCGCCATCCATGGCGTCGGCCAGGCCAAACTCAAACGCTATGGCGAAGCCTTCCTGGATGTCGTGCGCCAACATGCCGGCTAGCGCAGCGAAGGCCGGTGGTCCCAGCGCCCGCCTAGTCCTGCGAGACGGCCTGGCCGACAAGGCCGTTAAGCGCACGCTCGATCCGCGCCAAGGCTGGCAGGTCGCGGTCGATTTGGTGACGCCGAGCCAATTCCGAGACATCGGTGTAAGCGACGAAGGTGGCGCCGTCCTGTTCCCAAGCCAGCACGCGCAGCGGCAAATCGATCCCAGCCGTCGGTGAGGCCTGCAACAAGGGCGTGCCAAGCGTGGGATTGCCGAAAATCAACAGCTGCATGGGCCCCAGGTCTTGGCCCACATTCGCAGCGCCGCCGGCATGGTCGACGCGCGCGAACACCTGCGCGCCGCGCGCCTGGATGATGGTGGTCAGCCGATCCAGCGTGTCGCCCACCGAATGAGGACTGCCCACCACAACCAAACCAGCTGTGTCGTAAACCGAAAGGGGATCGCCGCTGACCTGCGGCGGGCCGTCGGGCGCCGGCAGCGCGGGGCCGGGCTGCACCGAGGCGGTGGTGCACGCGGCGGCGAAACTAAGGGCGGTGACAGCGAACAAAACGCGGCGCATGGCGATCTCCCCAATGTGTGGTGGAGCTCTTGTGCCCATTCCCATCGCCGCCTGTAAAGCCGAACCGAGCGCACGAATTCGCGATCAGGGCCGGAGGAGCGGCTAGGCCGTGGGCAGACCGCCGAGGATGATGAGATTGGCGCACATCAAACTGACGCCAGCGACGAGCGCGGTGACGCCAAGTGAATAGAGCCGTGCAGTGTGGATTTGCGCAAAGGCGGAAGACGGGTCAGGTTCTGGTCTCATGACAAAGCTCGTCCCAAAGCAGTGTGTGGCGGCATCGAGCTTGGCGTTGATCCCTATCGCCAAGCTTTAATATGGTTAAGACAATAGATATTCCGAATGCAACTAAATTCTTGCAGAAAAATTACAATTATGTGTTTCAAATCTAGACACTGTGGCTAGGTGTTTCATAATGATCCATATTGAGGCTCGGTGAGGTTTATGTGGGCGCACTTTCGACTCAATGGTAAGCGCGCAGTTAACGTTTTGGGGGATGAGATGATTGCCAATCTGACGGTCGCGTTAATCTTCATTATCGCCACGACAGCGATACACGCCATTGGTTTGTCTGCGCTGTTCCGTTGGTTTGTGGCTTTCGAGATAATCAAGCTGGAGCAACTGCGCCACCACCACATCATCATTGCATCGATCGTAATTGTGTTGGGTTTGTTCACGCTGCATGGCGTGCAAATTTGGCTCTACGCCTTGTTCTATAGGGCTGTCGGCGCCTTCACGACCATGGAGGAGGCGTTATATTTTTCGGCCTCAACATTCACCACTGTGGGTTTCGGCGATCTCGTTTTGACCAAGGACTGGCGTGTCTTGGCGTCTATTGAAAGCGCCAATGGTTTCTTGCTGATTGGTTGGTCGACAGCATTTCTCGTTGCGGTGACCGCGCGTCTCAACGAGGCGCGAACACGATGACAAAGCACGGTCAATCCGATCGTCGCGGCGCCGGCCCGCGATTGCCCTGTCGCCCAGCCCGACTGTAGAGTGCCCGGCAATCACACAATCGGCGCAGCCGCAGTTCCAGGAAACGCCATGTTCAGCAAAATTCTCATCGCCAATCGCGGCGAAATCGCCGTGCGCATTGCGCGCACTTGCCAACGCCTAGGGGTCAAAACGGTCGTGGTGTACTCCGACGCCGACGCCGACAGCTTGGCGGTCGACATGGCCGATGAGGCGGTGCGGTTGGGTTCCGCCCTGGCGCGCGACAGCTATCTGAAGATTGACGCGGTGGTGGAGGCGGCCAAGGCGACCGGGGCTGAGGCCGTGCACCCTGGCTTTGGTTTCTTGTCCGAGAACCCCGCTTTTGCGGCCGCGCTCGCCAAGGCGGGGATCATCTTTGTCGGTCCCAACCCCGAAGCCATCGCCGCGATGGGCGATAAAATCCGCTCCAAGAAACTCGCCCAAGAGGCCGGTGTAAGCATCGTGCCTGGCCATGTCGGTGAGATCGACGACGCCAAGCACGCCATCACAATCGCCAAGGAGATTGGCTACCCTGTCATGATCAAGGCTTCCGCCGGCGGTGGCGGGAAAGGCATGCGCATCGCCCACAGCGATGACGAGGTGGATGAAGGCTTCACCGCGGCCCAGAACGAAGCGCGAGGCGCGTTCGGCGATGACCGCATCTTCGTCGAAAAGTTCATTGAACGCCCGCGGCACATCGAAATCCAAGTGTTGGGCGACAAGCATGGCGATGTGATCCATCTGGGCGAACGCGAATGCTCCATTCAGCGCCGCAACCAAAAGGTCATTGAGGAGGCGCCCAGTCCCTACTTGACCGAAGAAACCCGCGCCGCCATGGGCGCCCAAGCCATCGCACTCGCCAAAGCGGTGAACTATGACAGCGCCGGCACGGTCGAGTTCATCGCTGACCAACACCAAAACTTCTACTTTCTGGAGATGAACACCCGCCTCCAGGTGGAGCACCCAGTCACCGAAGAAATCACCGGGCTCGACTTGGTTGAGCAAATGCTGCGCATCGCGGGTGGTGAAGCGCTGCCCCTCGCCCAGGATCAGGTGACCTTCACCGGTTGGGCGATGGAAGCGCGTCTGTATGCTGAGGATCCCACACGGGGGTTCGCCCCCTCGATTGGCCGGGTCAAACGCTGGCGCCCGCCGTCAGGCAACATCGCTGAGGCCGATCCGGCCGCCGAGGGCGCGCGCTTGCGTCTGGATTCGGGCATGCGGGAGGGTGACGAAGTCACACCCTATTATGATCCGATGCTCGCCAAGCTGATCGCCATCGGCCCCAACCGAGCCAGCGCGACCGCTGGTCTGCGCGCCGCTGTGGAACGGTTTGAGGTCGCTGGCCCGGTGACCAATCTGGATTTCCTCGCCGGCCTGCTCGCCATACCCGAGTTTGAGGAGGGCGCGCTGCACACCGGTTTCATCGCCGAACACGGTCTTGAAGGGCCCCAAGATGGCCCGCTCGACCCAGCGGTGATCGAGCTGTTCACGGCGCTGGCGGCGTTCATTGAGGCCTTCACCGTCCAACGCCCCCGCGCTGAGGAACCCGTGGCTCCCCAAGAATCCGATCTGAGCCAATGGGTGGTGCTACATGCTGGTGAAGAGGCCTAGGTCAAACTGCTTCTTGTCGCCGCCGGAGCGATTA
>CAZADA010000157.1:0-5239 GCA_964483775.1 uncultured Caulobacterales bacterium
TGAACGGCATCGCCTTCCAGGGCGTTGGCGACGGTGGTCTGTATGAGTACCTGCAAGTCCACAACAACTCGGATGACGGCATCGAGTTTTTCGGCGGCACGGCGAGCGCTCGCTTCCTGGTTCTGACCGGCAACGACGATGACTCGTTGGACTACACCGATGGTTGGGTTGGTACGGCTCAATTCATCGTTGTTGAGCAAAGCTCGGAAAACAACAACGACCAGGGTTTTGAGTTCGACAACCAGTCGACCGACCCGGCTGGCGACAACGACGCTCTGCCGCGTTCGAACCCATCGGTCGCCAACTTCACCATCATCGGCGACGGCATTGGCGACGTTGGCATGCTGCTGCGCGAGGGCACCGCGGGCAACATCTTCAATGGCATCGTCACCAACTTCGGTGGTGTTGGCTTGGACGTCGACCAGTCGGCGACCTACGAGCAGATCAACGCTGACGCTTTGACGCTTCGCTCGGTTTTGCTGGACGTGTCCGTCCCGTTCTCCGGTGACACCGACACGGCTTCGGGCGCGGTGACGGACGAGGCGGGCTTCTTCGCGAAGGATCCCAACAACACGACCAACCCGAACACGCTGGTGAACAACTTCTTCCCCGGCGCTAATGAGTTGGCCGTGACGGCGCTCACCCCGTCGGCCGTTGATTCGCGTCTTCTCGATCAGGTCGAGCTGCCGGACGGCTCAACGCCAACTGTTGATTACATCGGTGCGTTTGGTCCGTCTGAAGATTTGACCAACAACTGGGCCACGGGTTGGACGTTCGCGTTGATCCCTGACGTCGATCCGGCTTGCCCGCCGCAAACCTCGGACATCAACTTGGTGACGCCGGCTGGTGAAGATGTTTGCGCCATCAACGGCACCATCACCGCAAGCACCACGCTGGTGGCCGGCAACGCTTATCGTTTGACGGGCCCGACCTTTGTCGGCGACGACATTGTTCAGGAGCCGATGGGCGACACGGGTGTGACGCTGACGGTCGAAGCTGGCGTCACCATCTATGGTGAAGACGGCAACGACTACCTCGTCGTGAACCGCGGCAACCGCATCGACGTGCGCGGTAACGCCGCCAACCCGGTGATCATGACCGCGGGTGACGATGTGTTCGGCACCGGCGCGTTTGGCGGCGACCCGACCAGCCAAATCGGTCTGTGGGGCGGCTTGATTCTCAATGGTCGTGCGCCACACAACGACTGTGACCCTGCTGCAGGCAGCGGCGCCGGCGCTCAAGGCGGCGATGCCGACTGTTTCGCCATCGGTGAAGTCAACTCGGGCTTCTACGGCGGCGACGCGGATGACGATGACAGCGGCAACTTGCGCTTCATGCAGTTGCGTTACGCGGGCAACCAAGAAGACGAAGACAACGAGTTGAACGGCATCGCCTTCCAGGGCGTTGGCAACGGCGGCGTCTACGAGTTCTTGCAAGTCCACAACAACTCGGATGACGGCGTGGAGTTCTTCGGCGGCACGGCGAACATCCGCAACGTGTTGTTGACCGGCAACGACGACGACTCGCTGGACTACACCGATGGCTGGGTTGGTAACGCCCAGTTCGTCTTGGTCGTCCAGGACCCGACGGGTAACAACAACGACCAGGGTTTTGAGTTCGACAACCAGTCGACAGACCCGGCGGGCGACAACGACGCTCTGCCGCGTTCGAACCCACGCGTCGCCAACTTCACCATTATTGGCGACAACACTGGCGACATTGGCATGCTCTTGAGAGAGGGCACCGCTGGCGGGTTGTTGAACGGCCTGGTCACCAACTTTGGCGGTCCTTGCCTGGACGTCGACCAGACGGCCACTTACGACCAGATCAATGCTGGTAACCTCACGCTTGATGCGACGTTGTTCGATTGCACGACCAACTTCTCAAGCGACAGCGATGGGGCGACGGGCACGATCACGGACGAAGCGGGCTTCTTCTTCGCCCCCGGCACCAACAACAGCACGTCGGTGTCGCCGTTGACCACGGGCGCCACGCTTTACACGTCGGGCAGCGTGGGGATCTTCCCGTCGGCTGGCGTGATTAGCCTGGGTGCAACGGATGCTCTTGATCCGGCTGTTGTGTTCGCTGATCGTGACTTCTTCGAGTCGGCTCCGTTCTTCGGCGCTCTGGAAGATGCCAGCGACACGCGCTTCGATGGCTGGACGTTGGATCCATCCACGTTGCAGTAGTGTGCTGCGACTTGTGACGTGAACGGAGGGAGGTCGCCGGTTCTTCGGGCTGGCGGCCTCCCCACCGGTCAAACTAAATTGGGGGACCCCCGGAGGGCATGATGAACCGTCACCAGAGAGTTAAGGCGTGCACGCTGTTGGCGTCAGCCAGTTTGTTTACCTTGTCGCATGCGGCTTTTGCGCAAGATGAAGGCGCCGACGAGCCGATCCCCACGGATCGCATTGTGATCTTGGGCGCCAACATTCCCGATGAGCGCCGCGATACCTCTGAGATTTCCTCGGTCATCGACAGTGCGGACTTTGCGGCGACGGGCGCGGGCGACGCGGCGGACGCCTTGTTGCGCATTACCGGGATTACCCTCAATGACGGTCGGTTCGTCATTGTTCGCGGTTTGAACGAACGGTATTCGAGCGCCACCATCAACGGTTCTCCGTTGCCAAGCCCTGAGCCTCTGCGGCGGGTTTCACCGCTGGATTTGTTCCCGACCAACACCCTTGAATCTCTTCTGGTGCAGAAGACCTTCTCGCCTCAGTATTCGGGTGAGTTCGGCGGTGGTCTGGTTGAACTGCGTACGCGCGCCTTGCCGGAAGGCGGCTTTTTCGAAGTTTCGGGTTCACTTGGCGCCGATTTGGAAACCCACTTTACCGACGGATCCTTCCTGATCGACGGTGGGGATTTGGACTTCACGGGCTTTGACGATGGCGCCCGCAACTTCCCGATCGCGTTGCCGGCCGACGTTGACGCTGACGATTTGTCTGACGATGAGCGTGTGCAGATCGGTCAAGCCTTCAACAATCCAAGTTTGTTGATTTTCCAGTCGGGGGACGTGAGCCCAAATGTTGGCGCAAGTACATCTTTCGGCAACCGATTTGATTTTGGACCTGATATCAGCATCGGCGTCATCACGGCGCTGAGCTATGACAGCGACTGGCAGACGCGCGACGGCATTCGCAATTCGCGTTTCCGGGCAGACCAGGGTCCCAACGACTTCTTTAATGGTCGCCGGTTCAGCACGCAAAACACGGTGCGCACCAGCGCGCTGGTCTCGGTCGGTGCGGATCTGTACGAGAACCATGAAGTCAAGTTGGTGCTCTTGGGCGCACGCTCGACCGACGGTGAGCAACGCCGCATTTTGGAGTTCGGGCCGCTGGACGGCGAGGTCCGCGCCACGGACTCAGTGGAGTACTTTGAGCGTCAAAGTTGGTTTACCCAGGCGACAGGGTCGAGCTTCTTACCAGGCCTGTTCGACGCTACGGTGAGCTGGCGCGTTTCTTACGCAGAAGCCTTCCGTGACGCGCCTTTCCAAAGTGAACTGACACGCCAGGTCGGCGCCATTGGCGGCAATGGCTTTTCTGTGTTCACGGATGCATCAGACGTCTTCGCTTTGGATATTGTTCAGCCAGACGCCACCTTCAATTTCGAAGGTGACCCCGATGATTACACTGTCGGGTTTTCAAAGATCAACGACAGTGTGTTCGACGGCGGTTTGGACGCTGAGGTTCCGCTGACCTTTGTTCCGTTGGTTGACGACTTTGTTTTGCGCGCGGGATACGCGTACCGGGATAACCAGCGCCAAAATGCCGAACGCACGTTTGCGATTGATGACGACCTGGGCGTCGGCGCCGATCGCACATTGCGTCCCGATGTTCTGTTTTCCGATGCCGCAATCGCTTCTGGCGATGTGTCGTTCACTGACACCACGGGCGGACAGGTGCCGGAGCAATTCGAAGGCGAAATGGAAGTTGAGGCGGCCTATATCGGCTTTGACACCCAGGTGAATGATCGCCTGCGTATTGCTACCGGCGTTCGTTACGAAGACTCGCTGCAGACGTCGAACGCGTTCTCGCTGCTCAATGATTTCGATGACGACGGCACGGAATTCCCAGATTCGTCGGGTGTGTTCTTCGGCGCTGGCGATGGCATTGATGATGACGTTCAGTCCCTTGATGCGCAGATCAGCAGCGAATATTACCTGCCAGCCTTCACAGCGACCTACAACTTCTACACCGATATGCAGCTGCGCTTAGCGTATTCGGAGACGATCACGCGGCCGCAATTCCGCGAGTTGGCGCCTCAGGACTTTGATAACGAGCTGACCGATATTGTTTCTTCGGGCAACCCGTTTTTGGAGAACACCGAGACTCGTAACTATGATGCGCGGTTGGAATATTATTTCGCGCGTGATCAGTTTGTAACTCTTGGTCTGTTCTACAAAGAACTGGAAAATCCGATCGAGGAATACAACCTGGCCCAGGGTGACCGTGTTCAGACGTCGTTCTTGAACGTTCCTGAAGCCGAAGTGATGGGCTTTGAGTTCGAATTCGAGCGTCAGACTGATTTTCCAGGCTTCTTCCCCGAGCGGTTCTTCTCTTCAAAAGAGCTGATCACGAACTTTAACTACACCTACACGGACTCGAGCATTACGGTTCCCGACGATGTTCGCGTGCCTACGGCGGGTTTTGTGAGCAACGAGTTGCAGCCCATCTTGGTGTTTGCATCGGAGCTGGCGGAAGACGGTCGGCGTCTGGTGGGGCAATCTCAGCACATTGCCAATCTCCAGCTAGGATACGAAGATTTCGAGAACGACTCGAGTGCTCGAATTTTGGTGAACTATGCGAGCGACCGTTTCCGGGATGGTGGTAACCCTGGAAACAACTTGGCTCCGATTGAAGAGCAGTTGCCGATTTCGGTCGACTTCCTCTACAAGAAGGGGTTCGTTGTTTCCAATTATGACTTCGAGTTGGGTTTCACCGCTCGCAATATTTTTGGTGATGATTACGAAGCCTTCCGGCAGTTGGATGATGGGACCGACTTCAATGTCGACACCTACCGTCTTTCACCGTCGTTTAGCTTGAGTTTCAAGGCTGAGCTTTAGGTCGGCTTCGTACATTATCGTGAGCGGGGCCCTCCGGTCCCGTTGACTGCCTAATATTGCGACAAACGATATGTAGGACCGCCCTTCCAGCTTACGTTGGGAGGGCGGTCGTCTTTCGCGTAGAGGGCGCATGGGGGCGTGCTCGTGCGATCGGTGGCGCACCCGCGTTGTGCC
>CAZADA010000158.1:0-5226 GCA_964483775.1 uncultured Caulobacterales bacterium
CCCCGCAGAGGTGCAGCGCAGGGTGCGTGTCCTCGACGGTGGTGTGGTGGGCTTTGATGGTGTGGCCGGCGTCGAGCCGCAGTCCGAAACAGTATGGCGGCAGGCCAACCGGTACAACGTGCCGCGTATCTGCTTTGTCAACAAGATGTATCGCACTGGCGCCTACTTTCAGCGCACCATCGACTTGATTGTGGATCGCCTGGGGGCCAGGCCGATTGCCATTCAGTTGCCCATCGGCGTTGAGGACACCTTTGAAGATCTGGATACGGTCCAGGATGGCCACATCCGGGTCGCGCAGGGCCCGCACGAAAAGCCGGGAGGCGCGGCCATCGCCAGCGGGTAGGCGTTGGGGGCCGTTGGTGGCCGTGGTGGCGACCGGAGCTGTTCTTGCTTACGCCACAATCGATATGCCCGATTTTGGCGATGCAGACTCGCCGGCCAACAGCACCGTCGGTCGCGAGTATCTCGAGCGCACCATGGACGAGGTTGGCACGCCGAATGTGGTGACGGCGGTGCTGGCCAGCTATCGCGGCTATGACACCATGGGCGAGGCGTTTGTGATTTTCGCCGCGGGTCTTGGCGTGATGTTGATCCTTGGCTTGCGCGGTCGCCGCGCCCAGGAAGCGGAGGCGGCGCCGACGTCGCCCGACGGTGATGGGGAGGGCTCGACGCCGGGTGGGCCGGAAGGGCCGGCGTCATGAGCACCGAGCCAACAACGACCGATAGCCATTTGGTCTTGCGGGTCGCCGCCAAGGTCCTGATTCCCATCATTGTTGTGTTCGGCCTTTACGTGCAGTTCCACGGCGATTTCGGTCCTGGCGGAGGGTTTCAAGCCGGCGTGATCGTGGCTGTTGCCGTCATGCTTTATGGACTTGTGTTTGGCATTGACGCCGCACGGCGCGCGGTTCCCCCGATGGCGGTTCGGGTCGGCGCTGGGTGCGGAGTGATGCTGTATGCTGGTGTTGGATTCGCCAGCTTGTTTGGTCATTGCTCCGAAAATCCGGACGGCGTTTGTCTTTATCTTGACTATAATGTCTTTGGTCATGGGTATCATGGCCAGCATATTGGCATTATCCTGATTGAGCTGGGTGTCCTGTTGACCGTCGCGTCCGTGATGCTAGCGGTCTTCTATGCCTTTGCGGGCCGGGAGCCGGACATTCCTGAGGATGAGTGGTAGGTTATGCTGTCAACTCTCTCCTCGCACTATAACTATTACATTGTCATCATATTGATGATGCTCGGGCTTTATGCGGTCTTTTCGTCTGGAAATATGGTCAAAAGGCTTGTTGGCCTTGGCATGTTCCAGGCCTCTGTGTTTTTGTTCTATATCTCCATCGGTAAGGTCTTGGGCGGCCAGCCGCCCATTTTGCCCGAAAAAACTCATGGCCATGATGAGGGGCATGGAGACGAAGGTCATGGCGGCGGCCATGCCGACGACCATGCGCCCCATACAGCGACATTGCCTGACGAGCATGGGGCACCGCCTTCGGCTCATCATGACGGGGCGGGCGACGCGGGCGTTGTCGGGCTGTCCGACACGTCGTCGGCGATTTCCGATGACGCGCTGGACGATGGCGCTGGGAGCGCGATGGAGCCCGGCGATCAAAATGCGGGTGACGCGGGCGCGTCGGCGCTCGTCGAAACGGACCCGAGCGCTTCTGACCCGAGCGATGCTGCCCGTAGCGATTCTGCCCTTAACGATTCTGGCGGCGGCGACGCGATGGACATTTCGATCGCCACGCAACCGGGGCCCGTTGGGGAGAACGCCGCCCAGGCTGTGCCCCATGATGGTCTCGATCATGGTTCGGTTGAGGCGCCGCACGCCGATCCGGGTGGTTCGCTTGAGGTGTTGTACTCCAATCCCTTGCCCCATGTGTTGATCCTGACGGCGATTGTCGTGGGAGTGGCGACCTTGGCGGTGGGGCTCGCGCTGGTCGTGCGCATCCGCGAAACCTATGGATCCATCGAAGAAGAAGACATCAATCTGGCCGATCACGCTGCGGACACGCGCGAGGCTCAGGCATGATTGCGGGCCTTTTGGATTGGGCGCCAGCTTGGATGCTGACGCATGCCGCCGCGTTGATCGTTGTGACTCCGCTTGCAGGGGCGGGCGTGTGCGCCTTTTTGACGAGCGGGCGGCTCGCCTGGTTGGTCACGCTGGGGGCGACGCTCGCTTCCACGGTGTTTGCATTTGTGTTGTGGGCGCAGGTGGGGGCGGTTGGGGTTGTCTCCTACGCGATGGGCGGATGGGAGCCGCCGATTGGGATTGAGGTTCGGATCGACGGGCTGAACATCGTTGTCTTGCTTTTGGTGTGTCTCATGGCCGTGGCGGCGTCGGTGTTTGCAGCCACGCGGACAAGTGAAGCGGGCGAACCCCAAAGCCGAAGCCTGTTCTTCAGCGCATTCTTGTTGTGTTTCGCCGGTTTGTTGGGCGTTGCGGCGACGGGCGATGCGTTTAATTTGTTTGTGTTCTTGGAGATTTCCTCCCTTTCGACCTACGTGCTTGTGGCCGAGGGCGCGCGGCGCGATCGACGCGCGCTCACCGCATCGTACAACTATCTGATTTTCGGCACGATTGGCGCGACGTTTTATGTGATCGGCGTGGGCTTTTTGTACATGGCCACGGGGTCGCTGAACATGGCGGACATCGCCAACATTCTCTCCGGCCAAGACGATTCGACCGTGGTCCGAGCGGGTTTTGCCTTCATTGTCATCGGTTTGGGCCTGAAGGCGGCGATGTATCCGCTGCATTCGTGGTTGCCGGGCGCCTACGCCTTTGCACCCTCGGTGGTGTCGCTGTTCCTTGCCGCCACCGCAACCAAAGTCGCGATCTATGCGTTGGTCCGGTTCTTGTTCATGGTGTTTGATCCGAGTCAGGGGTTCCAAGTCTTGTCGTTGACTTGGCTCATCGGGCCTTTGGCCGCGGCGGCCATGGTGATCGCGTCGATCCAAGCTGTGTTGCAGGCCGACGCCAAGCGCGTGTTGGCGTATTCGTCGGTGGCTCAAGTCGGCTACATTCTGTTGGGCGTGGCCATGGCCACGACGCTTGGCATGACCGCTGGTTTGCTGCACTTGCTTAATCATGCGCTGATGAAGGGCGCGTTGTTCGCCGCCCTAGGGCTGGTCGCCATGCGCATTTCGGCCCGTAGGGTGAGGGATCTCGCCGGGTTGGGCGCTGTCATGCCGATCACCGCTGGGGCGTTTGCAGTTGGTGGATTGAGTTTGATTGGCGTGCCGTTGACGGCTGGGTTTGTGAGCAAGTTTGCCTTGTTGACCGCCGCGGCGGAGGCGGGTTGGTGGTGGGGCGTGGCCGTTATCGCCGTCTCGTCAGTGTTAGCGTTCGTCTATGTGGGCCGCATTCTGGAAGCGATGTATCTGCGTGCGCCGAGCGAGGCTTTGCAGAGTGCGTGTGCGGGTAAGCGCGCGCCTGTGTTCGCTTTGTCGGCCATGCTGATCTTGGCGGCCGCCAATATCTGGTTTGGTGTTGATGCGCGCGCGCCTGAGCACCTGGCGATCCGGGCGGCCGATGTGTTGTTCGATGTGCGCAGGGACGACGCGCCGTCACACTCAGACACTGAATCGGACCATGGGGCGCCGGCGATTGGTGGCGGGGGGCTTGAGTGATGGACGCCTTCACCAACGCCCAATTGATGGCGGCGGCGCTGTTTTTGCCGATCGCTGCTGTGCCCATCATCGGTTTGTTGGGCCGCTTTGCGAACCTGCGCGAGGCGGCCACGCTGGTGACCGCAGCGACGTTGTTTGTCATCGCGCTGACGTTGTTCGGCCGGGTTGGCGAGATTGCTGACGCGGGGACGATGGCGTGGCCGTCCTTTACGCTGGTTCAGGTGACGGATCTTCTGGCTTTGTCGTTTTCGCTAGAGCCGCTGGGGGCCGTGTTTTTATTGTTGGCGAGCGGCCTGTGGTTCGTGAATTCATTGTATTCGATTGGATATATGCGCGGCGGCAAGGAGAAAAACCAGACGCGCTTTTACATGTTTTTCGCGGTGGCGATTGCTGGGGCGGCTGGCGTTGCGATGGCCGCAGACCTGTTCACTTTGTTTGTGTGTTACGAAGCTCTGACGCTTTCCACCTATCCGCTCGTTTCGCACAAGGGGGACGATAAGGCGCGGCGTGGGGCTCGTGTTTACTTGTCGGTTCTGCTCGGAGCTTCGCTGGTTTTGTTTTTGCCGGCCATCATCTTGGTTGGCCATTTGACGGCCCAGTCCGGTGTGGCGTTGAACGAGGTCCTTGAGTTTGCGCCTGGGGGGCGTTTACCCAACCTCGAGGATGCGCCGGCGGGCGCCGCGGCGCTTTATGGGGTCGCGTTGGTGTTGTTTGCCTTTGGCATTGGCAAGGCCGCTTTGATGCCGATGCATCCATGGCTGCCAAACGCCATGGTGGCGCCCACGCCGGTGAGCGCCTTGCTCCATGCCGTGGCCGTCGTCAAGGCGGGCGTGTTTTCGATGCTGAAGGTGTCGGTCTACATCTTTGGACTCGACGTCATGCAGGTTCTGCCGGCTGCCCAGGCCATGGCCTGGGTTGCGGCCGGTTCGATTGTGCTGGCGTCCCTCATCGCGATGACCAAGGACAACCTCAAGGCGCGGCTCGCCTTTTCCACGGTCAGTCAGCTGGGCTATGTGACGCTTGGCGCCATGTTGGCGACGCCGGCGGCGATTTTGGGCGGCGCGCTCCAGCTCGTGTTTCACGCCTTCGGTAAGATCACGCTCTTCATGTGCGCTGGGGCGATCTATGTGGGCGCTAAGCGGACCGAGATTTCAACGCTGGGCGGCTTGGCTCGGGTCATGCCGTGGACCTTTGGGGCGTTCGCGGTGGGCGCGGCCTCCATTATTGGCTTGCCGCCAATGGCCGGGGCGTGGCCCAAATTTTACCTCATGCTTGGCTCGCTCGACACTGGGTCGATGATTTTCATCGCGGCGCTCATCGCCTCGTCGGTGTTGAACGTTGCTTATCTGACGCCCATCGTGGCGCGCGCCGCCTTGTTGCCCGCTGAGCGCGCCGCCGATCCGATCCCTGGCGCACCGTTTCTTGCGGTGGCGCCGGCGGTGTTTACCGCACTCATGACTGTTGTGCTGGCCGTGTTTGCCGGCGTTCTCATTGACTATCTGCAGCCTGTTCTTTGGGTTGAAGGGGGGGAGTAATCATGTCGGCAGGATCACACGACGATGATCTTCATCCTCTCAGTCGCCTGTTTTCGTGGACCGATGA
>CAZADA010000159.1:0-5213 GCA_964483775.1 uncultured Caulobacterales bacterium
CGGGGCCGGCGTTGAGAAACTTGCGGCCGATCCGATTGTCCAGGCCAATGCCGCGCGCCACGGCTTGCACGTCGGCTCCCACCCGCTCGCACAGATCGGCCATCTCATTGATGAAGGTGATTTTGATCGCCAGGAACGCGTTGGCTGCGTACTTGATCAGTGCGGAGGGCCGGCGCTCGGTAATCAGGTTCGGCGTTTCGTTCAAAAAGAGCGGACGATACAGCTCACGCATCACCTCGCGTGCGCGCTCATCGCCGACGCCGACCACAACCCGGTCGGGAATCTTGAAATCCTTGATCGCCGCGCCTTCGCGCAGGAACTCGGGGTTGGACGCCACGGCGAACTCGGCGTC
Source organism: uncultured Caulobacterales bacterium (assembly GCA_964483775.1). Classification (GTDB taxonomy): domain Bacteria; phylum Pseudomonadota; class Alphaproteobacteria; order Caulobacterales; family Maricaulaceae; genus CAZADA01. Next base: position 353 of record CAZADA010000159.1, read on the forward strand.
GGGCCGAGCTTGGCGGATGATGCGCTCAACCTCATCGCCGGTGCCGACGGGCACGGTCGATTTCGTCACCACCACGGTGTAGCCCTGCATGGCGGCGGCGATCTCGGCCGCCGCTGCGTAGACGTAGGACAGATCGGCAAAGCCATCGCCGCGTCGCGAGGGCGTGCCCACGGCGATGAACACCGCATCCGCTTCGCTTACCGCTTGGGTCAGATCGGTTGCAAAATCGAGCCGGCCCTCGTCGACATTGGTTTTCACCAACTCGGCGAGACCGGGCTCAAAAATCGGAATGCCGCCGGCCCGCAGCATGTCGATCTTGGTCGCGTCTTTATCGACACATGTTACAGAGTGGCCGAAATCGGCGAAGCACGCGCCCGAAACCAATCCGACATAGCCTGTGCCAATCATCGCCACGCGCATGGGTTTCTCCTCTGGACAAGGGACGGACCCCTCCTGGCCAAGTTGGCCGGAGTATCGCGTCTGCGGCGCGTAGGCAATGGACGGCGCGCACGCAAAGCGGCTATGACCCCGCTTCCTCCCGCAGTTGTGTTCCTCAGGTCCGCCATGCCGCGCTCATCAGCGTTTTCTTTTGCTCTCAACGCTGCTGACGGGGCCGCACGCGCCGGCGTTTTCAACACGCCGCGGGGCGCCATCCGCACACCGGCCTTTATGCCCGTCGGCACGGCGGGAAGCGTGAAAGCGCTGATGATGGACCAAGTGCGCGCGGCCGGCGCGGACATCATTCTTGGCAACACCTACCATCTCATGCTGCGGCCGGGCGCTGAACGGGTCGCGCGCCTGGGCGGCTTGCATCAGTTTTGTGGATGGGACGGGCCGATCCTCACCGATAGCGGCGGCTTTCAGGTGTATTCGCTGGCCGGCTTGCGCAAGCTGCACGACGACGGCGTGGTTTTCCAAAGTCACATTGACGGCTCGACCCACGAATTGTCGCCCGAGCGCTCGATCGCCATTCAGGCTGACCTGCTGGGCGCTGACATTGTGATGCAGCTGGACGACTGCACCGCCTACCCGGCTACCCATGAGATCGCCGAAGCCTCCATGCGGCTGTCGCTGCGCTGGGCCGAGCGTTGCCAGACCGCGTTCGCCACGCGTGAACGCCAAGCTCTGTTTGGGATTGTGCAGGGTTCGACCTTCGCCAGTTTGCGCGAGGACAGCGCTCGGCGGTTGGTGGCCATGGCGTTTGACGGCTATGCGATTGGCGGGCTTGCTGTCGGCGAGGGTCATGCCGCCATGATGGCGACGCTCGAGACCACAACGCCGCATCTGCCCACCGACCAGCCGCGCTACCTCATGGGCGTCGGCAAGCCGATCGATCTCGTCGAAAGCGTGGCGCGCGGGGTGGACATGTTTGACTGTGTTTTGCCGACGCGATCGGGTCGGCACGGCCAAGCTTGGACCGATGATGGGCCGATCAACCTGAAGAACGCTCAGTATGCCGAGGATCGCGCACCGCTCGACGCTGGTTTGGCTTGTCCCGCCAGCCGTGACTACACCAAGGCCTATCTGCACCATTTGGTGCGGGCCGGCGAGCCGCTGGCGATGGTGCTGCTGTCTTGGCACAATATCGCGTACTATGAGGCTCTGATGGCCAGGATGCGCAGCGCCATCAGTGACGGCCAGTTCGATGCGTTTCGCCGCGATTACGTCGCGCGCGCGGGCGCCTAGTTGCGCGACGCAGAGCTTGGCGCGCCCCAACGATCGGATTGACGCGTCTCCTCGCTATCCTCGTCCGGCATAGTCAAGACACGGGGCGCAGCGGGCGACGCGCATCCCAGCCCAGCGCCCAGCCCCTTCAGGTAGGCCCGCCTTGCATTGCCTGCCGTGTAGGCCCGAGCGACCCGTCGGGCATGGCGGGCTGCACCGGTGGCTTCGCGCACCAGGCCGCGGGCGGGGATGAAGCCGGTTGTCGCGCCGCGCACTGCACCGAGCAGAGCATCTGAAGCCGCCTCGCCGCCGCGCTGGCCCATGGACCGGCCGTCTTCGTCGGCTTCCGCGTCGTAGTCCTGCCCCAAGGGTTCGTCGAGGGCCGCGATCAAGCGCTCAATGCGCGCGCAATCCAGACCCGGTTCGGTCTCATACACATACTCGATGGCCTCCAAGACCTCGGGCAGCTCTTCGCGGCGGATGTTGAGGTCGTCCAGCGGGGCCGTGGCCGCCGCCGAGACGCCTTGGGCGGTGTTCTGCCCCGCCGTTCGCACAGCTGTGCTCGTTTCACGCGCTGAGGAGCCCACAATGGACGTGCTTTCGCTGGTCGATGAATTGGACGCACATGCCGACACAGCAAACGCGGCGAGCGCAAGGACGAATGGCTTAAGGGTCATGATACGCTCCTCTTGGTCAGCCCAGTTGAGGAACGTTGCCCGCTCCTCACGTGCGCATGTGCATATCATGTGTGCGTTTACAGGCCTTTCGACCACCTAGCGAGCCATTTCGTCACGTTTGGTTGACCCGGCGGGCGCTCAGGCCTAGTTACGCTGTTCGCAGTAGGCGCCGCTTTGTTCCGGCGCGCTTCTGCGTGGCGAGCCCGTAGCTCAGTTGGTAGAGCAACTGACTTTTAATCAGTAGGTCCACGGTTCGAACCCGTGCGGGCTCACCAAAGTTCTCCAAGATCTATCCGGCTGTGGTTGGTTCGTGATTGGCCAGCGCTTCGGCCAAGCCTGAAACCGCGTCGGCTCCGGTCTTAACCGTCAAGCTTGATCGGCGGAACGCATCGCCAATGGGTTCAGCGCGCCCGCCCAGACAGTCGGCCAAGAACTGCTCAGCGACGGCGTAGAACGCCAAGCGGTTTTCCGGACGGGCAAAGCCGTGACCTTCATCGGGAAACAGGGCGTAGATCACCGGCCGTGCGTTGTCGGTCATCGCCGCCACGATCTGTTCGGACTCGGCCTGTTTGACGCGCGGATCATTAGCGCCTTGGGCGATCAGCAGCGGCTTGACGATCTGATCGGCGGCGTAGAGCGGAGAGCGCTCACGCAGCAGCGCCAAGCCCTCGTCAGTGTCGGGGTCGCCCACGCGGGTGGCGAACATCCGCTTGAGCGGCTCCCAGTAAGGCGGGATCGAGGCAAGCAGTGTTTCCAGGTTTGATGGTCCGACAATGTCGACGCCGCAGGCGAACACGTCGGGCGTGAAGGCCAAACCGACCAGTGTCGCGTAACCGCCATAGCTGCCGCCGTAGATGGCGGTTTGGCCCGGCTGTGCGATGCCTTGCGCCTCGGCCCACGCCACGGCGTCGATGAGTGCGTCGTGCATGGCGGCGGCCCACTCCTGTTTTCCGGCGTTGGCGAAGTCTTTGCTAAGGCGGGTGGAGCCGCGGAAGTTCACGCTCAGCACGGCATAGCCCCGGTTGGCCAGCCATTGGTGTTCGGGATTGTAGCCATAGCCGTCACGGGTCCACGGTCCGCCGTGGACGTTCAACACCATGGGTAAGGGCGAGCCCGGCGCACCATCGCCGTTTGCATCGCTGCCGGCTGGCAGGGTGTAAAACGCGGTCAGCGACAGTCCGTCCCGGGTGGGAATTTCCACGGCGTGCATCGCTTGCAGCGGCGCCTCGGCGAGATCGGGGCGCGAGGTGTAGAGTTCAGTCAGTACGCCTTGGGTGCGGTCATACAACCACACGCGGCCTGGCGCTTCAGCGCGATCTTCGCCGATCAGCCATTGGGTGTTGTCGCGCGTTTGGGAGGTCACCGACCAATCGCCTTTGACCGTCGCGCCGATGGTCTGCAGGTCCTTGCTCAACGCCTCGTCCAAGGCGAACCACGTTCCACGCAAACGCTCGGTTCGATAGGCCAGCGGCGCGTTGGTTTCAGGGTGAAAGATCACGTCGGAAATGTCGGCGTCTTCAGGTTCAACCAGGGTTTGTCGCACCTCGCCGGTGTCAGCGTCGATCAGCACCAGCGCGGCAAAGTTGCGGCCACGGCTGTCGAGCATATAGAGCCCGTCGCCCTCGGCGTTGAACTGGAGGGGCTGGCTGGACATCGCATCATCGCCTGAGATGACGACCAGCGGCTCCCACCCGTCCTTGGTCGACTTGACAATGGTCATGCCGCCATCGGGCGCTGGTTCAACGCCGAGGCGCACATTCAAGTCCTCATCGACCAACCAGCCGGCGAACCCCGGATTTTCTTGAACCAAGACGCGGTTTCCGGTTTTCAAGTCGACGGCAAACACATCGAAAACGGTGGCGTCGCGTTCGTTGACGCCCATCAGGATGGTATCGGGCTTGCGATACGAACCGCCAATCGGTTGGGCGCGAACGGTTTCGGCCAGCCCCAGCGACACCTCCGCCCCGCTCTCCAGGTTCACCAGAAAGGGATGGAAATTCTCGTCACCGCCACGGTCTTGGAGGTACAGCAGCTCTCCGCCGTCTGCGGAGAACTGATAGGTCCGCACCCCGCGACCGGTGTCGCTGGTGATCGCCCGAGCCGACTCAAAGTCGCCAGCGTCGGCGATCCAGACGTTCAACACCCCATTCACGGGCGCGATGAAGCCCATTTTCGCGCCGTCGGGGGACAGTTGGCCGCCGGCGCGTTCGGGATTGCCGAAGAGGCGTTCACGGGGGATCAAAGGCGCGTCTGGCGCCAGCGCAGTGGTGGTCATGGCGGAGTGTCCGGTAAAAGAAGCGATGTGGGTTTGTGTCCATGTGTCCCGGTTGACTATGGCGTCGGTCGGAACGGCTTTCGACCGATCGTGTGCACAAAAAGCGAGCCGCCCTCAAGGCCGGCCTGACCGCCTCCCCCTCCCAGCGATGGGCGATCGCGGGCCGCCGGCTCAGCCGCGCGTGTCGGCGCGGGTCTGGAATTTTAATCTGTATGGTCACCGCACGGCGTTGGCGTGCTCCCTC
>CAZADA010000160.1:0-5178 GCA_964483775.1 uncultured Caulobacterales bacterium
ATAATTAAATTATCCAATATTGTTATCCTACTGCGGGTTCCTCGGTAGGTTGACGACAGTCACGACTCGTCCCTGCGCATTCGTTACTACACGAACCCCATTGGTTGAGTCGGTAAAGACTGTAGTGCCTGGGGTGTTGCCAGGTGAGCGGCTACCAGTTGAAATCGCGTTTCCAACAGCGGATGGAGGAACTCCACGCGCTTGCATCTGATCGAAAGCATGTCCCGAAAACTCAGTGCCATTGCAAGGAGGAGCGCTACAGGATCAATAGAGAGACTTTCAAGCCTCTCTAAGGAACAACCTATCGTCAAGCACCCTGCTGACCGTCGAGCTTTCGTACATAGTGAGCCGGTATTTCGAAGAATGTGCCGTCCTCTTCTTCTATGCCAATAACAAGAGTTCCAACCGAAACTCCAAGCTGATCAGCATAGGGGCTCTTATCAACTTTATAGATTGAGACTACCGAACCCCTTGCGCCAGGCATAAATCGAGGAGGAGCCTCAAAAGAAACCTGTACTAAATCTCCGTAGTCGCAATCTGTCTTCATTGGCGTAATTACTTTTTCTCTCTAATAGGCAACCAGGGTGTACCGTCTGGGTTTGTAACGCCCGGAACGTGGCCATGTGGTCCTTGGGCTCTCGGATCTGGATGGCCCGCAGGATTGTGTCCGCCATCAATCCTGACGCCTGTAGGCTGACCATTAGCATCACGCACGTGAACAAACCGTCCATCCGGTGAACCTGTAATCTTATGGATATTCAGCGACCTGTCACAACAAACGCCACCCCACATAACAAGCTGGCTTTGGCCCTAAGCCATTGATTCCACTTCAAAAACCCACGCCAAGCACCCAGTGCGTCATGTGTGATCAGGCACGAACGCGCGCTATAGCTGCTGAAGGTGCGTCTAAGACAGGTCTCTAGGTAGATTTAGGAACCATTCCGACGCTACCGCGCTCCCGTAATCTCAACCGCAAACCCGCGAGTGACTGTACCGTTTCAAACGCTTGCTGACTGACAAGCTCAAGATCATCTGACTGCATCTCTAGCTCTCGTTGCATCAACGGGTGATTTTTTACGGTGCGTTCGAAGTCTGGCGATGAGAGTGCTACTTCGGCCGTGTACTGCAAGAACATGTCGACAGTATCTCGAGAAAGAGAGCCAACCTCAGCGATCAGTTTCGTCTTCTGAGAAGTAGCAAACTCGATAAGGTTGGCGGTGGCCACAGCCGCATCCGCCGCCGACGCCGTGTAGAGGCTGTCGAAAGTCTCGCTTTCTGGAACCAACATTTCGCAATCCGCTGGGCTCAAATGCAACGCTGTGTCTGACGACTGCACCTCCAAATGTCGCCAGATCGAAAGTACCGTTTCTTCTAAAAATGCTCCTCCTGCAGCTCCAACCTCCGTAGCAAAACGAAGATAGTTAGGAATCATTCGGTCGACTGTAAGTAGACCAAAAAGGAGGGCGCTTCGGGAGCTAACTTTCTCCAAACGCCGCTCCAGTTTAGCTTGATCGAACTCTCTATACATACCTTGATTCTAACGCTCATCTTTGAGTGGTGAAAGCGGCTCGACACCTCTGTCACGCATCTCGCTCGCGCAACCCGAGCAAATGGGTCTGCTTGCCGCTGTGCCCGTTGGAGTTAGCCCCATAGATTCAGCGCCGTTTATGCCATTTATCTCGGCGTGCGTCCCTCGCCGACCTGAAACTGCGACTTCGCCAGGTTGCATTGCATCACGTACAGCGGGGCGGACCGCTCCCTCGCTCGAAGAGATAACTCGCGTACCCTCTGCGGTTTCGGTGACTGCTATTGTAGTGGAGCGACGGGTGCGGTCCGAAAGGTTGCCAGCAAGGTCCTTCGCTCTACCCGCAGCATCAACAGCGTTTCCAGCTGATCTGGCGTCGCCTGCAGCATTAAGAGCTTGAGCTCCGCGTCGTGTGCCTTGAATAGCAAATCCGGCACCGCCCGGCACACCTGGTGTTGCAATAGCTGCAACGTCGGCACCAACACCTGCAACATCAATTGCCGCCGCACCCCAGTTGCCCTGAAGCGCGTTACTCCCGGCAGACCAAATGCCTATAGCGGCACTCCCACAAAAGGGGACGAGACGGGCACGCAAACATCATACGGGAGGGGGACGACGGGTCACCAATTCTCGCTGATCCGTCAGGGTAATCGCCCAATCTTGGTTGCCGTAAGGCTCGGGTGTATCGCTAGTGATCGACCAGATTTCTTCTAGGTCGGCCGGATCGCCTGCCAACGAGAGCGTACCAACGTCGAAATATAACTCGAGTACACCGCTTGGATCGATATCTATTGCCGTTACAGTGTTGCCTATGACGCTATAGATATCCACGAGGGCCTTCTTTCGGGACTGAAAAAAATCGTCGTCTCCTGACGCCTTAATTACATTTGTGACCTGCGTCGAGCTTGGCCAAAATTGAACTTGGCTCGTTACGCTCAACCAAACACTCGTTGGCACATTCTTCACCTTCGGCAGCCTTAAAAAGTTTATATCAATTACCGAACTGAATACCCTGAGGCTGTCAAGCTGGGCTCCCAATAAAAGAATGTTGATTGCTTCTTTAGCATCTCTGAGGATTTTTTCTTCAATCATCTCAAAGATCAACCATCCGGATCAAGTTCAATATGGCTTCGGGCACTCTCTTCTTGCTTTGACACATTGCCGAAGTTTCTGCCAGTTGCGGCATTGACTGGCTGATTCGATCCTTGGCGTGTCGTAACGGCTCTCGGCCCATGGTTTGGCCCCCCGTCCATGATCCGGATATCGGTGCCTTGGCCAGGCGAGTTATGCAGGGTTCCTGTCTCCGTTCCAGATCGGTTCGTTACATTCGTACCGCTCAGACCGCCAGCCTCCAAATCAGAACGCGCACCACTCGGACTATTGCGAACCGCAGCACCATCGGAATTCACGATGAAATCTGCTTTGCCGCGAGACCGTCCAGCATCAGCCGCAGCGCCAGCGGCGCGGGTAGCCTTAATCCCAGCAGCTGCACCACCCGGCGCACCTGGAATGATTGTTGCTGCTAGGTCAACACCGACCCCAGCGACATCAACCGCAGCTGCACCGAAGTTGCCCTGAGCAACGTTTCCAACTGCTGAGGCTACGCCTGCGACGACATTCGCCGCATCCCACAGGGTCTCGATGATTTCCCCCGTCGGATCCGTTGCGTTGAGCGGATCATTTCCGACGTATGTGTACCGCCCGAACATTTGCGGTCGATCGACCGAGAACCCCACGGGATCGTTGGAGAGGAACCGTCCGATGACGGGGTCGTAATAGCGGGCCTGCATAAAAAACCCACGCCAAGCACCCAGTGCGTCATGTGTGACAAGGCAAGGATGCGGAATCAAAGATCAATGGAAAAGCTTTCAAGTGGTTCTAGAACGCCCGTATGGTCGAGCTCCCTGCTAAGTGTCGAGCTTTCGTACATAGTAAGCTGGCACCTCAAAGAACGTCCCATCTTCTTCTTCAATCCCAACCACGACTGTGCCGACTGGAACACCAAGTTCGTCAGCGTAGGGTTTCTTTTCGACCTCACGGATCGCTACAACTGACCCTTTTGAACCGGGTAAAAAACGCGGCGGCGCATCGAGCGACACACCCACCCAATCGTCGTAATCGCAGTTGGGAACGGAGGTGCCTTTCATTACTACTTCCTAATCGGCAGGTGCGGATCCCCATCGGGATTTGTGACGCCTGGCTGGTGACCGTGGGGGCCTTGTGCACGGGGATCGCGTTGGTTGCGGTGCCCACCACGGTCAAGCCTAACCCCCGTTGGTTTACCATTCGAATCCAATACTTGTAAGTATTTTCCATCGGGACTACCGGCCAGTGTTGCACCAGGCGGCCCTGGAAGGGCGTTACCCGCACTATCTACATGAATTGTCGCGCCCTCGGGCGAAGTTGGATTTCCACTTCCGTTCGGATTTCCGCGGCCTTTCTTCCCACCTGGGATTAAGCGGCCAATACCCGCAGCAACGACTGCTCCACCGATCGCCGCAAGCTCCTCGCCAGCCGAGCCTGTTTCGGCTGTGTGCGCATATATGCCTTCGGGATCCCGCTCGCCTTCTGGAACGACTTCAACGCCTGCGGCTCTCATTGATGACTCTATTGCGGGTTCGAGCAAGTCCGCGATGCGATCTTCAAGCCAGCAGAGGATTCCCGAACCAGAGCTTGACTCGGAGCACATCCCCGTCGGATCCGTCGCGTTCACCGGATCGCTTGCGACATACGCTTAACCCGGCACCTATTCGCCAGCTCATTATTCGGCCTCCCAAATCTGCATGCGCTTTTCGGGGAACGAAATGTAGTGCGCAAACTCGTTTCCAGCTTGACGTCCGATCACTTTTATCACGTCATTTCCATGGAATTTGAGGCTGATTTCGTTGGCGTCAATTGTATCGACCCTCGCAAGTCTCCGGCCAATATTTCGACAAAGCCAGTTCTTAAAGTGCTCGCTATTTTCCCTCTGAACTTCCCCAGAATTGGCGACTGATATTTCGCCCAGGAGTCTTAAAACAGGGCCATCAAAGTGCAATTCGACATAGTCTCGAACAAAACAAACAGCACTCAATTCGTCTCCAACAATGGAACCCAGGTCCGGTCTTTTGTTGTCCATCATGGATCTTCCCTCAAGGGATGGTGCGCTCGTGGATCCGAATTGCTCACTGTTCTTCCAGTGTTTGGATCAACGGTTTGACGCTGTTCATTCATAAAAACTGCACGTCGATCATGTTGCGGAGTGGAATCCATAATTCGCACACCATCAACTCGATCATCCATGCCTTTTCCTCCGGAACCACCAGTGTACTCGAAGCCGACTTCGTTGCCGCTGCGGTTCACGGTTGGATTTGGTCCCATAGCCCCATCAGGAACGGGAATCGCGTCTCCTTGAGACGTAACGACGAAGTCTGGTCCACTATTGGGAGTACCAGTTCGTGCAGCATCAACAGCGTTTCCAGCTGATCTGGCGTCGCCTGCAGCATTAAGAGCTTGAGCTCCGCGTCGTGTGCCTTGAATAGCAAAGGGGGCACCAAAATGGCGCTCAAAAAACAGTGTGCAGACAAGGCGTTAGGGGCATTCATGCACCATCTGAGCGGTTCGCTTTATCTTGCTGTCAATTCAAATCTCACTTCACCCGCCCAGTTGAACGA
>CAZADA010000161.1:0-5017 GCA_964483775.1 uncultured Caulobacterales bacterium
TCGGCCGGCGCGGTGAGCAAGGCCTTGGCCGACTGTTCCGCGCTGGGGTTGTGCGGATCGGCCGAGCCCGCGATGGGTTTGGCGCTCGGCGTTGGCGCGGCGGGTTCTGGGGCAGGTTCTGGGGCGGGGACGGGTTCTGGAGCCGGTTCAGGCGCGGGGGCTGGCGCCGCTGGCGCGGGGGGCTCTGGCGCAGGAGGCGCGGCGGCTTTCGACGGTGATGGCTGGGGGACGGCCTGGGGCGCTGGAGTCGGTGTTGATGTCTCGTCCGCCTTCGGCTTACCTCCGCCAAACAAGCGCTTGAACCAATTCCACAATCCCATGATTCCCTCCTCAGAGCGCTGTGACGCGCAGACCGACGTCGTTGGATCTATACCACATCAGCGCCAGAGACGAAGCCAGAGCTCGAAAGCTCCTTAAACATGATGAGTTGGTCGACAAAACCGGCCGTGGGATGACGAAAACCCCGGGGAACGCGTCCAATCTCCCGGTACCCCAGGTCCCGCCACAGTCTCAGCGCCGCGGTGTTGGCCTCGACGACGTGATTGAACTGCATGGCCGTGAAGCCCTTCGCGCGCGCTTTGTCTTCGACCTCCACGGCCAACGCTCTGCCGACGCCTTGGCCGCGCGCGCCGGGCGCTACGGCAAAGCCGGCGTTGGCGACATGGGCGCCGCCGCCCAGTCCATTGGGTCGCAGAAACGCCAGTCCGGCGGGGTCGTCGCCTTCGGTTTCGGCCAGATAGACCTCGTGGCCCGCGGCGAACCAAAACCCGAGCGCGTCGTCCTTGGACCAGTTTGCGGGCAGATCGTACGTCTCCGCGGCCGCCAGGATGGGCTGAAGGATCGCCCACGCCGCATCGGCGTCATGGACACGGCTGGCGGTCCTGATCCGCACAACGCGCCGGCTCACAACATGTTCAGCTGGAGCCGCGCCTCGTCAGACATGCGTGAGATATCCCAGGGCGGCTCAAACACCATGGAGACCGTCACAGTGTTCACGCCGTCGACTTTGCGGGCCGCGGTTTCGACCCAGCCCGGCATTTCGCCGGCCACCGGACAGCCTGGCGCGGTCAGTGTCATGTCGATGGCGACGTTGCGATCGTCATCAACGTCGACCTTGTAGATCAGTCCCAGTTCATAGATATCGACTGGGATTTCAGGGTCGTAGACTGACTTGAACGCGGCAACGAGCTCATCGGTCAAACGCGCCAGCTCATCGGGCGGGATCGCACTGGTCCGCCCGGTCGTCTGGTCTTTCGGGGTGTCCGCGCCCTCGCCCGACACGTCGATGACATCGCGGTCTATGTGCTCGCTCATCAGTCTGTCTCACCCTAACAGGTCGCGGGCCCGACCATAGGCCTCCGCAAACCGCGCAACGTCGTTCTCAGTGTTGTAGATGGCGATGCTCGCCCGGCATGTCGAGGTGACGCCGACATGGGCCATGAGCGGTTCGGCGCAGTGTTGGCCTGCGCGCACCGCAACACCGTACTTGTCGAGGATCTGCGCGATGTCGTGGGCATGGGCGGCGTTCGAGGCGAAGGTCACAATGGCGCCCTTGCCAGGCGCTTGACCGATGATGCGGACGTCGGCATGGGCGCTGAGCGTGTCGGCGAGGCGCTCAGCGAGGCGATTCTCGTGAGCCAACGCGGCGTTCCGGTCGTGGCCTTGCAACCATTCCAACGCGGCGCCCAGCCCGATCGCCTCCACGATGGCCGGGGTGCCCGCCTCAAACTTGTAGGGGATGTCGTTGTAGCTCACCGCGTCCTGGGTGACGCATTCGATCATCTCGCCGCCGCCCTGATAGGGGCGCAGCGCCTCGAGCCGCTCCGGCTTGCCGTACAGCGCGCCAATGCCAGAGGGGCCGTACACTTTGTGGCCGGTGAAGGCGTAGTAATCCACCCCCAGCGCGGCGACGTCGATCACGGGCAAATGCACGGCGGCCTGACTGCCATCGAGCAAGACCTGCGCGCCGACATCATGGGCGAAGCGAACGATCTGAGCGGCATCCGTCACCGTGCCCAGCACGTTCGACATGTGGGTCATGGCGACGAATTTGGTCCTGGGTCCGAGCGCTGCGGCATAGGCGTCCATATCAAGCGCGCCGTCGTCCAACACCGGGATCCATCTGAGCACGGCGCCGCGCCGTTCGCGCAAAAAATGCCACGGCACGATGTTGGAATGATGCTCCATCACCGAGAGGACGATCTCATCGCCCTCCTCGATGGTCGGCTCAAGCCCGCTGGCGACGAGATTGATCGCTTCGGTGGTCCCGCGCGTGAACACGATCGCGCGTTCGTCTGGCGCGCCTAAGAAGGCGGCGACGGTCTTGCGCGCGCCCTCGAGCGCCTCGGTCGCTTCATTGGCGAGGGTGTGCAGGCCGCGATGCACATTGGCGTAGGATCCGTGCATCACATCGATCATCGCCTGGATGACCGGCTCGGGTTTTTGCGCCGAGGCCGCGCTGTCCAGATAGGTCAGCGGATGGCCGTTCACTTCGCGCGCGAGGATGGGAAACTCAGCGCGGATGGCGTTGACATTGAATGTCGAAGGCGGCGTCAGCGTGTCCGTCATAGGTTGGCCTCAAGCCATTGATCCACGTGCTGATCGAGCACGGCCCGAACGCCATCGTCGCTGACATTGGCGAGCGCCTCGGCGATGAAGGCGCGGGTGAGCAGCGCCTTGGCTTTGGCTTCGGGCAGCCCCCGCTGGCGCATGTAAAACATGGCCGCGGCGTCGAGATCGCCAGCCGTGGCGCCGTGGGCGCACGCGACGTCATCGGCGTAGATTTCAAGCTCAGGCTTGGCGTTGACCGTGGCGTTTTCGCCCAACAACAGCGCAGCGTGGTTCATTTCCGCGTCGGTCTTTTGCGCCTCGCGCTCGACCTTAATTTTGCCCTGGAACACGCCGGTGGAGCGGTCGGCCGCCACGGTCCGGAAGGTCTCGCGCGTGACCGCGCCCGGCGCGGCGTTGGCGTGGGTGACGACCGTGGTGTGGTCGGCGTGGCGATCGCCGGCGAGCAGGCTCACGCCGTTGAGGTTCACCTCCGCGTCCGGACCGTTGACCTGGACGTGGGTTTCCAGACGCGCCAACTTTGCGCCGGTGGTCAGCGTGGTTTGGGTGTAGGCGGCGTTTTCGGCGAGCTCGACGCCAATGATGGACACCACAATGCTGTCCGCGTCGGCCGGCGCAACGACGATACGCTCAAGCGACGCTCCTGGATGGACCTCATAGCGAATCGCGACATTCGCGAACGCGCCCTGGTCAAGCGCATAGGTCTCGACGACCCGGCCACGCACGCCCTCGCCCACCACGACGCCGATAATGGCATGGCCGCCCGTCGCGAGCGTTGCAAGGTTCAGCGTCTCGTCGTTCTCAAGTTCGAACACCGAGGACGACCCTGCGATCGCCGCGGCCAGCGCAGGCATCCCCGTCGAGGGTTGACGGTCCAGCGGGGCCACAGCGTTGGCGGCTCTCGACGTGTCCATCTCCCCCGCGTGGGCGGCGTTCAGCAGGTCTTCGCTAACGGCGGCGCGCAGATCGGTCCACTTCCACGCTTCGTCGCGGCGGGTGGGGAGTTGGTCGAGCGCAATCGCCATGCCCTACGCCCCCACCAGGGCGTCATAGCCCTGCTCTTCCAGCTGATCGGCCAGCTCGGCGCCGCCGGATTTGGCGATGCGTCCGTCCGCCATGATGTGCACGGCGTCGGGGCGGATGTACTCGAGCAGCCGCTTATAGTGGGTGATGACCAGCATGCCGCGATCGGCCGATCGCAGGGCGTTCACGCCGTCAGCCACGACCTTCAGCGCGTCAATGTCGAGGCCCGAGTCGGTTTCATCAAGGATCAAGAAGCGCGGCTCGAGCATCACAGCTTGGAAAATCTCCATGCGCTTTTTCTCTCCGCCGGAAAAGCCGACATTGAGCGGGCGCTTAAGCATGTCAGGGGCGATGTTGAGCTGAGCGGCGACTTCACGGGCTTTCTTGAGGAAGTCCGGCGCGGAGATTTCGCCTTCTCCGCGGGCTTTCTTCTGTGCGTTCACCGCCTCCTTGACGAAGGTGAGCGTGGGCACGCCGGGAATTTCCAACGGATACTGGAAGGAGAGGAACACGCCCTTGGCTGCGCGCTCTTCCGGTTCAAGGTCAAACAGATCTTCACCGGCGAAACTGGCGTCGCCGTCTGTCACCTCATAGCCGTCGCGGCCGGTGAGCACATAAGACAGCGTCGACTTGCCCGAGCCGTTCGGCCCCATAATGGCGTGGACTTCGCCGGCAGGCACGGTGAGCGTGACGCCCTTGAGGATGTCGGTCGCCTCGGTGTCGTCGTCGCCCTCAACCCGGGCGTGAAGATTGTCAATTTTGAGCATCAAACACACTTTCAATCGTCATTCATCTAGGTTCAGTCTTCAGGCGCGTTGGAGACACCGCATCGCCCGGTGAGAGTCAGGCGTCCCGCCCGAAATGTTCGCCGTAGGGGGCGGTTTTGCGCCAAGCCAGGGCTGCAAAGCCGAACACGGTCGCCAAAATCCCGACGACCAGCACGACCACCCAGGCCCAGATCGGAGCGCCCGCCCCGACCATCAGCTGTACGACGACATTGATCGCGACCACGCAAACGGTCACCCAGATCGCTAGCGCCGCCCAGCCGATCCAGCTGATCGGCGCGATCCGAAACTGCCCATTGCCCGGCGGCACCACATGCGCGAACCAATACTTCGCCACTAACCTACGCTCCCTTCGAGTGAAACCTTGACGAGCGCTTGGGCCTCGACCGCGAATTCCATGGGCAGTTCTTGCATGACTTCGCGGACAAAGCCGTTGACCAGGAGCGCAACGGCGCTTTCCTCGTCAAGGCCGCGCTGGCGGGCGTAGAACAGCTGATCGTCAGCGAGTTTGGTGGTGGTCGCCTCGTGCTCAAGCTGGGCGTCGCTGCGCTTGCATTCGATGTAGGGCACGGTGTGGGCGCCGCAGTCATTGCCGATCAACAGGCTGTCGCACTGGGTGAAATTGCGCGCGCCCGCCGCCT
>CAZADA010000162.1:0-5015 GCA_964483775.1 uncultured Caulobacterales bacterium
AAGCATCCAAAATCAGTCGTTCAAACCGGCCGAACGAATGTCACCTTAGGGCCAAGAGTTGACCAACCCGTTTTTAAGCCAATGTCACAAGTAGCGCACAGAGCGGTAGTTCGTGGCTGTCGGGTCAGGCGTTTCAAAGCAGGTGGTCCCACCCAACACAACTCGGCCAGGGAGTGGACTCAGGGTCACGCACTAACGAGCGTCGCCTTAGCGGCGTGTTTCGGCCGTAGACGCCAGTGTCTTAGTTGGGCGAGGACCCATCGTTCGAAATCCGGGGAACACATGCACGAACCTTACTAGCCCTGACTCACGTCTCGTCCCCCCGAACGGCGGGCAATCCGTTTTGAAACAGCCGCGGTCACGATCATCACGGCGGCGATGACCCACGCCGTCTCTGTCAGATAGCCATCTTCGGCGCGTATGTTTCCTACGCCAATCCAGAACAAACCCCAGGAAATTGCGGCCGCATAGACGATCGCGCGGACCATCCATACCGCTGTGAGCGCTAACGGCGTCCAGACCACAATGACGCCAAAGGCAGCCATCAATTCGGTAAGCTCGAAAGGGTTCCAACCTTCGAATAGAGCCATCTGAGAAAAGCCCGCCGCAGACGCGACGGTGATCCAGCCCGCCTGTCCAATGACGGGAGCGAGTGCGAACGTCGCGGATCGCCGAGATGTCCTTGCAACAAGGATCGCTGCGACAACCAATGGCGCCAGGATAGCGATGAGAAGCAAGAAGCTGATCCAATTCGGCCCATTTAATGGTTCGTATAAGGATCGAAAGGTGTTCGCGGCGAATGCGGCGGTCGCAAGCCAGCCGATGCGACGAAAGAGTGGATCATTGAGCTGTTTTGGCAGCGCATGAAAAACCGCCAATGCGATGTTTCCGAAGAAGAGCGGCAGCCAGATCACGAAAGCGAATCCGGCTGGAATTAGGACAGTGTTATACTCCGCGGAACGGCTTGCGATTGATACGTCCCACCCCAACATGTCGGGTAAAAAGCCAGCTAAAAGCTGACCTGTCGCAAAAATGAGCAAGGCCGACGCACGTACAATATCGGTAAGCACAATGCGACCCAGGGACATGACGTATCCCTTCAATTCGCCGATCAACACCTGCACTTAGATCCGGCAGATGTGCTATATTGTACGGGTTGAAACGCTAGCAACTAAGCCGCATTCATCATTCATTGCATCGGTGCGGCCGATCGCCTGACTGTCGGATTGCTCCACACTTTGCCTATTGTCCCTTACGAAAACTTGGGGCTGTCGGATCGAACAGAGTCGGGCGCACTCATTGCTGACGCCGATGCCGCTGGCCCTCGACACTGCGCAGCGAAAGGGGAAACCGCACACCCAGCTTGGCCGCCAGGGGGATGATCACGGGCGAGGTGTTGACGTAACGAAACCGGTTACGAGCCATGGCCGGCTCGTGCGCTCAGCGCGTTACCGACCGGTATCCTCTAACAATGCCTGTCCCGCCGTTAGGGTCGAGACTCAATCAGTAGGTGACTTGTGCCATCGGACCTCGATGCCTGTCCATCCCGGTTGAATCGACCGAAACTCAGCTAGCAGCTTCTCACAGATTGCTTCGTTCATTTCGGTCTGCGGTTTGATCATGCTAGCGAGAACCGCGTATCGCTTGCGGTCTTGAGGCAATGCGGGATGTGTTTCTGTAGTGGTTTCGCCGGCATCGAACGCGTTCGACCATCTGATCCAGATCTCCCAGCTTTCCTCTATCTGTGGAAGCAGAGCCTCATTGATCGGCATTACGCCGTAGTAGTCGGAATAGTCATCCTCTCTATCGTCCCACAGGCATTTGTAGGCGACCAATTTCCCGGATTTAAATGCGATCCCACCTCGTGGCCGATCCCAAAAATCTTCAATGGTTACAACACGGTTCCATGTCATGTATCGCTTCATAGCGCAGCAGGCCAACGACCATCAATGGATCAAGCCCAAAACGCAATGAGAGTAGCGAGCGCAACTGCTGACAAGAAGTTTCTTCCTAGCTTGTCGTAACGGGTGGCGATCCGCCGGAAGTCCTTGAGGCGACAGAAGGCGCTCTCGACCAAGTGCCGATCTCGGTAACGTGCTTTGTCATAGGTAATCTTCCGCTTGCGGTTGGACCGCCCAGGAATGACTGGCCGCGTCCCCCGTTCACGCAGAGCTTTGCGAAAGGCGTTCGCGTCGTAGCCCTTGTCCGCGATAAGATGCTTCGCGCCCTGAAGGCCTCTCAAAAGTAATTCGTCGGCCGCTCGGACGTCGCTGACATTTCCGGGTGTCAAGCTGAGCGAGAATGGGCGTCCGATCACATCGGTGAGGATGTGAATTTTGCTGGTCTGGCCACCCCGCGACGGGCCAATGCCTTGCGCTTTCGCCCCCCTTCACCGCCGAAGGCCGAACGCTGCGCTTTGACGTAGGTGCCGTCGATAGAGGTGCTCGTCGTGACCGCGCCTGCAGCGGCAAGCGCTTCGAGCATTCCTGTCCAGAACTGCTTACGAGACCAACGATTGAAGCGGTTGTAGACCGTCGCGTGCGGACCGTACTCTTCCGGGCAATCGACCCATCGGCACCCCGTCTTGAGGACATGGATGATGCCCGAGATCACCCGCCGATCATCAACCCGCCGCGCTCCCGGCTGGTTCTTCGGCATGAACGGCTCAATCGCCGCCCACTGCTCGTCGTTCAGCCAAAACAGCCTGCCCATTCCTCGCTCCGTCGCCGCTTCGACATTGCGAATTACGATTTGCCATCACGGATCAATAGGCTGATTGGGTTTGGGGCCTAGATGCGTCTTTGAATGAAACGCCAGTATCCGTTTTGGGGTGATGGCCGCCTTTCCGCTCAGCGGCTTACTTGGGCGAGTTTAGATACTTACTTTGATGGCTTCAGTGTTCTGGTTTCCAAGCGTTCAAATCGCGCATCTCTTTGCGCTCTTTGCTATTCCATAGGCATGAGTTCAGTACGTCTATTTTGGGTCAGTGGCTCACGTGGGCTGCTGCGTGGTGAATACGATTTACGGTATGGGCGCGGTCTGGAAGGTGTACCGCTTATGATTGACGCTTATGTTCGGAACACGGTGCATTGTTTCAAAAGCATCGTAGCCCTCTTTGAGGTTGAGCCAGAATTCATGCCACTCATGACCCTCTCTCAATGCCAGGTTTTCGGACGTCATCCGGAATGGAAAGATGTGAACGTCGACCGCGTCCTGCCCACTCTTCAAGGCGCCTTCGACCGCTGCGTAAATCTTTTCAATGCCGGCATCTGTCATGGCGTAACATCCAACAGATACACATGCGCCATGCACCATGAGATAGCTCCCCGTTCGCGAATGCGCCCGGTCGTAACTATTGGGAAAGCCTAAGTTGAAGGATAGGTGAAAAGAAGAATTAGGGTTCAGACTTGCACGCCTGACCCGGTAAAAGCCTTCAGGGGATTGACCGTCGCCTTCGCGCAGTTTTGGACCAAGTTCACCAGACCAACGACAGATGGGGAAAATCTCTTGCAGCTCGAACGTATTTGCCTGCGGCGCCTTTGTCCACAATTCGAGCTCGCTTTCAGCTTTGAAGATCCTGATGAAGACCTCTGCATCCGCCTCTATTTTACTATATTCATTATCGTGACGAGTTAACTGCACGGGCTCGCAAGCACATAGCAGAGCGATAACTTGAAAAACGGCCATTAAACGCGAAAATCCAAGCATACACCCTTTGACTACACGTTTTGGGCAATATTAAGACTAATCGTTGCTAGAGGCTCCCTCCCGTTCGCCCCCCGAGCTTGTTTCATTTAGAGCGCTTTGCATCAACGGCTCAGAATCCGTTATGGGGCGGGCTTGAGCCACGGCTCCGAACGTGGACATAGGGCGAGTTTTAACCGCGGAAGCGGGCGCAATTGGCCATTTGATCGCCAAGTTAGGTGGTTGGATGTTCGCAGTTAAACATTGATGCTAAGATCAAACTTGCCGGACGGTTCGGCTTCGCCCCGGAACGCGTGTCTAATCCTCTCAGAATGGACATCGATGGATCGTTATCTTTCCTTGCTTCTCCTCATATTGGCATTTGCCATGCTTTGGGTTCCGGTTGGACAACATGATTTTCTCGTCGATAACTGGATGAAAGTTGGCGTCTTTATGGCGCCGTTCCTCCTCTTTGTCGCTTTCGCTCTTAAGCCGCCGAATGCCGAGCGCGGCGGTTTTGACCTCCGCGTCGCCTGCTTGTTGTTGCTTGTGGGCTATATTGTCCACCAGTTCGAAGAGCACTGGATTGATCTTTTCGGCAACGTCTATGCTTTTCAGGGCAGCGTGAACGAACTCGTGCTTGGTTTGTTAGGCGCGCCCGAAGGATCCATCGGACCGCTGACCAAAGAAGGCATATTCATCATCAACACGTCTCTTGTTTGGCTTGTTGCGTGCTTGGGAATTTGGAGCGCGCCTCGCCACACATTTCCAGCGCTGGCGACGATGGGGATCGTTCTCGTCAACGCAATCGCTCACATCTTGAATGGTTTCGTCGGCTACAATCCAGGCCTGCTGACTTCGGTGATCGTGTTTTTGCCTCTTAGCGGATTCCTGTATTTTAAATCGCTCCGATCGGGAGCCGCTACCTTAAGTGAAGTGATTGCTAGTCTGGTATGGGCGGTGCTTGCCCACCTGCTTATGGTCGTCGGATTGATCGCAGCGAATTGGCTAAACCTGTTCTCAGAAAGACTGTATTTTATAATTTTGATATCTTGGTCGATTGTTCCTATATTTCTATTTCGGAAGCCTATCCGAACTTAAACCAACTAGGGAACAAATCACGAGCGTCTGCCGTCGGGCGTTTATCGCTGTAGAAACCAGATTCTGTTGTGAGGCGAGAATGGTAAGCTTGAACTCAGCAAAGATGGCTTCGAAATCAAAGAACAAAAACGGTCACCGGGGACTTTTCTTTTCACTTAAGCGCTTCCAACTCTAGGATCGCTCTACCTTTCGCTACACAGTCAAAGAATGACCGATCTCGTTGAAAGGCT
>CAZADA010000163.1:0-4917 GCA_964483775.1 uncultured Caulobacterales bacterium
GATGCACGAGTTTTGATTGGAGCGTTGGAACTTGCGAAGGTTGTAAATGTCCACGCCCGATTTGGTCGGGTCGCGCTCTTCGGTGGCGCGCACGACGATGCGGCGGGCCTCCACCTGTTCAACCACACCAGTGCGCCGCGCCGCGATCGCAGCGCCGGAGTCGCGCGCGACGACCCGCTCCATTCCGGTCCCGACCACAGGGGCCTGGGGCTCAATCAAAGGAACGGCTTGGCGCTGCATGTTTGAACCCATGAGCGCCCGGTTGGCGTCGTCGTGACCAAGGAAGGGGATCAACGCCGCGGCGACGGACACCACCTGCTTGGGGGACACGTCAACAAAGTCCACCTCTTCGCGGGTCACCAGGACGACGTCGCGCTGGGGTCCGATGCGGCAGGTCACCAGCTCGCTGACGAACATGCCGTCATCGTCGATGGGGGCGTTGGCCTGGGCGATGGAGAACCGCGCCTCTTCCATCGCCGAGAGGTATTGGACGTCCTCGGTGATGCGGCCGTTCTCAACGCGCCGATACGGGCTCTCAATGAAGCCGTATTTGTTGACCCGCGCATAGGTGGACAACGAGTTGATCAAGCCAATGTTCGGCCCTTCGGGCGTCTCGATCGGGCAGATGCGGCCATAGTGCGTGGGGTGCACGTCGCGCACCTCAAAGCCGGCGCGCTCACGTGTGAGGCCTCCCGGCCCAAGCGCGGACAAACGCCGTTTGTGCGTGATCTCAGACAGCGGATTGGTTTGATCCATAAACTGGGAGAGCTGGCTCGACCCAAAGAACTCGCGAACAGCGGCCGCTGCCGGTTTGGCGTTGATCAAATCGTGCGGCATCACGGTTTCGATGTCGACCGAGCCCATGCGCTCTTTGATCGCCCGCTCCATCCGCAACAGGCCCAACCGGTATTGGTTTTCCATCAACTCACCGACCGAGCGCACCCGGCGGTTGCCGAGATTGTCGATGTCGTCGATCTCGCCCTTGCCGTCGCGCAAGTCGACCAGGGTCTGCAGCACGGCGATCATGTCTTCGGACTGAAGAACGCGGAGCGTGTCCTCAGTCTCCAAGCCCAGGCGCATGTTCATTTTCACGCGGCCAACGGACGACAAATCATAGCGCTCTTCGTCAAAGAACAGACCGCTAAACAGGTTCTCGGCCGTCTCCGGCGTGGGCGGTTCGCCCGGGCGCATCACCCGATAGATGTCAACCAGAGCGCCATCACGACCGTCGTTTTTGTCGACCGCGAGCGTGTTGCGCACCCACGGGCCGCGCGACGCCACATCGATGTCGAGCACGGCGACGTCGTTAATGCCCGCTTCGTCGATCTGGGCGAGCACCTCGTCGGTGATCTCATCGCCAGCTTCGGCGTAGATTTCTCCGGTCTCAAAATTGACCAGGTCTTCGGCGACAAAGCGACCGATCAGCGCCAGGTCCTGAACCCCGATTTCCGTGACGCCCTTTTCCGCCCATTGTTTCGCGGCGCGGGCCGAGACTTTCACGCCAGATTTGGCGATGACCTCGCCGGTTTTGGCGTCAACGACGTCGTATTCTGGCTTCACCCCGCGCAGGCGCTCAAGAACGAACGGAATACGCCAGCCCTTGCGTGCGCCGGACTTGCGGTCAGCCTGGAAGACAATGCGGTCATAGAACGTTGCGAGGATTTGCTCTTTGTCGAGACCCAGCGCGTACAACAACGTCGTCGCCGGCAGCTTGCGGCGACGATCGATGCGCACATGGATGATGTCTTTGGCGTCAAACTCAAAGTCGAGCCATGACCCGCGATAGGGAATGATGCGGGCGGCGAACAACAATTTGCCCGAGGCGTGGGTCTTGCCGCGATCATGATCAAAGAACACGCCGGGGCTGCGGTGCATCTGACTGACGATGACCCGTTCAGTCCCATTGATGACGAAGGTGGCCTTCTCGGTCATCAATGGGATATCGCCCATATAAACGTGCTGCTCTTTGATATCCTTGATCGACTTGGCCCCGGTTTCCTCCTCGGTCTCAAATACGATCAGACGCAACTTGACCTTCAACGGCGCAGCATAAGTCATGTCACGCTGCTGACATTCTTCCACGTCGAACTTGGGCGGCTCGAACTCGTAGTCAACGTACTCGAGAACTGCGCGCTCGGAAAAATCCTTGATGGGAAAGACGGATTTGAACACGGCCTGCAGGCCATCATTGACCCGCTCGGCGATTGGTGTATACTTTTGGAGAAACTGCTCGTAAGATAATCGCTGCACTTCGATGAGATTCGGCATTTGAACGACTTCAGGAATCGAGCCGAATGATTTGCGAATGCGTTTCTTTTCGGTAAACGACAGCGACATCGTTTCTCCTTCACTGGCCTAGCCTGCCCATCGCGCTCGCCCCTGACGAGCAGAGAGGCGCTTGGCCCACCATCAATTGTACGGCGACCCCTCGCCACCTTGGTCTATCCCCAACACACACTCGTCGCCGGCGGGAAACCGGCAACGACAAACGCGTTTAGGCGAGCGCCCGAACGAGCGCCCGCCCCGATGGTCGTGGCAAACTGTGCTTACTTAACTTCGACTGTCGCGCCCGCACCCTCAAGCTTGCCCTTAATGTCTTCCGCCTCGTCTTTGGGTACACCCTCTTTGACAGGCTTCGGCGCGCCTTCCACAAGTTCTTTGGCTTCTTTAAGGCCAAGACCGGTGATTGCGCGCACCTCCTTAATGACGTTGATTTTCTTATCGCCAACCGTGGCCAAAATCACGTCGAACTCGGTTTTCTCTTCGGCTGGCTCTGCGCCCGCATCGCCGCCGCCTGCAGCTGGCATGGGGCCAGCCATCATCATGGGCACCGCCGCAGCCGCCGCCGACACGCCCCACTTGTCCTCAAGAAGTTTCGTGAGGTCGGCGGCTTCCAACACCGTGAGGTTGGAAAGGTCTTCCGCCAATTGCTCAATTTTTGACATAACCCGGTCCTTTTTCATGAATTTGCGCGCCGCACAAGTCCTTTTGACGGCGCAACACCCAACTACCGCTACGCCGCTTCCAACTGCGCTTTGCGTTGCCCCAAGACACTGGCAAGACCACGGCCTGGCTCGGCCACGGTGCGCACCAATTGTTCGGAAGGTTTGTTGAGTATGCCCACGAATTGACTGAGCGGCGCCGTCATGACACCGAGCAGCTTCGCACGCAACTCATCAAGCGATGGCATGGTCGCAAGAGCCTTAACCCCTGCTTCATCGAGGACCTGCGGTCCCAACATGCCGCCAATGAGAATGAACTCTTCTTTCTCTTTGGCGTAATCCACCGCCACCCTCGACACCGCCACGGGGTCCTTCGCGAATACGATCGCAGAAGGTCCGTTGAACAGGTCTCGGCCGCCTTCGCCTTCTGTGTCCTCTAAAGCAATCTTCGCCAAACGGTTTTTGACCACTTTGAGACTGGCGTCAGCGTCACGCAATTTCGCCCGCAGCGCGGTCATGTCGGCCACCGTTAATCCGGCGTACCGCGCCACGACCACCCCGCCCGCTTCCGCGAAGATGCCACGTAGGCTCTCTACCGCTTCGGCTTTTTGAGCTCGATCCATTGCGGTTCCTCCAAAGACGACGCCGGCCCATCCGACGCCGTGAGACCGTCCGCACCAGCCCACCCACATGGTGAAAGCTGAGGCGCACAGCGCCTGTCCCGGGAAGCGACCGCATCAGCCCAACCCACGCAATGGGTGCGTGGGCAGGTTATGTCGTCTCTCGCCCGTCTGCGCAGGGTCGTCTGAATTAAGCCCACCCGCGCCTGGCGGCGTGACTGGACCCCTACGGTCTTGGACAGGGTGGGAACGCGTTAACGTCCCCTTCCGGTTGTCACCGGAATTCGGTTAAGTGAGCGTAAATAGTAATGTGGTCAATCGGTGTCAATGACCGGTCACGCCATTTGGTGCGGGCGGGCCGCCTCACTGTCGCTCCCGGCTGGGCCGGACGCGGTGGAGCCAAAACACCCACGGTTCACGGGGTGCAGGCTCGGTGACGGCCTGGCGACGCAACCGCCCAGTCAATTCATGCCCTGCGGTCCATTCATGCCGTGCGGTCTGAGGCGCGTCATGACGTTACACGTTGGATGAGAACTCAGACGGTCGCCCATCGGCCAAAGCGAAGACGGTTCACCAAGCACCGCTGTTTAGCGCCCCGCTACGGGGTGAATTCCCCGCCGGCGGCGGTGCGCTCAGACGTTCTGTGATCAATGACAAAGAAGCGAACCTTGCCGTTCAAAGCCTTCGGCAGGATCCCGTCAAACCAGCCAGGACCCAAACGCGGCTGGCGCCCCATCGCGTTTGGGTTGGTTTTGATCAGCTCGTCGGCCGCCGGCGGCGCCTAATGGCGTTGGCGGCCGTCGGGCTATGCGAGCGCGGAAGCGTCAGCGACGTCGATCCGAACGCCGGGGCCCATGGTCGAGCTGAGCGCCACTTTGCGCATGTAAGCCCCTTTGGCGCCTGAGGGTTTCGCCTTGATCACGGCGTCCAGAAAGGCCCGCACGTTCTGCTCCAGCGCCTCTTGGCTGAAGGACGCTTTGCCCACGCCGGCATGGACAACGCCCGCCTTTTCGACGCGAAACTCAACCGCCCCGCCCTTGGCGTCCTTCACCGCTTGGCCGACGTTCGGCGTGACCGTGCCCACCTTGGGGTTGGGCATCAGGCCGCGCGGCCCAAGGACTTTGCCCAAACGGCCAACCAGCGACATCATGTCCGGTGAGGCGATCACTTTATCAAAGTCCATGCGCCCATTTTGGATCTCTTCCATGAGGTCTTGGTCACCGACGATCTCAGCGCCCGCTTCGCGCGCCTCGTCGGCTTTGGCGTCTTTGGCGAACACCGCCACGCGCACCGAACGGCCTGTGCCATTGGGCAAGTTGACGACGCCGCGCACCATCTGGTCGGCGTGACGGGGG
>CAZADA010000164.1:0-4847 GCA_964483775.1 uncultured Caulobacterales bacterium
CGGCCCAACCAGCTTGGTGCAGCAAAGCCGCGACGGCGGCGGCGCGTTCAGGATCGGAGTCAAAACCGGCTGGCAAGCCCATGGATGGCCTTTCGTTGTCCAATGGCGGTGAGGCGGGCGATGCGGCCATGTCCATGGGGACCTGGCTCCAAGCGCACCTCAAGGCGGTCGGCGGGTCGATGGTCTCCTAAGCGATCGGGCCATTCAATGAGCGTGACCGCTGCGTCGAAGGCGTCTTCCAACCCCAATTCGAGAATCTCATCGGGGTGAGCGATGCGATAAAGATCTGCGTGCCAAATCTCAAGTTCTGTATCAGCCGACGTGTAGGTCTGCACGAGGGTGTAGGTCGGGCTTGGCGCCTCGTGTTCGTGTGTCAGCGCTGCGATCACGCCGCGCGCCACGGTGGTTTTGCCTGCGCCCAACGCTCCGATCAGAAACACCACGTCGCCAGCCTTGAGATGCCCTGCCAGGGCGCGGCCAAACCGCTCGGCGCCGGCGGCGTCGGTGAGGGTGGTGGTCACTGTTTCGTTAGTCATGGTGTTCGCCGCTGGCGTTTCAAAGGTTGCGCGCGAGGCAATGCGCGATACATGCATGGCCAATCTTCGTGCTCCTTTCCCAACCTCTCATCAGACAGGCGGCGCTCTCATGGCGAAAATCACTTATATCCACCACTCCGGCAAAGAGTATGTCCTTGACGTCAAGCCTGGCATGACGGTGATGGAAGGCGCGTACAATAACGGCGTTCCCGGGATTGTGGCCGACTGTGGCGGCGCGTGTGCGTGTGCGACGTGTCACGTTTATGTCGATCCGGCGTGGGCGGAGAAAACAGGCGCAGCGAGCACGATGGAGGAGTCGATGCTCGACTTTGCCTCTGACGTCCAAGAAACCTCGCGCCTGTCGTGCCAGATCCAAGTCAGCGACGAGCTTGACGGGCTTGTGGTTCGCATCCCCGAACGCCAGGGCTAATCGCGCCAGCCGCTATGCCGCTTTGTCTGTTTCGCCCGCCCCGCCCTCATCTGTCGGGCGGGCCGGGAAATGGCAGGTCACCTTGGTGCCCGTTCCCACTTCTGAGTGCACGTCCACCCAGCCGCCATGCAGGCGCACAAACTCGCGGACCAAGGTCAAACCCAAGCCGGCTCCGCCCTTCTTGCCCGAAACGAAGGGCTCAAACATGCGCGCTTGCTGGTCGGCCGGAATGCCGGGACCATCGTCCTCGACCCAGACTTGCACACCGCTTTCGTTGCGTGCGGCGCCGAGGGTGACTTGCCCTCCGGCTGGCGCATGGCGTTTGGCGTTGACCAGCAATTGATAGACGATCTGTTTGAGGCGCTTGGCGTCGGCGCGGATCCGGCCGATGTCGGCGGGACATTCAAACTTGAAGCGCAACCGGCTGTCCTCAGCGCTGGTCTGCACGATGGACAACGCCCCTTCAAGGGTCGCGCGCAACTCCACTTCTGACCAATCCATTTCCATCGTGTTGGACGTGATGGCGGCGATGTCGAGAATGTTCTCAACGATCTGGCCAAGTTCGGTGCTCGCTTGGATGATGGCGTCGGCCTGATTGCCTTGGTCAGGATTGTCGTTGGCCAGTTGCATTTTGAGCAGCTCGGCAAAGCCGACAATTGTCTGCAGCGGCGCGCGCAACTGGTAGCTGACATGACCGACGAAGTCTTGCTGTACACGCTCAGCGGCCTGCATCGCCGCGTTGCGGTCCTCCAGGGCCTTTTGCAGGTTACGGTCCGCGGTCACATCGCTGAAACTGATCGCGGTTGCGCCGTTCGGTAGGGGCTTGGAGGTGTAGCGCAGGACTTTGCCGTCGACGCGCTCAATCTCTTCGGAAAACTCACGGCGCACATCGGGGTCAAGGTTGGTGATCCGCGCCTTCATGCGCAGCCAAGCGCTGCGGTCGGTGAACAGCGGCAAGCCGGCGTCGATCATGTCGGCGAAGGCGGCGCCTTCTTTGCGCAGCTCCGCCGGCAAGTCCCACATCTCGCCAAACGCAGCGTTCTGGAGTTCACACTTTCCGCTGGAGCCAAACACGGCCAGGGCGTCAGACAATTTGTCGAGGGTGGCGCTTTGGACCGAGATCTGGGTGTTCAGATCGGTCCTTAGTCGTTGCGTTTCGGTTTCGTCGCGGACGATCACCGCGCCGCCGCCAGAGGGATGGCGCACCCGCGACATCCGCAACCGTACGCCGTCCGCCAACTCCCAGAGGGTGTCGGCCAACGGCTCGTCATGCTTGAGATGCAGCGCCAACTCGGCGGTGCGCCATGCGCCATAGTTGGCCACCCGGGGCGTCTTGCCCATCTCGTGCAGCTTGTCGAGCACGTCGCCATGGGTGGGGTTGGCGGCCAACCATTCGGGGTCCAAGCCAAACATTTTGGCGAAGGCTGTGTTGTGAAACACCAACGCCCGGTCGGGAGAGAAAATCGCCACGGCATCGGAGGCGCGGTTCAGCGCGCTGCTGCGGCGGTCGGCCACCAGGCGAGCTTCATCGCGATCCTGCGCGATGGGCGTGATGTCGACGGCGACGCCGGCAACGCCCCCCGAAATGGGAAAGGTGATGATCTCGACCATGCGTTGGGACCCCACCGCGGTGATCAAGCGTTGATCGCTCAATGGGCCGTCGCTGATGGTTTGCAGCGCTTGATCACGGATCGATTCATCGAAAGGCATGTCGCGTTCAACCGCATCGCGCGGGCTCTTGGCCTCGACAATGTGGGCGTAGGCGTCGTTGGCCCAAACCAGTTTGGCCGAGGAGGACATGCGCCAGGCTGGCAAGGGCAGCCGGCGCAACACGTCCTCAAATGCGGCGGGATCATCAAAGATGCGTCGCCCGGCTTCCTCGTCGCGTCCCGCGCCGGTGAGGTACTCGGCCGCCTTCAGATTGGGGTCGGCCACCCACAACGCTATGCGCAGCCCCGCCGCCCGCCCGTCGACTTCGATTTTGCGTCCGCCGGGACCTTGGATGACCAAGGAAAACGGCGCGCCGTCCTGACCGAGCCGCTCCAGCGCCTTGCGCAGGGTGGTGGCGTCGCCCGCCGCGTCGACGGCGTCGAAATCGGCCAAACCATCGAGAATGCGCGCCTCGATCGGGGCGTTTTCATCCTGAGCGTCGGCAAACCGCAACAGCGAGGCGATGGCCGCCGGCGCGCCATACAGTGACGGAGCGCCCCAGCCGGCCTCCCCGCCCCGCGCCTCGTCGTCCCACGCCAACAACACGCCCGGGTGGGCTGCAAGCAACGCGTCGGCCCGGTCGACCGCCAGCTCCAGTTGCGCGGCGCGCGAGCGCCAGCCCGAACTGTGCGTGCGCGCCGACCGCGTGAAACTCAGCGCCCAAACGCCTACGGCGATTGCGAACGCCACCGCTCCCAGCGTCACGATGAACGCCGCCCATTGAATCTGGCTAGATACCATTTCGGCCGCCCCTCATGTCCCGTCGCCGGACCGGCGCATTCTCGTTCGCACGCTCAAGCCGGGACGGGTTATCTGCGAATCATGAGTCTAGCGCACCTCGCTAGTGACCGCGATCCGCTATCCCCGAAAATCTCTGGACAGCGTTCAATTGACTGTATCGGCGGCGCGTGGCTAGAGCCCGATCTGCGCCACGCCCAAACGAAAATCGAGAACCACGACGCATCGGCTGAGGCCGGGTTCGCCTGGCGGTTCAAATCGCCATTCTCGAACCGCTCGCCGCGCCGCGCGGTTGAACGCGCTGACGGGCTGAGAATCAACGATCTTCACATTGCGCGTTTTGCCTTGCGAATCAACATCGAGGCGGACCACAACCCAACCTTGAAGACCGTTGCGGAAGGCGCCGCGCGGATAGTCGGGCGGCTCAACCTCGACAGCCGCCAATCGTGATCCGCCACGGCAGTCGCCGGGCTCAGTGTAGTCCTGCACCCGCGGCGCAAAGCCGTAGTCCGAACGCGGGACAAACACATCCGCTCCCAGTCGCCCGCCATCAAGGACGCCGCAACCGGTCAGGGCGGCTGCGGACACCGCAATGGTCCATCGCCATGGCCAAGGTCGAATCATGGGGCGTCCTCCGTGAAGAGTTGGGCGATGTTCACGCGATTGTGCGGTGGCGGCCGGTCACTTTCACCCTTGTCGCAGACCCGCTTGAGCTAATTACCTCGTCAAGGGACGAGCGCAAATGGAGAAGTCCATGACCTCTCATACACGGCAGCTGGGTTTTCTAGCTGGTCTTGTTTTCTTTGTCGGCAGTTTTGCCTTGGCAGCTCCGGCGTCCGCCGGCTCCACCTCAACGCCTAAGACGGCGGTCAACGTCACGCTCACCGCGAAACCCGGCGCCATTGCGCCGCAGGCGGTCGACCATCATCGCCGGCGTCATCACCATCGTGGACGGCGCTACCGGCATGTCCACCCACACGGCTACGCGTACAATTATGGCTATGGGTACTATCATCGGCCCTATCGACGCGCGCTGCCGCGCCACCGGCGATATCATCCCTACGCGTATGGTTACTCGTATGCGCCGTACGGCTATTATTACGCGCCGCGACGTCATTTTCGTCACGCGCCGCGCCATCGGCGTTGGTGACACGTTGAGGGATCGGCCGGGCGTCTAGGGCTCGGCCGACCACGGGCGATCACGTCTGCGCGCGCGCATGTTTGGCGGCGCGGCGTGAGACGTTATGTCCACGCTTGACTGGCGTTTCGCAGACGCCATAGCCGTTGGTGCGCCCGGTCCTCTCGGGCGCGGCGGTATGATGCAAGGACACTCAATCATGGCTGACGAGGCTTACACTCCGCCCCAGGTGTGGACCTGGGACCAGGAAAGCGGCGGCGCTTTCGCCAAGATCAATCGCCCCACGGCCGGGTCG
>CAZADA010000165.1:0-4705 GCA_964483775.1 uncultured Caulobacterales bacterium
TCTGGCCCTGTTCGCGGCCTTGTCGTTCGGCGCCTACACGAGCCGGTACATCATGTCCCAGTTCGAAATCCGGTTTTCGTCCCGCAACATGCGCGACATGACCGCCGCGAGCTTCGCCACTGTTCAGCGCTTGTCCACCGAATGGCACGCCAACACCTTCGCCGGCGCCGTGGTGCGCAAGATCACGCGCGGCATGTGGTCCTACGACATGGCGACCGCGACGATTTTCCTGTTCGCCATCCCCACGACGACAGTCTTGCTCGGACTGCCTTTGTTGATGCTCATCCAGTGGCCCATCATTGGGATCTTCGCCCTCGTGGTTGTGCTGGTGTTCATGGCCGGCACGGTCTTGGCCGCGCGCTACTACATCAAGCCCGCCAACACGATCTCCAACGCCCGCGACAGCGAGATCGGCGCCTCCATCGCCGACTCCGTGAGCGCCAACGCCGTGGTCAAGAGCTTCGGCGCAGAAGGACATGAAGACGCGCGCATGCGCGGCGTGATGGTCAAATGGCAGCGCGCCACCCTGCGCACCTGGAACCGCTACATCAATGTGATCCTGTTCACGTCGGTCACCGCGTTTGTCCTGTCGACCGGCACGATTGGCCTGTCGGTGTGGCTATGGAGCCAAGGTCGCGCCACACCAGGGGACGTGACCTTCGTCATCGCCGCCTTTTTGGTGATGGTTGGCTATCTGCGCCGGTTTGGCGACGAGGTGCAAAACGTTCAACGCGCCCTCGACGAGCTGGAAGACCTCGCCGTGTTCGAACGCACCAACCGCGATGTCGACGACGCTCCGAACGCCGGCCCCTTCAAGCCGGGCCCAGGCCGCATCGAGATGGACGCCATCACGTTCGCCTACGCCGGCAAGACCAAACCGCTCTATCGCGACTTTTCGATCCACATCACGCCGGGTGAAACCGTAGCCCTCGTCGGCCCGACGGGCTCGGGCAAGTCGACCTTCGTCAAGCTGATCCAGCGGCTCTATGATGTCGACGCCGGCGCGATCCGCATCGACGGCCAAGATGTGCGCAGCGTCTTGCAGGAAAGCCTGCGCCGCGCCATTGCGCTCGTGCCCCAGGATCCCGCGCTGTTCCACCGGTCGATCGCGGCCAACATCGCCTACGCCCGCCCCGACGCGAGCCAAGCCGAGATCGAGGACGCCGCCCGTCGCGCCCGCGCGCACGACTTCATCGCCGCCTTGCCCAAGGGCTATGACACGCTGGTGGGTGAGCGCGGGGTGAAGCTCTCGGGCGGAGAACGCCAACGCGTCGCCATCGCCCGCGCCCTCATCGCCGATGCCCCGATCTTGATCATGGACGAAGCCACTTCCAGCCTCGACAACGAAACCGAGCGCATGGTGCAAGAGGCCATGGCCGAAGTGACCGCCGGGCGCACCAGCATCATCATCGCCCACCGGCTGTCGACCGTGCGAGAGGCCGATCGGATCTTGGTGTTCGACCACGGGCAAGTCGTGGAGCAGGGGCGTCACGAGGAACTGGCCGCCAAGCCCAACGGCGTCTACGCCCGCCTGCACAAACTGGCCGAGATCGCAGCCTGATGGAGGAGCGCATGGACACTGGGACGACCCCCGCGCTCCTCCTCGACGCCGCCCGCATGGAGGCGAACATTGCCAAGGCGCACGCCCGAGCCGACACGCTCGGCGTCGCGCTGCGGCCGCATTTGAAAACCTGCAAATCGGTCCCGGTCGCCCGCAAGCTGCTTGGCGTACGCGGAACCGCCGCCGCCGTCTCGACGCTGGCCGAGGCCAAAGCCTTCTTTGACGCCGGTACCGTCTCCAATCTGCGTTACGCAGGTCCGTTCGCGTCCGACAAAGTCGCGACCGTCGCGCCTTGGCTGCAGGCCGGCAAAACGCTGGAGATCTTAATTGACGACCCCGTCAACGCCGCCGCCGTGGGCGATGAGGCTGGGCGCGCCGGCGTCGCCATCGATCTCGTGGTCGAACTCGACATTGACGGCTACCGCGCGGGCGTCGCACCGCAAAGCCCGCGCTTTGCCGCCCTCATCAGCGCCATCCGAAGCCATCCGCATCTGCGCCTGGCAGGTCTCTACAGTTATGCCGGCGCCACCTACGACCTCTTCACCCATGACGAGCGCGCCAACCACGTCGAGCGTCACCGCACAACTCTGACCGCGACCGCCGACACCTTGCGCACAGAGGGCATAGCGGTCGACACCATCGGCATCGGGTCGTCACCCGCCCTAGCCTCCGCACAAACGCTGGAGGGCCTCACCGAGATCTGCGCAGGCGTGTTCGTGTTCCAAGATCTCGCCCAAATCGGCATCGGCGTTGCAAGCCTCGACGACATCGCCGTCACGGTGCTCGCCACAATCACCCAACACAAACCCGACACAGGGCGCGTGTTCATTGACGCCGGAGGCCTCGCCCTCTCCCACGACCGCAGCACCGCCAAACAGGCCGTGGACCAAGGCTATGGCCTGGTGTGCGACGCCGTCACCGGCGCTCCGCTCGCCGAGGGCGATGTGATTGTGAGAGCTGTTTCGCAGGAACACGGAACCATCACCCGCCGTGATGGCGCCCCTCCGCCGTTCGAACTCCTGCCCATCGGCGCCAAGGTGCGGATCGCGCCCAACCACATCTGCATGACCGCCGCCGCCTATGAGGCCTACGCCGTCACAGACGCAAACGGCGCGCCCATCGCCCACTGGCCCCGCGCCAATGGCTGGTAAGGCGGAGATCGACTCACAGACTTCGCCCGCTAACGACCCGAACGCTTAGCAATGGCCCGCCATACTTTCAGCGCTTGGGCCGTTTCGCGCACATCATGAACGCGCACCATGTCAGCCCCGGCCTCACCAGCCCAAAGCACCGCCGCCAACGACCCGCCAAGCCGGTCGCCCGCCTCCGCCGCTGAGGCGTCGAGCGCATGCACAAACCGCTTGCGTGACGCGCCAAAGACGAGCCGATAGCCAAGCTGCGCTTTAAGATCAGCAAGCCTCGCCATCAACGCCAGATTGTGCGCAAGCGTTTTGCCGAACCCAACACCAGGATCGACCCAGATGTTGTCGCGCGCCACGCCGGCTGAGAGCGCCGCCCCCGCCCGGTCGGCCAAAAACGCGCCAACCTCGGCGACGACATCATCGTAATGGGGATCGACCTGCATGGTTTTCGGCAGGCCTTGCATGTGCATCAGCACCACCGGGCCACCCAGCTCCGCCGCCACGTCCGCCGCCTCCGGAGCAAACCGCAACGCCGACACATCGTTCCAGATCGTCGCGCCAGCCGCCATGGCCGCACGCGCCACCGCCGGCTTCATGGTGTCGACGCTGATGGGCGCTGCAGTTTGGGCGCGCAGCCCCTCAATCACGGGGATCACCCGGTCGAGCTCATCAGCCTCAGAGACCGCATCGGCGCCCGGCCGCGTGGACTCCCCGCCGACATCCAGAACGTCGGCGCCCTGTGACAGCACATCGAGGCCATGGCGCACCGCCGCTGCAGCATCAACGAAAAGCCCGCCGTCCGAAAAACTGTCCGGCGTGACGTTCACAACGCCCATGACCTGCGGAAGCGCAGCCGACGTCTCAAACCCGGCCATACTCACCGCACAGTCCGATTAAGCGCCCTGCGGCTCGGGATCGCCGCCGCCGCCAAAGCCCGGCTTGGGGTCGCCAGACGCCGACTGGTCCTCATCCGTGATGGGCACGGCGCCCGATGCGGGTGGCGGAGCCGGGGCCTCGCCATCATCGTTGCGCGTAGGCGGTTTGCCGGCCAGGAGGTCATGGATTTCCTCGCCCGACAGGCTCTCATATTCGAGCAGCCCCTCAGCGATCGCCTCCCACTCCGCTTGCTTTTCGGTTATGATGCGTTTGGCCGTCGCATTGGCCTCATCGATCAACGAACGCACCTCTTCCTCGATCACCCGCGCAGTTTGGCCCGAGACCGATTTGGACCGCACAATCTGCTGGCCGAGGAACACCGATCCGCCGTCATCTTCAGCATAGTCAATGGTGCCCAGCTTGTCGGAAAAGCCCCAACGCGTGACCATCGCCCGCGCAAGCCGCGTGGCCATTTGAATGTCGGACGAAGCGCCTGAGGTGATTTTCTCTTTGCCAAAGCGGATCTCTTCGGCCGCCCGACCACCCATCGCGATGGCCAGCAGCGACGTCATCTGCGTGAAATTCTCAGACAGCTTGTCGGCCTCGGGCAGACGCACCACCATGCCCAACGCGCGTCCGCGCGGAATGATCGTGGCTTTATGGATGGGGTCGGCTTCAGGCACGTTCAGCGCCACGATGGCGTGGCCCGCTTCGTGATAGGCGGTCAGTTCCTTTTCCTTGGGCGACATCACCATGGACTTGCGCTCGGGGCCCATCATGACCTTGTCCTTGGCGTCCTCGAATTCGACATTGCCCACCACGCGTTTACCGCGCCGCGCCGCTAGCAGCGCCGCCTCATTGACAAGGTTCGCAAGATCAGCGCCCGAAAACCCAGGCGTGCCGCGGGCGATCGCCTTCAAACGAACGTCACTGCCAAGCGGCACCTTGCGCGCGTGCACTTTGAGGATCTTCTCCCGGCCCATGACATCAGGATTGGGCACCACAACCTGGCGGTCAAAGCGGCCAGGACGCAGCAAAGCCGGGTCCAACACGTCAGGACGGTTGGTCGCCGCGATCAGGATGATCCCTTCATTGGTTTCAAACCCATCCATCTCAACCAGCAACT
>CAZADA010000166.1:0-4672 GCA_964483775.1 uncultured Caulobacterales bacterium
GGTGGTCGCGCCGGTCTCAATCTTCGAGCGCGACGGACCGCACTTCTACAATAGTGTTGTTGTGATTGATGCGACCGGTGAAGCTTTGGGCGTCTACCGAAAGAGCCACATACCTGATGGTCCAGGTTATCAGGAGAAATTTTACTTTCGCCCGGGTGACACTGGATTTCGTGTTTGGCAGACCCGGCATGGCCGCATTGGCGTGGGCATTTGCTGGGATCAATGGTTTCCGGAGGCGGCTCGCGCGATGATGCTCGAGGGCGCTGAGCTGTTATTGTATCCCACGGCGATTGGCGCGGAGCCGGCTGATCCCGATTTGGACACGCGCGGGCCGTGGCGGCGCGTGATGCAAGGGCATGCGGCGGCAAACGCCGCGCCTGTGGCTGCGGCCAACCGTGTCGGGGTGGAGGATGGCCAGCGCTTCTATGGTCTTTCCTTTATCGCGGCGGCGGGCGGGGAGATCGTTGCTGAACTTGATGAGGGGGAGGAGGGCGTCGCTGTCGCCTCCTTTGACCGCGCGGTTTTGACGCGCGTGCGCGCGTCGTGGGGATTTTTTCGCGATCGTCGGCCGGATCTCTATCGGTCTTTGATCAATCGTTAGTGGTGGACCGTGATCTTTACACCGATGAAGTGTCGTCAAAGCCTCGACACATGGTCACGAGCGGTTCAGGATGACGTCCATGTTGAAGTCATCCAATGCTGTCGCACTGGCCGAGCGCGGGCGCGCCGTTCTTTCTGAGCTCGTTGCGTTCGACACCACATCGCGCAATTCCAACTTGGCCTTGATCGATTACGCCGAGGGCGTTCTGCACGCAGCGGGGGCCCGGACGCGCCGCATTCCAAATGAGGACGGGACCAAGGCCAATCTGTGGGGCGTTATTGGGCCGGCTGAAACACCCGGCGGCATTGTCTTGTCTGGCCACACTGATGTCGTGCCCGTCGATGGGCAGGATTGGGATACCGACCCGTGGACGTTGACCGAGCGCGAGGGTCGTTTGTACGCGCGCGGAGCCTGCGACATGAAAGGGTTTGTGGCGCTTGCGCTTGCGGCGGCGGACGACTTTGCCGCAGCTGCGCTCACACGGCCGATCCATTTTGCGTTGTCGTACGACGAAGAAGTGGGCTGTGCCGGCGTCCCGTCCATGATCGATGTGATTGTGCGCGAGGCCGCGCCGATCGAAGCGGTGCTTGTCGGTGAGCCGACCGAGATGAAAGTTGTCACCGGTCACAAAGGACTGCTGGGCTTCTCGGTGACGCTTGAGGGGCGCGAGGCGCATTCGAGCTTGTTGAACGATGGGGTGTGTGCGGTGTCCCACGCGGTGGGGTTGATGAGCCACGTCCTGGCCATTGGTGATGCGATGGTTCTTGATGCTCCCGACACGTCGCCGTTCGATCCGCCCCACGGCACTGTGACGATTGGCGAGATGGAGGGCGGAACCGCCACCAACATTCTGGCGCGTCACGCTCGTTTTGCGACGCTGATGCGCCCAGCGCCCTGGGATGACCCATCAGCCATTGAAGCGTCGCTTCGCGACAAGGCGCAGGCCGTGGAAATCGAAATGCAGCGCACAGCGCCTGAGGCGCGCGTGCTTGTGGAGCGCTTTGCAAGCGTGCCGCCGCTTGGTCCGGAAACCGACGGCGCGGCGGAGCGTTTGGCGCGTTCGTTGACGGGCGACAATGGCGTGCACGTCGAGGCGTATGGCGCGGAAGGCGGATTGTTCCAGCGTGCAGGCCTGTCGACCGTGTTGTGCGGCCCAGGGTCGATCGCCCAAGCCCACCAACCCAATGAGTTCATCTCGCTGGATCAATGGGCGAAAGGCGCACAATTCCTCGACAACCTTTTGACGCGCTTGTCTGCTTAGCCCGCGTCAGAACCGGATGCGCAAACCTGCGTTCACGGACGGGTAGGTCTCCAAGATCGAGAGTTCGTCCTCAAGCGCCTCCGCTTCGAGCGTTACGTCGGCTAAGAAATTGGGATCGGCGGATAGCAACCCGGTGGCGACGTAGTCCACCTGGGGCGCGCCTTGGAAGTAAGCGCCCGCTTCGATGAAAGTCTCTACGGCGGTCATGGGCAGTCGGCCTGTCCAGCCCAGGCCCGCATAGCCGGCGAACTGGTCAAACGCGACGTCGCCGAGCAATTCGCCGACTTGGCCGGCTGTGTAGACCGTGTCGCCCACTTGGACGTCGTCCACCGGCACGGCGGTGAGTTCGATCGCGTTGTCGTTGGCGTAGCCGCCAAGCGTCACGTAGACGCCGCCAAACATCGGGAAAATGTCGATCTGTGCGCCCGATGCGCCAAGGCGCAGGTTGGCGTCATATTCGATGCCGTCAATGGTCTCAACGGCGTTGATTTCTGCGCCGGTGAAGCTGGCGCGCACATTGATGCGCTTGTGGAGCTGCACACCAATCTCAGGCCCGAAGCCGAGGGTGCCGGCGCGGGCGCCGAATTTGAAGTTGGGGTCGTCGGCGAGGGCTGGCGTGGTCGCAAGGCCAAACGCGGCGCACAGGCAGAGCCAAGCTTTCATGGCGGGTATCTCCATCGCATTGGGCGATGGTGAAAGGCTATCCGGCGATCTCTTCAGGTCGCCCTAAGGTGTGGCGTGCAATTGCGATGCGAAACGTGGCGTTCGGTTTACCAAACTTGAGGAGCGCGCCGCCCCGGACCTTAGGCGATCAGGCCGGTCATGGCTGAGGCGCTTTGGCTATCGGGGAAAACACGAGTGTCGAGGTCGGCGCGGTCAAGGCCCCAATGCTCGGCGAGCACGCCTTTGACGATGGCTCGCAGATCGTTGGCGGGGCGCACGTCGCGATCTTCATAGAGTTGATCAAGGCCCGGCCAGTCGCCGGCGACTTGGCCTCCGTTGACCGCGCCGCCGGCGAGCATCACCAAGCCCCCGACGCCATGGTCGGTGCCGTTGGCGCCGTTGACGCGCGCAGTGCGGCCGAACTCACTGGCGATGACAATGGCGGTGCGGTCCCAGGCTTCGCCCAATCCTTGCTGCAGCGCGGCCAGACCGGTGTCCAGCTGGGACAAGGCGTTGGCGAGGCGGCCGGTTTCAAGGCCTTGATTGAAATGGGTATCCCAGCCGCCAAGCGACAACACGCACACACCGGCGCCGCCATCGGCGGTCATGAAGCGCGCTGCAGCTTGTGCGGTTTCGGCGAATTGGCGTCGGCGGCGGCGCTGGCCATCGCCATCCATCTCGCTGGCGACGGTGTCGGCCCGCAAGCCCGCCTCAAGCGCGCTGCTTAAGGTGGGGTCGTAGGCGTAGAGGTCTTCCAGTCGCGCCAACGTGTCAGGATCTGCTTCGGGCAGCACGTTGGGCGCCCAGGACGTGGCTGGCGCCTCGCCGCTTAAGACCAAAGGGATTGTCGGCCCAATGGCGACGGCTTCGCGCGGCGTGGCGGCTTGCAGGGCGCGATTGAGCCAGCCATCGTCGGCGCCGTGGACCTGGTTGACCCCCGCTTCGAGCATGTCCTGGGCGTCGAAGTGCGATCGGGTGTTGTAGCCTGGATGGGCGGCCGGGATGAACAGCGCTTGGCGCTGCTGGTACAGGCCATGCACGGTAGGCAGCGCTGGGTGCAGGCCAAAGCCATCGGTTACCCGCAACAGTTGATCGGGCGTGAAGGCCAGATCGCCTCGCAGTTCGGCATAGCGCCTGTCGCCCGTGGGGGCAAGGGCGGCCAGACCGTCAAGGCCGCCGCGCAACACGATCAAGATGAACTTGGCGTCGCCGGGCGGCTGGGCGAAGGCGGCGGGGCCGATCATGCCCAGAAGTGTCGCCAGGCCGGCGCCGCCAAGCACCGTGCGGCGGGTCGGGCTGTGCGGTTGGCGTTTTGACGTC
Organism: uncultured Caulobacterales bacterium; assembly: GCA_964483775.1. GTDB lineage: Bacteria > Pseudomonadota > Alphaproteobacteria > Caulobacterales > Maricaulaceae > CAZADA01. Next base: position 3,846 of record CAZADA010000166.1, read on the forward strand.
GTCATGGTCGAAGCCTTGCGTTATCGGCGTTGAAACTCGGGGCTCATCATTGCGAGGGTCAGACCTTGTGGGTTGGTGGCGGCGCGGCCCACCAGCATGGCGGTATGGTCGCTGACAAGATCGCCCAGGCTTTCGGCTAAGAACGTGCGTGCGGGCAGGTCGGCGGCTGCGCCATTGGCAAGCGCGCTCGCCCATTCAAGGCGTTTCATCACAGCGTCGGGGCCGGCCCATGCGTCTTCAGCGTCCGGCCAGCCAGCGGGACTTGGGGCTGAGAGGGGCGTTTGTCCCAAGGCCTGGAAGGCTTGGAGCAGATCGCGGGGCCTGACGGCGTTGGGGCCGTCCGGCGTGGCGCGCACCGTCGAGATCAAGAACTCCTCGGGTGTTTTGAATTTGGCCTGATCGTCGTCCCAAGCGGCGTCGTGGTTCACCAGAGTGCGCGCGAGGGCGGCAAGGTCGCCGTCGGTGTCCCGATAGGACGCGCTGAGGGCGTCGATGAGGTCTTGCGGCGGTGCGTCCGACACAAAGTGGGTCGCGACCTTTGTGGCGATATGGGTGGCGGTCGCCGGGTGGCGAGCGAGGTCGCGAAGGATGGATTGGGCCTGGCTCTGGCCGCTTTCGCCATAGCGACGGCCAAGCACGCGGCGCGCGCCGGGTTCGTGTATGACGGCGTGGAAACGGAACTCTCCGACGGCGCCGCCCGAGTTGGGGCGGGCGATCGACCAGCCGGTCAGGGCCTTGGCCATTTCTTCGACGTCGGTCTGCGTGTACTCCGCCGCCGGCGTGACCGTGTGCAGCTCAAGACACTCGCGTGCGAGGTTTTCGTTGAG
>CAZADA010000167.1:0-4646 GCA_964483775.1 uncultured Caulobacterales bacterium
GCAAGTGCCCAATATTTAGCAGGTTACAATACCTCCAAGAGAGCGGGGATTCTCGCATCCGACCTAATCGCAACCCGCATCCTGGATCAGCCCAAGAAATGGCAGATCAATGTTTTATCGCCATAACTCAGCTCTGAGCCCAAGCTTCGGCGCGAAGCCAGGGGTATGATCTCGTCGGCGGGAAACTGGCGCTCCTCAAGGATGGTCAGCAGCTCCTTGCCCACAAGCCCGGTGGCGCCAACGATGGCGATGGTGAGCGACATGGCGGATCCCCTCTTTGTTACATGGCGTCCTGATGAACGCTGGGCTTAGCCGAACACGGGCGCGGCGTCGATGAGCCGCGGGCGGTGACACCAAGCGCTTGCGGGCTTACACCGCCCTTATGACTGAACCCGATTTGCCGCGTCCACCGTGGACGGCCACAGTGCTCACCTTGTTTCCCGGCGCCTTCCCAGGCCCGCTGGACGTGTCCGTGATTGGTCGCGCTCGGGAAAATGGGGCGTGGCGGCTGGAAACCCTGGACATTCGCCGCTTTTCCACCCATAAGCACGCCTCCGTTGACGACACGCCCGCAGGTGGTGGTCCTGGCATGGTGATGCGCGCCGATGTGCTCGCCGCCGCGCTTGACGCCGCCAGTCCTGGGCCGGAGCCGGATCTGCGACCCCGCGTCTTGCTGACGCCTGGCGGCGCGCCGGCTCGCCAAGCGCGCATGCGCGAACTGGCGGCCGGGCCGGGCGTCGTGTTGATCTGCGGTCGCTTTGAAGGGGTCGACGAGCGCATTGTTGCTGCGCGCGACCTTGAGGAGATGAGTGTTAGCGACGTGGTGCTCGCCGGGGGCGAGGCTGCGGCGCTTGTTGTGGTTGAGGCGTGCGTGCGGCTGTTGCCCGGGGTGTTGGGCGGTTGCGAGAGCGCGAATGAGGAGAGCTTTGAAGGGAATCTCTTGGAGTACCCCCACTACACCCGGCCACGGGAATGGGAGGGCTTGGAGATCCCTGAGGTGTTGCTCAGTGGTGATCACGCCAAAGTGGCGGCGTGGCGTCAGGAGCAACGCACGCTGAGAACGCGGCGGCGGCGTCCGGACTTGTGGGCCCGTCATGTGGTCGCCAAAGCATGGGAGCAGGACACATGAGCATCATTGAAGAACTGGAGCGCGAAGAAGCGACCCGCGTGCTTGGCGACAAGTCGATTCCGGAGTTTTCGCCGGGTGACACGCTGCGCGTCCAAGTGCGCATCAAAGAAGGGACGCGCGAACGGCTGCAGGCGTTTGAAGGCGTGTGCATCGCTCGCAATGGCGGCGGCCTGCAAGAGAGCTTCACGGTTCGTAAGATGTCGTTCGGCGAAGGCGTCGAACGGGTTTTTCCGCTGCACTCGCCGAATGTCGCCGAGATCGAGGTTAAACGCCGCGGCCGTGTGCGCCGGGCAAAGCTCTATTATCTGCGCGGTCTTCAGGGCAAAAAGGCGCGGATCGCCGAACGCACCACCGGACGCGGCATTGTTCCGCGCGGCAAGGCGAAGGGCGACTAGCTCCCCGGCTTCACAGGCCGGCTGGCGCGAGCGCATCGCCCCCGCGCCTTGGTTCGCCGGCTTTTGGTCGGCCCGCGTGCGGCGCTAGTCGTCCTGGTCCAAGAACCATGGCGAAGCGTCAGGCGTGTCGATGTCCTTACCATGGACGCCGTCCAACAACAGGTTGGCGACGACCGGCCCGTCTTCGGTCATGGTGACCCAAACAAGATGGTCAAACTCGCCAAAGGTGAGCCCGCGCAGGCTGCTCACCCCGCCCGTGGTCGCCAGCGAAATGTGATCATGGGTGTGCGGGCCGTCGCTCTTATCGGTGTATTCGTAGCTGTGGCGGTGGCCGGCGAAGGCGGTGTAGTTGCGATCGCCCAGCAGGGTTTCCATGCGCGTCCAGTCATCGGTCTTGGCTTCATTCAGCGGATAGGGGCCATCGACGGGATAGTTGGACAGGTCCATCTCCCACCATTCGCCGCCCTCTTTACGTGGGGGGAACTCCCAGCCCGACCGCCAAAACGGCTTGTGGATGAACACAAAGGTCCAGCGCACATTCGGATTGGCTTCGAGGACTTGCTCGACATAAGCGAATTGCGCATCGCGGGCCGCGGTTCGCGCTTCGGTCGCGTACCATTCTTCATGGCCCTCGCCGCCGGTTGAGTCCGGCCCTTCAGGATTGATGTCGAAAATTTCGCTGTTGAGCACGAGGAAAAGCGTGTCTTTATAAATGAAGTGATAGTAGCTCGCGCCGAAACGCTCGCGCCACTCTTCTTCCATCTCGACATTCATATAGTCGTGATTGCCGGCGACATAGAAAAATGGGGCATCGAGGCGGGCGGTGAACCCTTCGAACTCGTCCCATTCCTCTTCGATCGTTTGGCGGTCGAGGGTGTAGCCCTCAATCAAATCGCCCACGCTCATCACAAAGGCGGGTTGCACGAGATTGAGCTTGTCGACGCCGATGGGGAACACGCCCTCGCGCATCCCGCCGGTGCGGTCGGTGACCACGGCAAAGTGGAAACGCTCCTCGCCGTCGCGCATCTCCAATGACGTCCAAGGTTCGGCGTCATCATGATGGGTCGCGAGGTCCGGCACGACAACGTCCGATGTGGTGCACGCCGCCAATCCCACTGACACGGCGGCAATCATCAACCTCCAACGCATGGCGTCCCCCTTTTCGTCTACGATCACCCGATACGCTAGCAGCGATCGATGACGGTTTTGTGCCAGCTCCCCGCCCGATCATTTCCAAATTGGAAGCAATGTGGTTCCATTGGCGCGACTACAGCGCGATGGAGCATGATCCCATCTTGTGGGTGTCGGCGATCAACGTGACCGCCGTCCACACTGGTCATCCACACTGGGAGGCATCCATGACTGAACGCGCTCAACAGACCTTATTGGTGGTCAACGCCAGCGCCCGCACCACAGGATCGCAAAGCCGGATTTTGATCGACCGCTTGGTTGATCGCTTGGCGGGGCCCGACGATCGGGTTGTGCAACGCGATCTTGGGTCCACGCCCCCACCGACGGTTGATGAGGTTTGGATCGGCGCCAACTTCACAGCGCCAGGACAGCGCACCGCCGAGCAAGACGCCGCGTTGACGCTGTCTGACACACTCGTCCGCGAGCTGCAGGATGCCGATACGATCCTGATTGGCGCGCCCATCTACAACTTTGGAACGCCGGCGGCGCTGAAGGCTTGGATCGACCTGATTGCGCGGGCGCGCGTGACGTTTCGCTATACGCCCGATGGGCCTGAAGGGCTGTTGAAGGGCAAACGCGCCATCGTTGTCGTGACGTCGGGCGGCACGCCCGTTGGCTCAGATGGTGATTTCGCAACGGACTACTTGAAACACGTGCTGGGCTTTCTTGGCATCACCGACGTGGAGATCATCGCCGCCGACGGTTTGGCGGCCAAGGGCGCCGACGGGCTCGCCGCGGCCGAAGCGCATATCGACGCGCTGGCCGACGCGGCTGCGCACGACGAACGCTTGGCAAGCCGCGCTTAGGCTGGCGGCTCGGCGCAGCCGGCGTCACGCAACCATTGGGCGATGGCGTGCGCCTCCACCTGATGACCGTGTGCTGACAACGCGCTGTGGGCCTCAGACATGAGCGCGCATCCCTTGGCGGTTTGTGTGGTCAAACAGAGGGCGCGGCCCTGGCGGGCTTGGGCGCGAGCGACATCACGGCGCGTGTCCGTCGCGGCGGCCAAACGTTCGGCGGCAATGGCGTGGCTCAGCGCTGCGCCGGCGTCGCGGGCGGCGAAGGCGGCGTCACTCTGGGTCAAACGGGCTTCAATGTCTGGGTTGGGCGGCGGCGTGTCGTCGGCGTTTGACGGGCTTGGCGCTTCGAGGTCTGCCGTCACCGGCAGCGGGGCCACGGCGGGCGACGGCTCGGCTTGGCTCGCGGCCGCGTCAGCCTCTAGGCGTTCGGCTTCGGCGCGATGGTCGCGCGCGCGCGCGCTGTCGCTGAGCGTGGCGATGGCGGCGACCTGACGCCACGCTTGGGCCGCGCCAGCCCGATCCCCCCGACCTTCCAACCCCAGGGCCCGCGATTCGAGCCGTGCGAGGGGGTTGTCGCCCACGAGCGCTTCGCGCGCTTCGGCGTCGTCAGACCGGGCGATATCGACGACCGCCTGCGCGAAGGCCTGGCGCGTTGACGCATCGGCACGTTCGGCTAGGCCAGCCGCCGGGGCGCCGTTCGCAGGCTTAGCGGGCGGCGATTGGGAGGCCGCGAGGTGTTGGGCGAACGCTTCGGCCTGTTCGGCGCTAGCGCCGCCGTCTCGGATTTGCGCCGTGATGTCGTTAAGCTCCGCCATGGTCGCCAGGACCGGCTCTGGTTCTGGCTCAGGTTCTGGTGCTGTTTCAGGCTCTGTTTCAGGCTCAGGTTCTGGCGCGGCGGGTTGAGGCGGGCCTGGGTCCACTATCGGTTCGGGCGGTGCGCTCGATGGGGCTTGCGGCGAGTTTGCGTCCTTTGGCCGACGCTGCAAAGCGGCGACCACACGCCAACCAACAATCACGACGCCAACGACGAGAGCGACCGCAACCGCGATTTGGATGATCTGGTCTGGAGCCGGGGGGGGCGGCGCCCGGGGGGGGGGGGGGGGGGGGGGGGGGGGGGGGGGGGGGGGGGGG
>CAZADA010000168.1:0-4529 GCA_964483775.1 uncultured Caulobacterales bacterium
CAGCGTGCAGATCAGCTCCGACGGTTCGATGATCAGCTATCTCGCCCCGCTGGATGGCGTGATGAACATTTGGGTGGCGCCGGCGGACGATATCGACGCTGCGCGGGCCATCACGTCCGATACCGGCCGCGGCATTCGCGGCTATGGTTGGGTCGCGGGCATGAACCGCCTTGTTTACATTCAGGACAAGGGCGGCGACGAGAACTTCCTGCTCTATGGCGTGGATCCGACCACGGGCGAGGAAACCAACTACACGCCGTTTGAGAACACGCGAGTCCAGTTCATCGCCAGCGATGAGGACATCCCCGGCAAGCAGATCATCGGCATCAACAATCGCGATCCTCGTTGGCACGATGTCTATGAACTCGATGTGGAAACCGCAGAGCTGACGCTGATCTACGAGAACACCGAACAGTTCGGCGGCTTTACGTTCGACAATGATCTGTCGCTGCGATTTGGCCAGAAGTCGACCTCGGCCGGCGGGTCGGAGTACTATCGCCGCGTAGGCGACGGGTGGGAGCTGTTTATGCAGGTCGCTCCCGAAGATCTCTACACGACCGGCCTTTCTGGCTTCAGCGAAGACAATTCGACCCTTTACCTGCTGGACAGCGACGGCCGCGACACTGGCGCGCTCTTCGCCATGAACATGGCGACCAGTGAACGCGAGCTGATCGCGTCCGATGACCGCGCCGACATTGGCGGCACGTGGCGCGACCCCGACACGGGCGTGCCTTACGTCTACGCTGTGACGTACGACAAGACCGAGTATGTCGCCCTTGATGACCGTGGAGACTCCATCCTCACAGCGCTGGACGACCGCTTCGAAGGCGAGGTGTCGCGCGCATCAACGACCGAAGACGGGTCAAAGTGGGTGGTCGTGAACACCGAGTCCGACAAGGTCGCCACCTACTATGTCTGGGATCGTACGGCGAACAGCTTCACCCGTCTGTTCTCGGTCCGCCCGGAGCTGGAGGACAAAGCGCTGGCCTCCATGTCGCCTGAGCTGATCACGTCCCGCGACGGCCTGACGCTCGTCTCGTATCTCACGCTGCCGCCTGGCTCCGACCGCGATGGCGACGGGCGTCCTGACGAGCCGTTGCCGATGGTGCTCAATGTCCATGGCGGACCTTGGGCGCGCGATTCGTATGGATATCGGTCGACGCCGCAATGGCTCGCCAACCGCGGCTACGCTGTCTTGCAGGTCAACTTCCGTGGTTCGACGGGCTTTGGCAAAAGCTTCGTCAACGCTGGCGACCTGCAATGGGGTCTGACCATGCATGACGACCTGATCGACGCCGTTGAGTGGGCTGTCGAGGAAGGCGTCACCACCGAGGATGCGGTCGCCATCATGGGCGGCTCGTATGGCGGTTACGCGACATTGGCCGGCCTGACCTTCACGCCCGACTCGTTCGCATGCGGCGTCGACATTGTGGGTCCGTCCAACCTCATCACCTTGCTGGATTCGATCCCGCCCTATTGGGAGAGCTTCCGCCGCGTGCTCGAAAAGCGCGTCGGTGATCCGAACACCGAGGAAGGCCGGGCGATCCTGGAGGCCGCCTCGCCGCTCAACAGCGTGGACAACATCTCCAAGCCGCTCCTGATCGGCCAGGGCGCCAACGACCCGCGCGTGAAGCAGGCTGAATCCGATCAGATCGTCACAGCGATGCAGGAGAAGGGCATTCCTGTCACCTACGCCCTGTTCCCTGATGAGGGCCACGGCTTCGCGCGGCCGGAAAACCGGCTCGCCTTCTACGGCGTGGCTGAAGGGTTTCTCGCCACCTGCCTTGGCGGGCGTGTCGAGCCCATCGGCGACGATTTTGCTGGCTCGAGCCTGACGGTTCCTGCTGGCGCGGACTTCGTCGAAGGGCTGTCCGAAGCCCTCGTTGGGTTCACTGCCGAAGAACGGGGCTAGTCCCTCGTCGCGTCACATCCGCTGGCGGCGTACACAACGTGTACGCCGCCGGTTGGAGCCCGGCGTCGCCTTGACGCCGGGCCTGGCGCTATTCGGCCGCCGACGCCCGACGCCAGACCGGAAACGGATCGGGGAGCTTTGGCGGCGTTTGCAGTGACGGTGCGATATCCTCAGGCATCAGCGCCTCATCAAGCCGCGCCTTGAGCGTGAGCCAGTCAATCCCGGCGCCGATGAAAACGATCTCTTGGCGCCGATCGCCCCATGGCTCCTGCCAGTGTTCTTTCAGATAGGCCTCCACCCCCTCGGGGTTGGGCCAACGCTCGCGCGGGACCGACGCCCACCACGTGCCAAGCGGCGTCACGCTGGACAAAGCGCCCGCCAGGGAGAACTCCGCGACCCATTCAGGACGCGTCGCAATCCAGAAATGGCCCTTGGCGCGGATCACGCCGGGCAACGGGCCGTTGAGGAGGTCATGGATGGCTTGCGGCTCAAACGGTCGACGGGCGCGATAAACATAAGACGTGACGCCGTATTCTTCTGTTTCAGGCACATGGTCGGCGAAACCGTACAATTCCTTCGCCCACATCGGGTGCTCGTGCGCGCGCTGAAAGTCGAACATGCCCGTGTCCAGGATCGCCGCCGCCGGGACGTCGGAGTGATTGGTTTCGATGATTTGCGCATCGGCGTTCAGGCTTCTGATGATCTTGCGCGCCGCGTCGACCTGGTGGGGAGCGGCGTCATCGACCTTGTTGAGAATGACAACATCGGCGAATTCGATCTGATCGGTGAGCAGATGAACCAGACTACGATCGTCTTCCTCGCCCATGGTCTCGCCGCGATCGCGAAGGAAATCGTGGCTCGAATAGTCCTTGAGCAGGTTCACAGCGTCCACAACGGTGACCATGGTGTCCAGCCGGGCCACATCCGACAGGCTCTCACCGTCCTCATCGCGAAAATCGAATGTCGCCGCCACGGGCAGAGGTTCGGAGATCCCTGTCGACTCGATGAGCAAATAGTCAAACCGCCCCTCGGCCGCCAAGCGGCGCACCTCGGCGAGCAAATCATCACGCAGCGTGCAGCAAATGCAGCCATTGGTCATCTCGACCAGCGTTTCGTCCGTGCGCGAAAGCTCCGTACCCGCCCGCACCAGGTCCACGTCGATGTTCACTTCCGACATGTCGTTGACGATCACCGCCACGCGTCGTCCTTCGCGATTGTTGAGCACGCGGTTTAAAAGCGTGGTCTTCCCCGCACCCAGAAAGCCGGAAAGAACGGTGACGGGAAGGCGGGTATCAGTGACGTCGGTGGCAGCCATGCGTGACCCAATTGATTGAGAGGAGAGGAAAGCGTCGCGCGACAATAATGTTACAGTATAACGTTGGCGGCAAGCCCACGCGCGCCAAGCCCCTGTGCAGCGTCTTCGTCCGGCCAGACGCTCAACACGGCCCGCGCCAACACGCTGTGATGCAAGGCGGTGTGATAACGGGAAAAAGTGCTGGTCGGAGCGGCAGGATTTGAACCTGCGACCCCCGGTCCCCCAGACCGGTGCGCTAACCGGGCTGCGCCACGCTCCGCCAGATCCGGTGATGTAGCCGGCTGTCGCGCGCTTGAAAAGGCGCTTTTCCCCGATCCGATCACCTAGGCGTCGTTCAGAAGGCTCTATCGCTTGGTTGCGCCGACTGCGACGCGTTCTTTCAACACAGGCGAGGCCTTAAACACCAACACCCGCCGCGGCGTGATCCGCGCTTCTTCGCCCGTTTTGGGGTTGCGGCCGACACGCCCCGCTTTGTCACGGAGTTCAAAGGCGCCAAAACCTGAAAGCTTCACGGCTTCCCCGCGCGCAAGGGCCTCGCTGACGGCGCTCAGGATCGTTTCAACGACCGCCGCAGAGTCCGGCCGCGGTGCGTCGAGCTCTTCGCTCACCGCTTCTGTGAGCTCGGCGCGGGTGATGGTGGGTGCGCTCATGACTAACTCCTGTAACGCTCACAGCTAACGCGCAACGGACCGGCGCGCAATCACGCCAAACAAGGCAATGCAGTGATCTTGGTCGGCAAATGTTGGGCGGCGCACTCAGTAGCGCGCCAACACCGCCCCCCAGGTCAAGCCCCCGCCCAGCGCCTCCATCAAGATGAGATCGCCGCGCTTGATCCGCCCGTCGTCAATCGCTTGGGCAAAGGCGAGGGGGACCGAGGCCGCCGACGTGTTGCCTTGCGAAGCCACGGTGGACACAACCTTCTCGTCGGGGATGCCCAATTTCTCACCCACTGCGGCGAGAATGCGTTGGTTCGCTTGGTGGGGGACAAACCAGTCCACATCGTCCAGGCCAACGCCAGCTTGATCGGCCACGCTGGAGATCGCTTCGGAGATCTTGCCGACGGCGTGGCGAAACACTTGATTGCCGGCCATACGCAAATGGCCGACACGCTGCGTGGTCGATGGGCCGCCATCAACGTAGAGAATATCGCTGAACCGTCCATCGCTGCGCAGATAGGAGCCCATCACCCCAGGCGCACGCGCATCGCCGTTCACCGCTTGCGCTTTGAGGGCGTCCGCGCCGGCGCCGTCGCCGAACAGCACGCAGGTCGACCGGTCGCTCCAATCCAAAATCCGTGAAAAC
>CAZADA010000169.1:0-4336 GCA_964483775.1 uncultured Caulobacterales bacterium
CCAGCCAAACATCTACTTGGCTTTGTTTTTCAACTCTGTCGATCCAAAGCGTCATGCTTCCAAAAACGAACCCAATGCTGTTCTCTAGTTCTTTTGCAACCTCGAGTCCTACACGATCACGGTAGAAAGCAACTGTCTCTTCCCATTTGTAGAGCGGAACTTTGATCGCAATGTTCTTCCCTGGTTCTATCATCATTCAGTTCTTTTTTGTTTGGCCAATTTGGCAGGTTTTCACGTTATCGTGCACACTCCGCGTTCGGTCAGTTGCGGACTGGATGGGTTCGGTTGGGGCGAGAAGAGTCTCTAACCTCTGTCACCCAGCAGGAACCTCGTTTCCGATTATCTGGGCGATCTCCCAAACATGCCCGGACGGATCGGCGAAAGCCGCCGTACGTCGCCCCCATGGTCTGTCGATTGGCCCATTGATGAGCTCTACCCCCAGATCGCGAAGTGTCGAACACGTCGCATCTGTGTCTTCCACCCGGATCGTAAGCAACACATGTGATTGAGCCATGGCTGTGGATGCCTGGCGCGGTTCGACGAGTTCGTGAGCCTCTTCAATTTGCAGGACGTTCACCATCAAGTTGTCGAATTGAAGAACGAATGACACTTCATCTTCGTAGACCACCGGTCGCGCAAAGGCGGTGTCGTAGAATGCACGGGACGTATCGATGTCCTGCACGAACAACGTAATCACTTCTATCGCAGATAGTCTTGAGGACATTCGTTCTCTCCGTTCTTTGCGTCACTGATCCGCGAGACCCGGCACCTCCAGGGGTTGCCGTGTGTAGGGCAGTTGCCCCGTGGACAGCCCAAAGGTGTCAGCCTCCCCGATTGCAAGCGAGCAGTATTCAGCGAGGATATAAGCGGCGGGGACACACTCCGGGTCGGCGTCTCCAGCTTGGAAGCAGACTCTGAGTCCGCTGTCAGCCTCATCGCTGATCCTCCAGGTTCCCTCCATCACCGCGTCCGAGTTTGGCATCCAGGAGAAAATGCGGCCGTCGGCCGTGGAGTACTCAGCGAAGACAAAGCGTTGCTCGTAGTGAAGAACTGTTTTTGTCCGATCAGACATATGGATACGCAATTGTTCGCGGATCACGTCTTCTGGGAGGCCGGCAATCAACTCTTGCATCCGTTCCACACGGAACTCGTCCAGCACAAACCTATCGGTGATTTGTGCGTCCGACATCGTGTAGGTTGTCGTGATCTCCTGGCCTAATGCAGGAGCGCAAAATGCAATAAAGGCGGCGGTAATTGGTCCTCTCAACAAAGCCATGTTCATAGTCTCCTTTCGAAAAAGTCCTTCAGCAGGTTCGCTTCGCGCCTTTGCTCACCTCCCTCAATATTTCTCCTCGGCCAGATAAGCCTCCAAGCCGTCCAGAAGGGCTCCCCATCCATTCCGTCGGCCATCCGCGCCGTCGCTTGGCGGGATGACGCACATCTGCTCTCGATAGGTGAGCCGTGTTCCCCCACCTTCATCTTCAAAAAGCACCGTGGCGAGCGAAACTGTGTGAACGGTGCCGTTCATGGCCATCGAATACGCGTAGACAACACGAGACTTCTCCTGGATTTCGAAGAACCGCGTTTCGTTTGTATGTTCACCCATGTGGTTGCTGAAGGAGCCGCGTTCGACGCCGCCCACGCGGAAGTCCATCTCGGTCAGTCCGTTGCCAAACCACTTAGACTTCATGTCCTTGTCGGCCCAAGCTGCCCAGACGTGGTCCCGACAATTCGGGTAGACGCGTTCTATGGTGAAGCTGTCTTCATGCTCCGACGGATTAGTCATCACGTGCCTCCATTCTGAGGAATTCTCCAAGAGATCGCTGCTCACAAGTAGGAGGCTATTGCGGGCGCGGTCTGAAACTGATCATCCCGTCCATTGAGGTACAAGATTTCGAAACCAGCCAGGGCGGCAGGCGTCATGTCGAGCGTCGCCACATTGATCGAAACAAAACGACCACCCAAGTCTGGGTCCTCACCACGACCGTGAGTCTTGATCCCACAGCGCGAGCAGAAGAAGTGCTCTATCCTCTCAGGACCAAACGTGTACCGTGTCAGTTCGTTTTTGCCTTTCGTTAGTTTGAAGTCTTGTGCAGGGACGGGCGCGAACCAAAAGCGTGACTTGGTGCAAATAGAGCAGTTGCACCGAAAAGTTGGCGCCTCGGCCTCAAGAGCGACTGTATACGCGATAAGACCGCAATGGCAGGACCCAATATAGACGGTGCGGGTCATGCCGCCTCGATCACGTTCGCGCCTGAAGCCGCGACAAAACGGTCTAGGCACTCATTCCAGCCTTCTGTATGGCCATCACGACTGTCTGCGTCAGTGAAGCCTCTCTGTTCGAAGATCATGCGAGAACCACCTTCTGTAGCCAAGAAACGAACGGTGATTTCTGTTGATGGGCCTCGCTCGCCGTTCGCGATCCAATGAAAGCTGAATTGCAGCAGGTTGGGTGGGTCGACCGCGATGAAGTCGCCACCCTGATAGAACTCAGTGCCGTCAGGTGCGACCATCTTGATCGCCCACTCGGCACCTTTCTCTAGTGACCAAGCCTGCACCTCAGACTCGAACGGTTCTCCTGCCGCATCTTTGGGTCCCCACCATTTCGCCAGCCGAACTGGGTCAGACCAAAGGGCAAAACACTCTACCGGTGTGAGGCTTAGACTTCGTTCGAGTTTCAAGTCGTATGTCATCTTGTACCTTTCGTCTCTTCGGCGTGTTCCACGAAGTGATCGATTGTGCCCTCCCAGAACTGCTCGTAGTCCTTCAGCCACTCGGCAAGTGACTTGAGCCCTGACGGATTCAGGCGGCATGGACGCGTTTGTGCGATACGTTCGCGAGTGATCAGACCTGCTTTCTCCAAGACTTTGATGTGCGAAGAGATTGTCGGCTGAGTGAGATCAAACCGCTCGACCAACTCGTTCACCGTTGCCTCGCCCCGCCTTAGGTGCGCGACGATTGAGCGTCGCGTTGGGTCGGCGAGGGCGGCGAAGGTTGTGTTGAGCGAATCCATGAATATAGATTATCATGTATATTGATGACAATCAATTTAAAGAATTGTGCCACGTTGAGACGAGGGGACCATTCTTCGCTGCCAAGCGGACATTCCTCGTCGATGTTCGAATGCCAGCAAAGTCTCGCCTTGCCGTCATCAATCAGCCATGCGGCTAAGGTCTGGAGCGAGCCCAAGGTGTTCATTCGTGCGGTCGCAGCGAACGGCAGCTACGCTGTTTTTAAAGCGCGAGTTTCGATGGTAACTTCGCCCAATGAGCACCGAAGAGACTCAGCTTCCACGTAATGTTCTCTGGCGTCGTACGGACGTTGTGGGTATGGATGCCTGCCGCTTCAGTGCGTCCGACAAAGGCTACCTGATCTCAGGAACTGCTCTTTATCTGCACGGAGAAGAGACAGCGAGATTTGAATATAGGGTAAGCTGCAATTCGGACTGGTCGAGCCAGTCAGCTTGGGTTGGCGGCTGGCTCGGTCCAAAGGAGCTAGAGTTCTCCATTTCGCATGAAACAACAGGCGTCTGGACCATCGACGGCACTGGGATTGATGGCGTGCATGGACTGCTCGACGTCGACCTCGGGTTTACACCTGCGACGAACACCAACGCGATCAGGCGTATGGGTCTGGCAGTCGGCGAAGAAGTCGAGACCACTGCGGTCTGGCTAGACGTAGACGAATGGCGCTTCAAACCGCTTCGGCAGGTCTATCGTCGGTTGACCGAAACCGAATACGCCTATCGTTCGCCAACCCATGACTACTCTGCAATTCTTTCCACCGATACCTTCGGAATTGTTCGACAGTATCCAGAACTCTGGCAAGCGGTCACCGTATCGAATAATCAAAAAAGCTGACAATCATCGAACGACAGCTTCATCCGGAGGCTGTGTAGAAACTGGCTCGGATAGCAGGGCATCTTCGGCATTTGGCAAAGTCGCGGTCGAATGCCGCTATTCGTTGCGCACAAGAAGGACGACACCTGCCGGGTCTGACGTCCAGTGACCGGTCACGCCGTCAAGCGGTTCCAATTCGTCCCGTATTGGGCTCGCAAGACGTTCAATCGCCTCATCGGGATCATCCGAAAATAGCTCCAGCCAAACATCTACTTGGCTTTGTTTTTCAACTCTGTCGATCCACAGCGTCATGCTTCCAAAAACGAACCCGATGCTATTCTTCAGTTCTTTCGCGACCTCTAGGCCAACTCGATCACGGTAGAAAGCCACTGTCTCATCCCATTTGTGAAGCGGCACCTTGATCGCAATGTTCTTCCCAGGCTCTAAGAGCCTGACCCGAAAAGAGTTGAGCGGTTTCAGTGGGTTGTGATTCTGTC
>CAZADA010000170.1:0-4317 GCA_964483775.1 uncultured Caulobacterales bacterium
GGTCTCGATGCCGTGCTTCGAGCTGTTCGAGGCGCAGGACGACGACGTCCGCGATGTCGACATTGGACCACGGGATCTTAAAGAGTACGATTTCGACACGGCGCCCACCATGCGCATTCCAGGCAGCTGGACCGCGCAAGTCGAAGAACTGCGTTGGTATGAAGGGATTGTGTGGTTCCGCCGCATCTTCGACCACCAGTCCGAGCCGGGCATGCGCTATGTGCTCCAGTTCGAAGCGGTGAACTACCATGCGGGCGTTTTCCTGAACGGCGAACCTGTGGGTGAGCACTGGGGCGGGTTTACGCCTTTTGCGTTCGACGTGACGGACCTTCTGGCCGAGGGTCGCAATTCGTTGGTCGTGTCTGCGGACGCCACACGGACGCCTGTGGGCGTGCCGCCGACGCGATCCGACTGGCAAGCCTTTGGCGGCATCACCCGACCGGTCCGGTTGGTCGCGCTGCCCGAGACCCACATTGACGACGCCTGGATCCGGCTCAACACGGAGGATGAAATCGTCATCGATGTGACAATGATCGGACCCGACGCGGCCGGCCAAACCGTTACGGCGCGGGTCCCAGAGGTCGATTTGGAGCAAGCCGGGGTGACCGACGCAGACGGGGCGCTGTCCTTCGTATTCGACGCGCCAGACGGGCTCCAGAAATGGTCGCCGGAATCCCCGGTCCTCTATGATGTTGAGATCACAGCGGCAAACGACACGTTTTCTGACGCCATCGCGTTCCGCACCATTGAGGTGGCCGGCGACCAAATCTTGCTCAATGGCGAACCTGTTTTCCTGCGCGGCATCAGCATGCACGAAGAAGCGTTGGGCGCGTTCCCCGAACGGATCGCCACCCGTGAACAGGCCGAGCCGCTGTTGCGGATCATTAAAGACGATCTGAACGGGAATTTTGTTCGTCTGTCGCATTACCCCCACGCCGAAGAAACCGTTCGGCTCGCCGAGGAGCTCGGCCTTCTGGTTTGGAGCGAGATCCCCGTTTACTGGGAGATCGACTTCGAGAACGAGAGCGTGTTGGAGCTTGCGCGGGACATGCTGCAGGAAAACATCCGGCGCGACCGCAATCGGGGCGCCGTTGTGATCTGGAGCGTCGGTAATGAGACCCCGAAGACTCCCGCCCGCGAAGTGTTCATGTCCGCCCTGCTGGATCACGCCCGTGCGCTGGATCCCTCTCGGCCCGTGTCCATGGCCATGCACGGCGTCAGAACGCGCGACAATGTCGCTCGGATTGGCGATCCCATGGCGGACGACGTCGATATCCTGTCCGTGAATTTCTACGAGGGCTGGTACGGGGGACGGCGCGCGGATCGCGTCGGCGCGATCACATTTGAACGCCCCGTCGAGAAGCCGTTCCTGCTCACCGAGTTCGGCGCTGGGGCTAAAGCAGGCTTCATCGATAACGAGGTCCGGCGAAAATTCTCTGAGGCGTATCAGGCCGATTACTATGAAGGGACCATCGCGATGGCGAAGAACATTCCCTTCCTTAACGGCGCTTCGCCCTGGATCTTGAAGGACTTCCGCGCCCCGCGCCGCCTTCATCCGCAATACCAAGACTATTGGAACCGCAAAGGTGTGATCTCCGAGACCGGTGAGCGCAAACTCGCATTCGACATCCTCGCCGAGTGGTACGCCGAGATCGCCGCGCAGGAGGCGTCGCCATGATGATAACGCCAGCAATATGCAAACGCGTTGGCGCCATCGCATTGTGTTCAGCGTTGGCTTGGGCGTGCGCCTCACAAACCGCGCCATTTGGACCGCCACAAACATCTGGCCAGATCACCGATGTGGCGCCAAGCGCAGGGATCAGCGTGTCCCGAAAGGGCATTGAGCTCACTCAGACCGATGTCATCGTGCGCGCCAAGCCCGACAGCGATCCGTCCACTCGCGCAACGGTCACATTGGCCGCCCCGGACGACATCACCCCGGACACGTTCTCCAGGTTTGGCGGGCTCGCCAGTGTGCAATGGGACGCCACGGGGCATTTCCGCACAGAGAAACGCGACGGCGTTTGGTGGCTGGTCGACCCTGACGGCCACCCCTTCTTCAGCGCCGGCCTCAACTCCATTCGGCCCGGTGCGGAGCTGCGCACGGGAAATCGCCGGCTGACTCGCCCGTTCCGCGAACGCTTCGGTGATGTTGGTGGGTGGGCTGACGAGACCGGACGCCTGCTTGAGCAGATGCACATCAACACGATTGGCAGTTGGTCGGATTGGGAGAGTTTGCGCGCCGCGGGCGGCGAACCTCGCCCCTACACCGTTATGCTGAACTTGCTCGACGGCTATCGCGAGGCGAAGGGCACGATCGACGACAAGGAAAGCGACGGTAGGGCCGGCGGAGAGGTGTTCTTCGTGTTCGATGCCGATTTTGCGTCTTATGCGAAGTCAGAAGTCGAGAAAATGCGCGCGCACATCGGAGATGACCCCTATTTTATGGGGTACTTTACCGACAACGAACTCAAACTCCGCCCTGATGTCCTCGACCGGTATCTGAGCCTTGAGGCGGACAGCGACCGTCGATCCCTGGCCGAGGGATGGCTCGCGTCACGGCAAAACCGCCAAACCGCCGACCTGACCGCCATTACCGATGACGATCGTGAGGCGTTCTATCACGTGTTCCTGCATCGGTATTTCTCGGTCACTGATTCGGCAATCGAATACGCCCATCCGACGGCGCTCAACCTGGGCAGTCGTTTTCACGGACGCGAACGTCGCGAAATGTCTCTGTTCGAAATTGCCGGTGAATATGTCGATGTGATTTCTTACAATTACTATCATGTCTGGACGGTGAGCGACCGCAGAGACATCGACAATTGGTCCGACGCCGCCGATGTCCCCATCATGATCACCGAGTTCTACGCCAAGGGCCTCGACATCGACATTCCCAATGTGAGCGGCGCTGGCTGGGTCGTGCCGACCCAAGCTGATCGCGGGGCGTTCTTTCAGAATTTCACCCTCGGACTGCTTGAACATCCCAACATTGTTGGGTTCCATTGGTTCCGTTACCGGGACAACAACCCTGCACTTGAGGGCTTTGTTGACGCCAGCAACATTGACTCCAACAAAGGCGTGCTCGATGTCGCGTTCAATCCCCACACGCCACTGATTGAGCAGATGAAAGAGATCCACGCACGCGTGTACACACTGCGCTCAGCGCTCTTGGATTAACGGGCCGGCGGCGGTTGACTGGGTCGGCTGCCGGACCAGGCTAGGCGCTTCGACGGAGCTTGCCCCGCTGGTCCAACGGCGTGGTTTCTGGGTGTCAGGGACAAGGCGATCATGGCGCGAATTGTGTGTTTCGGCGAATTGTTGCTCCGCTTTTGCGCGCCTGGCCATGAGCGCTTACTGCAGTCGGGGCGGCTGCACGTGCATTGTGGGGGCGCTGAGGCAAACGTCGCTGTGTCTTTGGCGCGCTTTGGCCATGATGTGCGTATGATCAGCGCGTTGCCTGACAATCCGCTCGGACGCTTCGTGCTCAGCCAATTGCAAAGCCAAGGCGTCGATGTATCGCCCGTCATCCTCGCCCCTGACGGTCGGCTGGGGACCTATTTCCTGGAAACCGGCGCGGTCCGCCGCCCCTCAAAAATTGTCTACGACCGCGCCCATTCGGTCTTCGCCTCAACGGACGCCGACGCCTACCCCTGGCCGCAATTGTTGGACGGCGCCGATTGGCTGCACCTGTCTGGCATCACGCCCGCCACGGGGCCTGGCCCAGCACAAGCCGCCGAGCACGCAGTGGCTGGGGCGCGTGAGTTGGGCGTGAAGGTTGCGTTTGACGGCAACTACCGGGAGGCGCTCTGGCGCGGCTGGGGCGGCGACGGCCGCGCCGTTTTGCGCCGCCTGTTGCAACACGCCACCACAGCCTTCATCAACGAACGCGATATCGCCTTGGCGCTGGACACCCCGGTTGAGCCGCGAGCCGATGCGGTGGCGCGGGCCTTTGACGCGTTCCCCTCGCTCGAAATCATCGCCGCGACGACGCGCCAACAAACATCGGTGGCGTATCAGACGCTAAGCGGCGAGCTGTATCGGCGCGATGGCGTGTGGCGGTCTAAGCCCCACGCACTTGACGGCGTGGTGGATCGGATTGGCGGCGGCGACGCCTTCGCCGCCGGTGTGCTGCACGCGCTGATGACTGACGCACACGCCGATCCTCAAACTGCGATCGAGTTCGGCTGTGCGGCTGGCGCGATCAAACACTCCATCCCCGGAGACGCTAACCTGACAACGATCCAGGAAATCGAAGACGCGATGGACAATACCGGACTCGATGTCAGGCGGTAACGCGCCTCGCCATACCCGTCG
>CAZADA010000171.1:0-3942 GCA_964483775.1 uncultured Caulobacterales bacterium
CACCACCGAGGCGTATGGCCTGGCCATTCCGTTCGGGTATTGGGTGGTGACCATCGCCATGGCCTTGTTCGCCTTCACGAGCATGATCGTCTGGTCCTACTACGCAGAAACGGCGGTCACTTATCTGGTGGGCGACTGGGCGGCGCGCCCGTTCCGCTTCGTGTGGGTCGGCGTTGTGTTCATAGGCGCGTTGCAACCGGTGAACGCCATTTGGAGGCTTGGTGATTTGGCGAACGCGTCGATGGCGCTGCCGAACATCATCGCCATTGTGGCGCTTTCAGGCGTGGTCTTCGCCATGGCCCGCGATGCGAACAAACGCAAAGCGGACGGCGCGTCGTCTCCATCGTCAGAAGGCGCGGGCGAATAGCGCTAGGTCAGTGTGGGTCCTGGCCGCGGCGCTGGTCGGGGCCCCGCAGATCGACGATGAACGGGCCAAGATAACGCAGCACCAACAGATTGCTCGGGTCGACCAAGGTCGCCGGTGCGTGGGGAATGCTGCTTTGCGGAATGGTTGGCGCGATGGCGCCGGCCTCCGCGGCCATGTGACCGACGAAACCGCCCCAGCTCGACATCGCGCGCGTAACGCGCGTGGTCGTGGACGTGCGCTCTTCGGGACCGCCCGCCAGCACATGGCTGCTGACGGCGTCAAGGCTTGGACAGCCGCCGTACGAACATGCGTAGGTCACGCGCACGCTCTGGTCCTGGGCGGCGGCCGTACCGGGCGCAACCACCATGGCGACGGCGACGCCGAGCGCCCATACACAACGTCCCATGACACCCATCACGCGCTCCCAATCCGCGGCGCGCCGCCTTTGGCCGCTTTGGAGGGGCCGAGCGAACGATCCAAAACCCGCGTTGAATCGCGCGCCATCTCGATGCACCGGGTCATCAGTTCCAAAATGCGCATGTTGTTCGCCAAAACATGTTGGGCTTCCGCGCGTTGGTCGGAGGTGATCTTGCCGCACCGACCGATCACATCAGCGCGCAGCGCATCGAGAATATCCTCGAGGCGATAGCCGCCGGGATTGTCGTCCGATTGCAAAAATCGCGTCATGAGCTCCTCCGACCCTCGCAATCTACAAGCGCTGGCGTTAAGCCGAGCTTTCACCAATTGCCAACCTGCTGATGTGGAGTGATGGACATGGCCGAAGCGATGGGGGCGCCGGCGGCGCTAGAACAGCTTGCGGGGTGGCGCGCGGCGCACGGCAAGGATGCGATCGAAAAGTCCTTTGTGTTCGCTGACTTTTCGCAGGCCTGGGGCTTTATGAACCGCGTGGCCTTGAAGGCTGAGGCGATGAACCACCATCCCGAATGGTTCAATGTTTACAATAAGGTCGAAGTGACACTGACCACCCATGACGCCAATGGGGTGACCCAACTTGACGTCGATTTGGCCACGTTCATGGATCAGATCGCCGGCGGCTAGCCCTCGTGAACCAGAACGCTGAGGAGCAACACTTCGGCGGCGCCGTGGGCGTGGAGCGTTTCATCGACGGCGCGCTGGAGCATGCGGCGGATCTGCGCCGGGTCAGGCGGCGCGCCGGGGTCGTGATAGAGCGCTGTATAGTCGCGCAGGGCTTCCGAGCACGCTGCGCGCAGGCGCGGGGTGACGCCCTCAACACGGTCGCGCAAGTCGGGATCGGCGACCTCCATGCCTGCGTTCACATGCAAAATACCGCGCAGGCCGAGCTGGCGCATGGCGGTGGCGTTGATGGCGGGCAGTTCGACCCAGGCTTCGTCGCCGCTGCTTTTTTTGCCCGAGCCAGGACCGGCAAGGGCGGCCGGCTGTACGATGAGGCACGCAGACATCGCTGCAGCAGCGGTGATATGGCGGATCGGACGTCTCATGTGGCGGATGTTAGGCGCGCCATATGCGCACGGATGTAAACGTTTGAAGCGTGGCGGATTGGCGCGTTAATCTGGGTTTGACGTGGTTTGGTCAGGGCGGGGCGCGCAGCCTTGCGATGGAGACAGGCGCGATGGAGTTGAGATTGGGGGCTTTGGGACGGTGGGCGCTGGCCGCATCGGCATTGGCGATGGTCTGGGCTTGCGGTCAACCGGACGAGACCGGCGGCGGGGAAACCTCGGGATCGCCAACGGCTGGTTCTGCTGAGCTGAGTGCATCGAGCCCCGAGCCGACGCCACAAACACCCCCGCTCGAGGACGAGGCGACCTCGGCGGATGACGCCATCCCGCACGGCGGCATGGTGGCTGCAGCCCACCCTTTGGCGGTTGAGGCGGGCCTGGACATGTTGCGCGCTGGCGGGTCGGCTGTGGACGCGGCGGTGGCGGTGCAGGCTGTTTTGGGTTTGGTGCAGCCGCAAAGCTCTGGGTTGGGCGGCGGCGCGTTCCTCATTCACTTTGATGCGCGCACCGGCGTGGTATCGGCTTATGACGGACGCGAGCGTGCGCCGGCGGCCGCGACGCCCGAGCTGTTCCTCGACGACAGCGGCGCTCCCATCGGCTTTGTTGAGGCCAAGCATTCGGGTCTGTCGACCGGTGTTCCAGGCGTGGTTGATATGTTGGCGCTGGCGCACGGGGATCATGGCGTTTTGGAGTGGCCGGATTTGTTTGGTCCCGGCGTGCGGTTGGCGCGCGAAGGGTTTCCCATCTCGGCTACCCTCAACGCCAGTTTGACGCGGATGGCGCGCTTTGTGGCGGAGGATCCACGCTGGCTTGGCGAGTATTTGTATACGGACGGTGAGCCCATGGCTGAGGGCGCCACGGTCACCAATCCCGACTATGCTGAAACGCTGGAGGCCATCGCCGCCAACCCGCGCGCCCTGTTGGAAGGCCCCATCGCCGAGGCGATCATCGAGGCGGTTCAGGCTGAGCCGCGGGCGGGCTTGTTGACGCTGGAGGACTTGGCGCAGTACCAGGCGCGCCGCGCCGAGCCGCTGTGTGTTGTCCACCAAGGCTTGACCGTTTGCGGCATGCCCTCGCCTTCGTCAGGAGGCGTAACGGTCGCGCACATCTTGGGTCTGGTTGAACGGGTCGGGTTTGTTGACGGCGGTGCGGACAATCCGGAAAACTGGCGGCGCTTCGTTGAGATCCAGCGGCTGGCTTATGCCGATCGGGATCGGTATTTTGGCGATACCGACTATGTCGATGTGCCGCTGGACGGCCTGTTGGCGGATTCCTATCTGGACGAACGCGCAACCTTCATTGCTGCTGAAGGCGTCATGGATACGGCTACTCCAGGCAATCCGTGGGCGCACCAGAGCGGGGCCGGCTCAGCTGGTGAGGACGCGACGGGCGAAACCCCGGGCACCAGCCATTTCGTCGTGGTCGACGGTGAGGGCGATGTGGTTTCCATGACCACCACTGTGGAAGGCCCGTTTGGCACCATGCGCATGGCCGGGGGCTTTGTGCTCAACAATCAGCTCACCGATTTCTCGTTCCGCGCTGTTGATGATGACGGCGTCGCGATCGCCAATCGTGTCGAAGGCGGCAAGCGCCCGCGTTCGTCGATGAGCCCCACGCTTGTGTTGGACGCCGACGGCGCCTTTGTTTTTGCAACAGGATCGCCAGGGGGCTCGCGGATTATCGCCCACACCGCCAAGTCGCTCATTGGCGTGTTGCATTGGGGGCTGACCCCACAAGAGGCCGCCGCCCTGCCCATCATTGTGGGGCGCGGGGATGTCATTCAGGTGGAGGATGACGCCCAACCGGAGACGCTGGCCGCGGCGCTGGAAGCCTTCGGATTCAGTGTCGACATCAGAGATATGGCCTCGGGCGTTCACTCGGTGCTTGTGGGCGAGGATGGTGCGTTGATCGGTGCAGCCGACCCACGCGGAGACGGCGTGGCGCTCGCCGCTTCGTCCGGGCCGTGAACGCACTTGGTCGTTGTTCTGTCGTGCGGTCTGTACGCGGAAAGGCTGCGGCGAAGGATGGTGGAGCCAGGCGGAATCGAACCGCCGACCTCGTCATTGCGAACGACGC
>CAZADA010000172.1:0-3907 GCA_964483775.1 uncultured Caulobacterales bacterium
CTCGCCGGGTATCGCGCCGTGATTGATGCGGCGTCGGCCCTTCCGCGGGCCTTGCCAATGATGATGACGGCGGCGGGGACTGTTCCGCCCGCGCGCGCCCTGATCATGGGGGCCGGTGTGGCGGGCCTCCAGGCGATCGCGACGGCCCGGCGCCTCGGTGCGATCGTGTCGGCGAGCGATGTGCGCCCGGCCGCGAAAGAACAAGTGGAATCGCTCGCCGCCAAATTCATCGCGGTGGAGGATGACGAGTTCGCCGCTGCGCAGGACGCGGGCGGTTACGCTAAGGAAATGTCGGACGCCTACAAAGCCAAGCAGGCTGAACTGGTGGCCAGCCATATCGCCAAACAAGACATTGTGATCACCACAGCGTTGATCCCGGGGCGGCCGGCCCCGCGGCTTGTTACGGCGGACATGGTGAGCTCCATGCGCGCTGGGTCGGTGTTGGTCGACATTGCGGCGGCGCAGGGCGGCAATGTGGACGGCTCAAAGCCTGACGAGGCGGTGCGCACGCAGGGCGGCGTCACCATCCTGGGTCACACCAATTTGCCTGGCCGGATGGGGGCTGACGCCTCCTCGCTTTATGCCAAGAACTTGGTCAATTTCATCACGTTGATCACTGGCGACGCGGTCGAAGGCGGCGAGACTGCGCCTTACGCGCCGGACTATGACGATGAGATCGTCAAGGGCATGTTGCTCACCCGCGGCGGTGAGGTGGTGCACGAACGCCTTGCAGCCGTGGCGGCGTAGGCGCGCCGAACCATGTGCGTGTTCTGTGGCGGGGTGATCGGGGGCGGGCGTCGCCGAGCCGCCAGGTTGCGTGGGCGCGGTAACCGCCGCTAGGGTATCACGGGTCGTTGGAGGCGCACATGGATGCGGGATTTGTTGCTCAGGTGAGCGTGTTCGTGCTGGCGGTGTTTGTCGGCTATTACGTCGTGTGGAGCGTGACGCCCGCCTTGCATACCCCGCTCATGGCGGTGACCAATGCTGTGTCGTCGGTGATCGTCGTTGGCGCTCTGTTGGCGGCTGCGGCCCAGCCGGTTGGCGGCGCTAGCGAAGGGGCTGCGATCGCCTCCAAGACGTTTGGTGTCATCGCGGTGGTGCTGGCGAGCGTCAACATCTTCGGCGGCTTTCTGGTCACCCGTCGCATGTTGGCGATGTACAAGAAAAAACAGCGGTGATGCGCGCGCGCTCCGCCCTCGCGGCCGTTTTCCTCTTTGGCGGGCGGCTCGGCATGGCGCGCCGGGTGACGCGCCAGGTCTTTCATCGGGCTGTTGAGGCCGGCCGCTCATGACCGATCTGCCGCCGGGCGGGGGACGCTGGGCGGTGAGGCGTTTTGGGCCGATGTCGGCGTTTTCCATCGAAGAGTGCCGGCGCGTGCGCCGCTATGTGGCGATGGCGTGCGATGCGGCCAGTGGGTATGACGCAGCCGGATTTGTTGATGATCCCAATGCTGTGTTCGCGGCGGCGTACGCGTTGGTGCTGGCGGGCGAAGCGGCGTCGCGCATTGCACAGAATTTCAAATCCTCAACGCCGGACATCGCCTGGGGCGAGATTGCGCTGACGCGCCATCGGTTGGCGCACGCCGTTGATCCGCCCGATCCGGCGCTGATTGCCGAGTTGGTGTTCACCCACGCCCCCGGTCTGCTAGAGCAACTCGATACACTGTTGGAGGAAACGCCATGACCCAATTTGGCGAGGTGCTGCGCACGCCGGACGAACGGTTTGTTGATCTGTCCGATTGGCCGTATGCGCCGCGCTATATTGAGGATCTGCCCGGCTATGAGGGCCTGCGGATGCATTATGTCGAAGAGGGTAATCTCGACGCTGAGACGACGTTCGTGTGTCTGCATGGCGAGCCGACATGGGCGTATCTGTACCGTCGGATGATGCCGGCGTTTTTGGCGGCGGGCCATCGGGTGATTGCTCCTGATTGGTTCGGGTTTGGCCGCTCGGACAAGCCGGTGGATGACGCGGTCTACACCTGGGACTTTCACCGCGGCGCGATCACCGCGTTTTTCGACCGGATGGATCTGCGCAATGTGTGTTTGGTCGTGCAAGATTGGGGCGGGCTGATCGGTTTGACCCTGCCCATGGACTATGCCGACCGGATCACGCGGCTGTTGGTGATGAACACCGGGCTTGGGGTTGGCAAGACCCCTGGGCCTGGCTGGGAGGCCTGGCGCGCTTATGCGGAGGCGAACCCTGACATGCCGGTGGGGCGTGTCATTGCGCGCGGCACAACACACCTCACCGACGATGAAATTGCGGCCTATGACGCCCCGTTCCCTGACCAGCGCTACAAGGCGGGCGTGCGGGCGTTTCCTGAAATCGTTCCGCGTACGCCGGACATGCCCGGCGTTGAGACCAGCAAACGCGCGCTCGGCTTTTTGAGAGAGCGTTGGGCCGGGGAGAGCTTTGTCGCCATCGGCATGCAAGACCCCGTGCTTGGCCCTGACATTATGCGCGCGCTGGCGGGTTCGATCCGCAACGCGCCTGAGCCCATGGAGGTGCAGGACGCTGGGCACTTCGTCCAGGAATGGGGCGGGCCGGTCGCGGCTGCAGCCCTCCAGCACTTCCGGCTGGCCTAGGCAGGCGTTGGCCCGCTACAAGGGGTGGTGGCTGGGGCCAATGGGCGCACACGGGGGTTGGTATGTGGAGATTGGTGTTTTGGGTTTTTGTGTTCTCGCCGGCGCTCGCGGCGGGGCAGTTTGCTTTGAAAGCCGCCATCAGCGGCGCGCACCAGGCGGGCGGGGCCAGCGAGAACAGCGGCGATTTGGCGGCGGCCTTTACCGCGTTGCCAGACGTGTTTCAACGTGCGTTCGAGGCGTTCTCGGCCAACCAGGACGCCATGGCCGCTTTGGCGATGCTCTCGCCCCTGGCGTTTGTCATTCTGCTGTATGCGGCAGCGGGCGTTGCGGCGTTTGTGATTATGATGATCTTGCCGCGGCAGCTTGCCGGTCTGGCGGCGTTGGCGGCGACGATTGGTGGGACGTGGTACGTTTTGCAGCTGGAAGCCTTGCAGGAACCCGTGCTTCAATATGTCAGCGTGCCGTTGATGTACGCGCCGGCGGTGATCGCTGTGGTGTTCAACATGTGGGTGCGGTCCAGCATTCGCGATAATCGAGTGGTCTAATGGGTCCCAATCTCGCTGCGCTTTTATACCTTGTCGCTGGGGTATTGTTCATTTTGACCCTGCGCGGGTTGTCCAGCCCGGAAACCTCGCGACGGGGCAATTTGCTCGGCATGATTGGGATGACGCTGGCGGTGGCGGTGACGCTGGCGTTGATTTCGTTTGAGGGCGCGTTGAGCCCGACGACCCTGACGCTGATCATTATCGGCGTTGCGGTTGGCGGCGGGATCGGGGCGGTGATCGCCAACCGGATCGCCATGACCGCCATGCCGCAATTGGTGGCGGCGTTTCACTCACTGGTCGGCTTGGCGGCGGTGTTCGTGGCGGCAGCCGCCCTCTATACGCCGGAAGCCTATGGCATTGGCGAAGCTGGCGAGCTGAAGATGGCGTCGCTGATCGAGCTGTCGTTGGGCACATTGATCGGCGCGATGACGTTTTCAGGATCGGTGATCGCGTTCGCCAAACTGAACGGCAATATGTCAGGCGCGCCGATTCTGTTGCCCTCGCGGCACCTGATCAATCTTGGCTTGGCGGCGCTCTCGGCGCTCAGCGTTTACTTGCTGGTGCAATCGGGCGGTGAGGCGACCTGGGCGTTTTGGATCATCACGCTGTTGGGATTCACCATCGGGGTCACGTTGATCATCCCGATTGGCGGGGCCGACATGCCGGTGGTGGTGTCGATGCTCAACTCCTATTCGGGTTGGGCCGCCGCAGCGCTTGGTTTCACGCTGGAGAACACCGCGCTGTTGATCACGGGGGCGTTGGTCGGCTCGTCGG
>CAZADA010000173.1:0-3873 GCA_964483775.1 uncultured Caulobacterales bacterium
GCGGCGACACGGCGCCGTTGCGTGCTCAGCCGCGCTCAGTCATTCCCACTCGATGGTGCCCGGCGGCTTGGACGTGACATCGTAGACCACGCGGTTGACGCCGCGCACCTCGTTGATGATGCGCGTCGCAGTGCGGCCCAAGAAGTCGTGGTCGAACGGGAAGAAGTCCGCCGTCATGCCATCGGTGCTTGTGACGGCGCGCAGGGCGAGAACCTGGTCGTACGTGCGCTCATCACCCATCACGCCCACTGACTGCACGGGCAGCAGCACCGCAAAGGCCTGCCAGATCTCATCGTAAAGGCCCGCTTTTCGGATCTCTTCCAAGTAAATCTTATCGGCCATTTGCAGCCGCGCCACTTTGTCTTGGGTGACGTCCCCAGGGATGCGAATGGCGAGACCTGGCCCTGGAAAGGGATGGCGGCGCACAAACGCCTCAGGCAGCCCCAACTCGCGCCCCAGCGCCCTCACCTCGTCTTTGAAGAGCTCGCGCAGGGGTTCAACCAACGCCATGTTCATGCGTTCGGGCAAACCGCCAACGTTGTGGTGCGACTTGATGGTCACGCTCGGGCCGCCGGTGACGCTAACGCTTTCAATGACATCGGGATAGAGCGTGCCCTGGGCGAGAAAGTCAGCGCCGCCGATCTTGCTCGCTTCGGCCTCGAACACATCGATGAAGGCGGCGCCGATGATCTTGCGTTTGGCTTCAGGATCGGCCACGCCCGCGAGCTTGCCCAAAAACGTCTCGCCCGCATCCACGTGCGCCAGCGGTATGTTGTAGTGCCCGCGAAACAGCGACACGACCTCATCGGCCTCGCCGGCGCGCATAAGCCCTGTGTCGACAAACACGCAGGTCAGCTGATGGCCGATGGCCTCGTGGATCAACACGGCGGCCACCGCACTGTCCACCCCGCCGGACAACCCGCAAATCACCCTGCCATCGCCCACCTGATTGCGAATTTTGGCGATGGCTTCATCTTTGAACGCCGCCATGGTCCAGTCACCCGTGAGCCCGGCGATGGTGTGGGTGAAATTGCGCAGCATGCGCGCCCCATTGGGGGTGTGGATCACTTCAGGGTGGAACTGGACCCCGTAGAAGCTGCGCGCCTCATCAGCGATGGCGGCGAAGGGGGCGCTGGGCGTGCGCGCAATGGTGTGAAACCCCTCGGGCAAACTGGTGATGCGGTCGCCATGGGACATCCACACCGGTTCGTGGGCGCCGAGCGGACTGAGTCCGTCAAACAGCGGGCTGTCATGGACAATCTCAATGTCCGCACGGCCAAACTCGCGATGATCGGCGGTCTCGATCCCCCCGCCGAGGGCGTCAGCCATGCATTGTTGACCGTAGCAGATGCCCAGAACGGGCGCGCCATGGTCGAAGATCTCCGGCGCAGCGCGGGGGCTGTCAGCGCGCGTTAGGCTGGCCGGGCCGCCAGAAAGAATGATGGCCTTGGGCGTAAAGGCGCGCAGAAACGCAGCGTCGACGGCGTGAAACGGGTGGATCTCACAATAGACATTGGCCTCGCGCAGACGCCGCGCAATCAGCTGGGTCACCTGACTGCCGAAATCGACAATCAGCACGCGTTGGTGGGGAGGCGGGGTTGGCGTGTCCGGTTCCATCGCCAGCGCCTAGCGCCGCCCGGCGTGCGCGTCAATCAGGTCAGATCTCGGCGCCTTCGCTAACGTTCAATTTCGATGGGTCCGAGGGGGCCGTCGACCACGTATTCGTCCGCCGCTTTGTCGTCGCAAGTCCGGTGTTCAGGATGGGCGGGCGCGTTGCAGGGATTGCCCCAATCATCGCGCGCCCAGTTGTCGTCGGGATCAGGCTGATAGTCGCTGGCGCAGGCGGCGAGAGCCGCTGTGGACGCGATGACGATCACGCGTGCGACATGGCGAATTTGCATGAGAAAACCCTCTGCAACGCTGATGACTGTGTGGAGGCTGAAACCCTAGCGGCAACCACCAGCAGGGCCAAGCGTCAGCCGCCGCCTCGGATGAGAACAGCGATGAAAAAGCCGTCGGTCTGGCAGCGTGCGGGCGTCAGGCGCAGCGCGGCCCGGTCGCCGGGAGCCAGCGCATCGGCGCGACATCGCGCCAAAACGCCGGACGGGTCCTCAAGCAGACCGCTGGCGGCGATCTGATCAAACGTGTTGAGGGCGGTGAAGTCGGTATGGTGGGCCGCGAACGCGGCGAGGCGGTCTTCATTTTCCTCGGCGAACAGCGAACATGTCACGTAGATCAGACGGCCGCCCGGGCGCACATGGCGCGCAGCCTGTGTCAGGACAGCGTCTTGTTCAGCGAGCCGGTCGGCCAGCGCGCGCTCGGTCAAGCGCCATTTGGCGTCGGGTTGGCGGCGCCAGACCCCCGAGCCGGTGCAGGGCGCATCGACGAACACCAGGTCCATCTTGCCAACCAGGTCGTCGACAGCCCCCTGCCGCTCGGCCGGCGATCGCAACTGCACATTGCGCGCGCCGGCGCGGCGCACCCGCTCATAGGCCGGAGCCAAGCGGCGGGCGTCGGCGTCGTAGGCGTAGACTTGCCCGGTCCCGCTCATGGCCGCCGCCAGGGCGAGCGTCTTGCCGCCGCCGCCGGCGCAATAGTCGAGCACTTGGGCGCCCAACACGTCGCCTGCGGCCGCGGCGGCGACCTGACTGCCAAGGTCTTGCACCTCCAACCACCCTTTTTGGAAGGCGGGGATGCTCTCAACATGACCCGCGCGTTCGCCCGGTTCGGGCGCGCCGACCCGCAAGGCCGTGGTGAGCAGGCCCGCGGCTTGCGCGTTTAAACTGGCCAGCGCCTGGCGGACGCGATCGGGTTCAGCCTTCAGGGTGTTGACCCGCAGATCCATCGGCGCCCGCACTGCGAGGGCTACGCCCTGCGCGACGGCGTCATCTGGAAACACGCGCGCCATGTGCGGGACGAGCCAATCGGGAACGTCACCCGCAACACCCTCGCTCGCCTCCCCCAATTCGCGCGGCGCGCCCAGAGCTGCGGTCTCCTCAGCGGTCAAAGCGCCGGGACCGTGCGGCGTTTGCGCTGCGGCTTCAGCGATGGCCTCGAGCGACCATCTCCAGGCGTACGCCAAGCACGCCAAAACCAGAGCGCGAGGCTCATCGGCGTCAACCCGCCATGACAATGAGCGCTTCTTGCGCAGGGTGTCGAGCACCAGGCCGGAAATCCACGCCCGATCTTTGGCTCCGGCGAAGCGATGGGCCAGCCCCCAGTCCTTCAACGCAAGCTTGGCCGGCCGGCGCTGTTCGCCGATGGCGGTGAGGACTTCAATGGCGGCGGTGATGCGCCCGGATTCGCGCATGGTGGACCGTTCCTTTCCCTCTGGGGTCTACGCGCTGGTCGTCACCTCAGCTGGTCGGCCCGCAGGCAGAGCAGCTCGAACACGACATCGACGGCAGCCAGGGCGGTGATCTGGGACACATCGAACGGAGGGCACACTTCGACGACGTCCGCTCCCACGAGCGTGTCAATCTTCAACCCCCGCAGAATGCGCTGAACTTCATAGGTGGTCAGGCCTCCAGGCACCGGCGTGCCGGTGCCTGGCGCGTAGGCCGGGTCGAGACAATCAATATCGAAGGACACATACGTCGGCCCGTCGTCAAACGCTGGCAGGCGCGCCACAAATTCATCAAGGCCGGCGCGGACATCGTCGACCGTGGTCACGGTCACGCCGAACTGGCGCACAATGTCCAGGTCTTCGGCGGCGGCCAGCGGACCGCGTATGCCGATTTGAAGCGTGTGTTCGCCCTTCACCAGCCCCTCCTCCAGGGCATGGCGCAAAAACGAGCCATGGTGAACCTCGCAGCCCCACGCGGCGGGATAGGTGTCGAGGTGGGCGTCAAAATGAACCAAGTTCACCGCGCC
>CAZADA010000174.1:0-3763 GCA_964483775.1 uncultured Caulobacterales bacterium
CCGAGCGGCCAGGATTTCCACTCATCTTGTGGGCGATAGCGCGAGGGATCGTCCTTTGTCGAATGGGCTTCGCCGCGGTAGGTGTAGGTCTCGATCAAGCTGGGGCCATGGCCGGCGCGGGCGCGCTCAGCGGCCCACTGGGTGGCCGCGTACACGGCCAGGAAGTCGTTGCCGTCCACCCGCAGGCCCGGCATGCCATAGCCGATGGCGCGGCTGGCGAA
Organism: uncultured Caulobacterales bacterium; assembly: GCA_964483775.1. Taxonomy (GTDB): domain Bacteria; phylum Pseudomonadota; class Alphaproteobacteria; order Caulobacterales; family Maricaulaceae; genus CAZADA01. The sequence continues at coordinate 222 of CAZADA010000174.1, forward strand.
GGTCGCCGACTGCCCTTTGGAAATCGCCTGGGTCATCGAGATGGCCCACTGATTGTTGACCACGTTGAGAATGATCGGCGCCTTATACGTTGAGGCGATCACGCAGCCGGAGTGGAAGTCGCCCTCGGCTGTGGTGCCATCGCCAATCCAGGTGGCGGCGATGCGGTCTTCGCCGCGCATGGCGCTGGCCATCGCCCAACCCGCCGCTTGCGGATACTGCGTGCCCAAATTCCCCGAGATCGAGAACCAGTTGAGGTCAGCGCGAGCATAGTGCACCGGCAGTTGCCGGCCTTTGAGATTGTCGCCTTCATTGGAAATGCAGTGGCACATCATGTCGACAAGATCGGCGCCGCGTTGGATCAAGGCGCCTTGCTGGCGATAGCTTGGGAAAAACATGTCGTTATCGCGGTGGGCCATGGCGGCGGCGACGGCGACAGCCTCTTCACCGAGCGACTTCATGTAAAACGAGAGGCGCTTTGTCCGCTGCATTTTGAGCATGCGCGCGTCGTACTGGCGCGTGAGCACCATCGTCTTGAGGCCTTCGACCAGCAGGGCGGGATCAAGCTGCGGGTTCCATTCGCCAACCGCATCATGATTGTGGTTGAGCACGCGGATCAGGTCGAAGGCGTAGTCGCGAAGGCCATCTGACGCCGCATCAATCGCCGGGCGCGCGAGTTGGCCGGCTTCGGGCACCTCGACGTGGGAAAAGTCGGGCGCTTCCCCCGGACGCGCGGGCGGTGCAGGTACGGTCATGGTCGCAGTCATGGCGTGTCCTCCGTAGTGGGCCGCGGGCAGGCGCGCAGCAGTCTATGTGGGGAGTGTGGCCGCTTCACGGGTTCAAACCAAACTGCGCCGCGTTAGCAAAGCGTTGCTGTCGTCGGCCGCATGGATGACACGCGAAGATTCCTCCCCTTTTCTGGTTGTCTTTTGAGATACTCTGCCCTGCGCGGGACGCAAGGGGCAAATGCGGCTCACGTCTTGCGCAGTCGCAGCAATTTCATGCTGCACGTGCTCGTTCAGGGCGCACCCGCCAAGAGGGCGTCCACGTCCCCGCTCGCCAGCTTGTGCGCGTTCGCGGTGATGGTTTCGATGGGCCAATCCCACCAGGCTGCGGCCAACAGGCGCTCCACATCGGCGTCAGCGAACCGCCGTTTCACTTCCCGCGCCGGATTGCCGGCCACCACGGCGTAGGGCCGCACGTCGGCAGTCACGACGGATTTGGCGCCGATCACCGCGCCATGCCCCACCCGCACGCCGGGCAGAATCGTCGCGTCATAGCCGATCCACACATCATGGCCGATGCGGATGGAGCCGCGATTGACCTCGGCTGGCCGCGCGCCCGCCCAATCGCCGCCAAAGATGAAGAATGGGAAGGTCGACACCGCTTCAATGTTGTGGTTGCCGCCATTGAGGAGGAACGTGGCGCCGTGGGCGATGGCGCAGAACTTGCCGATCACCAGTTTATCGTCAATGAAATCATAGGCGTAGCGAACATTGCTTTCAAAGCTCTTCGGGTCGGTGAAGGCGTGGTAGTAGCTATACTCTCCCACCTCGATCTTGGGGCTGGTCACTACGGTTTTCAGAAACACCACCGAACTCGCGCCCGGCAGCGGCTGAGGATTGAGGGGATCGGGTATGGGCATGGCGCGTGGCTACATCGCCCAGCGCCATTTGGCCATAGGCGCGGCGGCCTGGCGCGCCCCACCGCTCCTGAGACGATGGTGTGCGCCCAATCCCCTCCGCCTCGCGACGGGATGGGGGCAGGTTAGCTCTGCATGACAGGTTGGGGATAAGAGGTCTCAGTCGCCGGCGCGCGTCGCCACTGTGGCGCGGATGCGTTGGGCACGGGAGATGTCCTAGTGCCAACGCATAACTACCGCAGTTCAACCGCTGATACTTCCACATCCAATCCGTATTCTTCAGCTTTCGCGAGAAACAGTAGATTGGAGGCCACATGCTCCCGCTCCGGCTGAGGACCCACAATAATTTTTTCGATTGCCTCTTGGAGTGTCGACTTGTCAAACATTCTTATAAACGGACATGGTCGGTCACTGAACTCTCTAAAATCGACTATCCCGTTGGCCGTATGTGAAGTGTGACGATTAAGCGCCACCATGAAACGGTACTCTTCTTCATCTCGATATGCAGGTGTTTTGAGGAAGGGACCTAGTTTAACGAACGGCTCAATAGCATCATTCCAATCCGACTCATCATTGAAATACGCCATTTCAATCATTCCATGAGCAAAATTTCGAAATATGTCATTTTGCTCCGAGGTCAGATCGCTTTCGTCTACGTACGATATCGCGTCATGCTCCGCAAACACGACATGCGGAAACATTTTTTCCTTTACACTTGAAAACCAAGCCTCCAACCTTTTTCGATTGAATACAATGCAATATCGGCCATATATCCGCCATTGACTAAGACGCCCATTTCCCTCGTCAAAACTATTGCTGCGCGAACAGAATGATAAAACATAGGGCGCTGTATTATCAATAAATACATTTGCCAAGTTATTTATATCATGAAGTATGTCAGCATCTGTGTACTCGGGACTTTTGACGAGCTGCCTAATTTTTTCTTCCCAAAATTCGGCCAATTTGTCGATTGCTATTCGCAATTCGGAAGGGTCATTTAAGCTATCAAATCTTGTCGCCCAAAGATTCCCACTTTTTAGTATGCCATGAACGCCTCTAAAGTTCGTATAATGATAAAGTCTGTCGTAGCTCATTACATGTATCTCAAAATCCAGCCGATGAACAATCTCACACCACACCCGCCCTTTTTCGCACGCTCTCACTTTTCAGCTGCCCGCAGGCGGCGAGGATGTCGCGCCCCCTGGGCGTGCGGATGGGGCTGGCGTAGCCGGCGCGGTTGACGATGTCGGCGAAGGCCTCGATGCGCTCCCAGCTGGAACACGCATAGGGCGCGCCGGGCCAGGGATTGAACGGGATCAGATTGATCTTCGCTGGAATGCCCTTGAGGAGGCGCACGAGCGCTTTGGCCTCGGCGTCGCTGTCATTGACGCCTTTGAGCATGACGTATTCGAAGGTGATGCGTTTCGCGTTCGACAGGCCCGGGTAATCGCGGCAGGCCTGGAGAAGTTCGGCCAGCGGATACTTCTTGTTGATGGGCACCAGCACATCGCGCAATTCGTCGGTCACCGCGTGCAGCGAGATGGCGAGCATGGCCTGGCCGTCCGCCCCCAAACGCTGCATGGGCGGCACGACTCCGGACGTGCTCACCGTGATGCGCCGGCGGGAAATCGCGACGCCGTCGCCGTCGCTCAAGGTGTCAATGGCGGCCAAGACGTTGTCTGTATTGTAGAGTGGCTCGCCCATGCCCATGAAGACAATGTTGGTGATCTGACGGTCTTCCGCCGATGAGGGCCAGTCTTCAAGGTCATCGCGAGCGATCATCAATTGGGCGACAATTTCCGCCGCGGTGAGATTGCGCACGAGTTTCTGCGTGCCGGTGTGGCAAAAGGTGCTCGTCAACGTGCACCCCGCCTGGGAGCTGCCGCACTACGCCCCTGCTCG
>CAZADA010000175.1:0-3730 GCA_964483775.1 uncultured Caulobacterales bacterium
CGGAAGCGCGAATTGACCGGGTACTTGGCTTCAACGCCTTCCCAGGGGTCGCTCTGCAATTGCTTCATGCCAAGCGAAATGCGCTGGGTCTCAGGATTGATCTTGACGATCTGCACTTTGACGGTGTCGCCGACCGAGAGCACCTGGCTGGGGTGATTGACCCGCTTCCAGGACATGTCGGTGACGTGCAGCAGGCCGTCAATGCCGCCCAAATCCACGAACGCCCCGTAATCGGTGATGTTCTTGACCACGCCTTCGCGCACTTCGCCCTCGGCAAGCTGATTGACCAGCTCGGCGCGCTGTTCAGCGCGGCTTTCCTCCAACACGGCGCGACGTGAGACGACGATATTGCCGCGCGGTCGGTCCATTTTCAGGATGGCGAACGGCTGCGTTTTGTTGAGCAAAGGTCCGACGTCCTTGACGGGTCGGATATCCACCTGACTGCCGGGCAAGAACGCGTTGGCGCCGCCCAAATCAACGGTGAATCCACCTTTCACGCGCCCGACAATGGCGCCATTGACCGGCTCACCGCCCTCAAACTGGCGCTCAAGGCGGTTCCAGGCTTCCTCGCGGCGAGCCTTTTCCCGGCTCAGATTGGCGTCGCCCAGGGCGTTCTCGATGCGCTCCAAATAGACATCAATCGAATCGCCGACATTGACCTCTTCTTTTTCGCCATGCTGCACAAATTCGCGCAATGGCACGCGCCCTTCGGTCTTCAGCCCCACGTCAATCGTCACAAAATCGTTTTCGATCGCTGTGACGGTGCCACTGACAACCGTGCCTTCACGCAAATCGCGGCTTGCGAGGCTGGCTTCGAGCAGCTCGGAGAATTCCTCAGTTGTGGGGTTAAAGGTGGACGCATCAGTCATAGTCAGTCTCGGGCTCCGTCAAACATGGCAAATTCCTTCAGTGGTGAGGCGCGGGCGCCAGTCCAGCCCGCGTGCATAAACCGCCAACGCCGCTAAGGCAAAGCCCTAGAGCGATAAAATGTGTGTCAGATGTAGCTATTGCCCATCCTTATGGCGATGTTTGATCAGCTTCCAACGTTGCGCGCACAATGTCCAGAGCGGCTTGGTAGGCGGCGTCTTTGCTCAGATGTGTGGTGTCCAACACGGCTGCGTCCTTGGCTGTGCGCATGGGCGCATCGGCGCGTGAGGAGTCCCGCGCGTCGCGTTCAGCCAAGTCGGCCGCCATCATCTCATCACTGATATCATGGCCCTTGGCGCGCAATTCCGCCGCCCGCCGTTGTGCGCGCACCACCAGCGCGGCGGTGACAAAGAGCTTTACTGGCGCGTTGGGACACACAACCGTGCCGATGTCGCGTCCATCAAGCACGGCGCCAGCCGGTTGGTTGGCGAAGTCGCGTTGGCGCTGAAGCAATGCTGCGCGCACGCCCGCATGGGCGGCGACTTTGGACGCCTTGGCGCCGATCTCGGCCGTGCGCAAAACGCTTTCGTTCAACGTGTTGATGTCAAGCGCACGCGCCAACGCGCTCAACGCTTCGCTGTCCCCATCCGACGCGCCCGCGGCCAGCGCCGCGTGCGCCACAGCGCGGTAGAGCAGTCCGGTGTCGAGATAGCCCAGCTGATAGTGCGCCGCGAGCCGGCGACCGATCGTGCCTTTGCCTGCGCCCGCAGGGCCGTCGACCGCGATGATCATAGCTGTGTTCCCAATGGGCGTGTGTCCAACATCTCAAAGCGCGCGCCAAGCGCGCTGAAATCGTCAAAGAACGTAGGATAACTGGTCGCAATCATTGAGGCGTCATCGATGGTCACCGGCTCCCGCGCCGCCAAGCCGAGCACCAGCGCGCTCATGGCGATGCGGTGGTCGTGGCGCGTGGCGACCAAACCACCCCCGGCCACGCCGTCAGGTCCAGCGCCATGCACAGCAAAGCCGTCATCCCAAGCCTCCGTGGTCACGCCATTCACACCGAGCATAGCGCAGGTCGCCGCAATGCGATCGCTCTCCTTGACCCGCAGTTCGTCAAAGCCCTCAAAACGGGTTACCCCAGTGGCGAAGGCGGCCGCGACGGCGAGGATCGGCGCCTCATCCATGGCGTTGGCCATATCAACCTGACGAAAGATGCGCCCTTGTCGCTGGTCGTCATAGGCGACGGACCACGTCTCGCCGCCGCCGGCCGGATCGGGGCGGGCGTCGGGCGCGAGCGCACGCAGCCCCTCCGTACGCAAGGGGTTGGCCATCACGCCCTCAATGGTTACGTGACTGCCCGGCGTGATCAGCGCGGCCGCCGCAGCGAACGCCGCCGACGAGGGATCGCCGGGAACCCTGACGTCATGCGCAGGTGCGACCAGCCCGCACGGTCCTGTGATGGCGTGCCGCCAGCCGCCGTTCGAGGGGGCCGACACGACCTCAGCGCCAAAGTCGGCCAGCATGATCTCGGTGTGGTTGCGCGACAAAAACGGTTCGGTGACCACGGTGTCGCCCTGCGCCTGAAGGCCCGCGAGCAGCACCGCCGACTTCACTTGCGCCGAGCCCTTGGGGTTGTCCCAGCTTATGGCGCGTAACGGGCGGCGACCGGTAATCACCGCCGGCAAGCGCCCATCATGGCTCGACACGTCGGCCCCCATCGCCGCTAACGGCTCCAGCACCCGACCCATGGGCCGTGAGGACAAACTCGCATCGCCGGTGAACGTCGCCCGCACGGCCGATCCGGCCATGGCGCCCATCACCAAACGACATCCCGTCCCCGCATTGCCCAAGTCCAACGGGCCGTCAGGCGTGCGATACCCCGCATCGCCGACGCCGCGCACCACCCAGGCTCCGTCCCCTTGGCGCCCAACATCCGCGCCCAAAGCGCGCAGCGCGTTGGCGGTCGCCATCACATCGGCGCCGTCAAGCAAATCGGTGATGCGGGTCGCCCCCTCAGCCAACGAGGCGAGAATGAGCGCACGATGCGAAATCGACTTGTCGCCGGGCGGGCGAAGGGCGCCGAGGAGAGGGCCGCTGCGCTTTGCGCGCACGGGTCCTGAGAAACCAGTGGAAAACGCCACGATGGGGACAAGGTCCGTGCAAGAGGGATCATAAGGCGCTGAGGCTTTTGACACTGCCGCGAGATCATGGCAAGCGACCGCGCCAAAGCTTGAAGATCCGACAAGGGTGAGACGCTCCATGCCCCGGCCAGAACTTGGTGTTAAGCGCACATGTCCCGAAACAGGCAAGAACTTCTACGATCTCAACAAAGATCCGGTGGTCTCGCCATACACGGGTGAGGCTTATCCGCTGTCTTTCTTTGAAACCGCTGCGCCGCCAGTGGCCAAAGAAACACGTCCGCCTAAAGAAAAACCACCCGCCGAGCCTGAAGAGGATGATGAGGCCGAGGAAGAAGGCGCCGCCGAACTCGCCGGTGATGTCGCTGCCGGCGATGGCCAAGACCTGACCATCGAAGACGATGTCGACGATGAAGAGCAAGGCGACGATGAATTGCTAACCGAGGACTTTGGCGACGACGAAGACGATTCGTCGAGCGGCGAGGATGACATGCCATTCCTCGAAGAAGACGATGATGATGACACCCTTGCCGGCGAGTCCTTCGGCGATGGTGAGAAGGACGACGAGCACTGATCGTCCAAGCAGTCGGGGGCCGCGCGCCAATGGGTGGGCAAGTGCTTGATCAATGCACGCCCTGCGCCTAGTGTGCTGCCTCGCTCAGCGTGCATGGGGCCATAGCTCAGTTGGGAGAGCGCTTGAATGGCATTCAAGAGGTCGGCGG
>CAZADA010000176.1:0-3639 GCA_964483775.1 uncultured Caulobacterales bacterium
CGGTGTCTCGCGGGTCGTCAGCCTAATCTTCGATGGCTTCCCGTCGTCCTCAATCATGGGCGCATTGGTCATCGAGCTCGTCATTGGCGGCATCGCCGCTGTCCTAATCACCAAATTCGGCGCCGCCCGGTCAAAATCTTGACCGGGCTCGTCCCCACGGATCTCGAGAGAATACGTCATGACACATCCAAGCAACAAGATACTCGTGGCTTACGACAGCCGGCTCGGATCAACCCGCGAAGTCGCGGGATTCATAGGCGATGTGGTAGGTATGACCGGAGCCTCGGTCGATATCAAAGCGGTATCGGATGCTGGCAGTCCAAAAGGCTACGACCTCGTAATCGTTGGAAGCGCCATTCGATACGACCGATGGCTCCCGGAGGCCGTAGAATTCCTGAGATTGAACCGCACTTCGCTGAGCAACATACCCACGGCTCTGTTCTTTACGTGTCTCACCCTGGCCAAAGTGACACCTGAGACGACGCGCAAAGCCGATGATTACTCTGTCCAACTCAGCGGACTTGTCCCGGAGTTGGAGCCAATATCCGTCGGACGATTTGGAGGAGTTCTGAATTTCAGACGGGGACCGTGGTCAACTCGCCTCCTCCTGCGAGTTCTATCAATCGCTGCCGGAGTTAAGGAGGGAGACTATCGAGACTGGCAAGACATCCGTGCCTGGACCCACGGCCTCCTAGCCCGCCTAGATACAGAACGTTGATCGAGACGCGCTCACATATCCGAAATTAGAGTTATTCACCGGCTGCTTTGGGGCGCGTTTAGGCCTCTCACGAACGTGACAAACCAACGGCAAATTAGGGCCACGACTTGCCGTTTCATAGTTGTGCGCGAACGGCCACTTACAGTCTTATCTGGGACAGAGACCAAGCCCGAAGTTGTGGTTGCCCTATAAATTCATCGCGAAAGCAATGACATAGGCGTTCCCAGTTTCATTTCCTCCGGTGCGCCATAGTCGTGACTAACCCACTTATGTAGTTGTTTCGACGCCCATTTGCCTGGACACAGATTGGACATCGGTGACGACTGACCGAGATCACCAAATCCTGACAATCCGGAAACAGCACCCAAGCGGTGCAAAATCGCCGGAAACGGTCTATGGCCAATCGAAAACCAAGCGGCAGAGTCTGGGCGGGTCGAGGACATTGAGGCAATGATCGGTACAGCTCTGTAACTGACTTCCGGAATCACGCTTTCTGAACCAAGGTGGTTTCCATATCAGTGCGCCGACAGCACGGAGCTAGGTGTTTGATTTGGGATACATAGCCGGTTTCTTTGTTGAACGCTTTTTGAACCAAGCTCCCGCAAGCATGGATCGTGAAGCCTTGCTTCGGGTGGTGGGAGTGCTACCCGGCGCAGACGTTCAACCGGATCAAATGATCCAGGACTCCGATTTCTTCGATCTCATTGAACAGATCGCAGCGCATGGTGATGAGGGTCGATCCGTTGCGGTTCGTGTCGGTTCCGGCATGAGATGCGATGACTACGGCGCATTTGGACTGGCCTTTAAGTCTGCTGTCACCCTTCTTGGTTCGTTCAAACGGGTCGAGAGGTTTGGCAGGGTGGTGACCAGCATTGCCAATTACTCGGTAGACCGAAAGCCGAACGCAGCCTTCATGCGGGTGCATAAAGGTGATCCTAAGCGCCTTGGCTTGCACATGACCAACGAGTTAGCGGTGGCGGCGGCGACCGCGTTGAGCCGAGAAGTAAGCGATAGCGCTTTTAAGCCCGTTCAGGTGACCTTTGTACATTCAGCCCCAAAGGATGCATCGGAGTTCGAAGAACTCTTCGGCTGCCCCATTCATTTTGGCGCGGTGCATGACGGTCTGGAAATCGGGCATCACGATCTGAACCGCAGCAACCGTCTGGCAGATGAAAAGACCTCTGAGTTCTTTGATCTACACATGGAGAAGGAACTCGCCTCGCTGACCGATGATACGGGACTGGCGCAGAGGGTCCGCAATCAGGTGTCGTCATCGTTAAGCGAAGGTGTTCCGATGATATCGGATATCGCCTCGCGATTGGGAATGAGCGGTCGATCTCTGCAGCGACGACTGTCGGATCGCGGTTTCGCCTATCAGGACATCGTCGACGATGCGCGTCGAACGCTCGCCGAGCGTCTTCTTCAAGATACGGAGTACAGTCTAGCGGAGATTGCCTTTCTCACAGGGTACTCAGAACAAAGCACTTTCTCGAAAGCGTTTAAGCGCTGGAAGGGGGAAACACCCCGGTCTTATCGTCTAGCGGCTCAATCACCTCCAAACTGATTGACCGGTTCCGGAGAACTTGGCGCGTGAAACCAAAAGTCTGTCGCGCGGCACCAAGAATGACCTCCGATGACATGAGACGGTTGGCTCGCTCAGACACGAAAGGAGCGAGCCAATGAACTTATTCTTTAAACGTCCAAAACCTGAGCCGGGCCTGACCCTTGTGGTTGGCGCCACCGGCAAAACGGGATCACGGGTCGCCGAACGCCTAGTCCAAAAAGGCGTTCCAGTTCGCCTCGGGTCGCGGTCGATGTCACCGTCTTTCGACTGGCTGAAAGCCTCAACCTGGGACGCCTGTCTGAAAGGCGTGGAACGGGTCTATATCAGCTACTCTGGCGACTTGGCCGTTCCCGATGCCAGCGACACGATCCACGCCTTCATTCGAAAAGCCGAACGGTTCGGCGTGAAGCGTGCCGTCTTGCTGTCGGGACGCGGCGAAGATGAGGCCATGCTTAGTGAACGGGCATTGCAACAAAGTGGTCTGGACTGGACTATCGTTCGAGCGGCTTGGTTCAATCAGAACTTCTCGGAAGGGGCGTTTGCTGAGCTCGTGGAGACGGGTCAAATCACCCTTCCAGCAGGTGATACACCCGAGCCCTTTGCAGATGCCGATGACATCGCAGATGTTGCCGTCGCAGCGCTCACCGAGCCCGGTCATGCGGGTCAGATTTATGAGGTAACCGGGCCGCGGTTGATGACCTTTACTGATGTCGCCCGTGAACTCTCAAGCGCGACGGGACGAACGATCACCTATCAAGACGTACCTCATGATGCCTTCATTAGTGGCGTCGAGGAGACCGGCGCGCCGCACGAAGTCCTTTGGCTTCTCGATTACCTGTTCACAACGATACTCGATGGCCGAAACGCCCACCTCGCAGACGGCGTCCAGCGCGCCCTGGGGCGCCCACCGAGAGATTTCAGCGAGTACGCAAAAGATGTTGCAGCAACCGGTATTTGGAGGGCGGTCGCATGAAATACCCCGTCACACGCATTTTCCTGGCGCTCTCCGGAACGATGGCAGCACTGATTGGACTTTCGGTTCTCTTCATGCCGCATACATTCTTCGCCACCAATCACATCACGCTTGGTACCGACCCAAACCTGATGTCGGAGATCAGAGCGCCCGGCGGTTTGTTGCTCGCATCCGGTGTCATCATGCTCTGTGGTGCGGTCATGCAAAGCTTGATGCGCGCAGCGCTGCTAACCGGAGCCGTTGTCTTCAGTATGTATGGCGTTTCGCGTCTCGTGAGCCTCGCTTTCGATGGCATGCCTTCGTCGTCCATCTTCGGCGCCTTGGTCATCGAATTGGTTGTCGGCGGTATCGCTGCAGTCCTGATCACGAAGTTCGGAGGTGCCC
>CAZADA010000177.1:0-3625 GCA_964483775.1 uncultured Caulobacterales bacterium
GCCTCAAAACTCAAGGCGCGGTCGAGGTCGGCGATGAGATCGTCAACGTCTTCGATACCCACGCTGAGGCGCACCAAACCGTCGGTGATCCCCAGTGCGGCGCGCTTGTCGGCATCCACCGAGGCGTGGGTCATGATGGCGGGGTGTTCGACGAGCGACTCCACGCCGCCGAGCGATTCAGCGAGCGAGAACACCTCAAGCGCCTCAAGAAAGGCGCGTGATTGATCAAGGCCGCCCTTGAGAACGAGCGTGATCATGCCGCCAAAGCCACGCATTTGCTTGGCGGCGATGGCGTGCTGGGGGTGATCTTCGCGGCCTGGATACAGGACCCGCTCGATTTCCGGCCGCCCGGCCAACCAGTCGGCGATGGTCGCTGCGTTGGCGCAGTGGCGCTCCATGCGCACGTGCAAGGTCTTGGTTGAGCGCAACAGCAAAAAACAGTCCCACGGCGCGGGCACAGCGCCAACGGCGTTTTGTACATAGTGGAGGCGCTCGGCCAACGTGTCGTCGTTGGTGACCAAGGCGCCGCCCACCAGGTCGGAATGCCCGCCCAGGTACTTTGTCGCCGAATGACTGACGATGTCGGCGCCCAACGCCAGCGGGTTTTGCAGATAAGGCGAGGCGAAGGTGTTGTCGATGACGCTGATGGCGGCCTGCTCGCGCGCCATGTCGGCCATGGCCTCGATGTCGATCACCTTAAGGGTCGGGTTGGTCGGCGTTTCGAGCCACACAAGTCGCGTCTTGTCGGTGAAGGCGGCGCGCGCGGCGTCAAGGTCGGTCATGTCAACGCGGGTGAACCCAATGCCCAGCTGGTTGAAGACATTGTTGAACATGCGGAACGTGCCGCCATAGACGTCATCGCACAGCAACACGTGGTCGCCGGCGTTCAGCAAATGAATGCACGCCGCTAGCGAGGCCACGCCCGAGGCGAAACACACGCCATGACGCCCGCCTTCAAGGCTCGCCAAATTGGCTTCCAGGGCGCTGCGGGTCGGATTGGCCGATCGCGAGTAGTCGTAGTTCTCGATGAAGGTTCCGGGGCTGGACTGCACGTAAGTTGAGGTCTGGTACACCGGCGTCATGATCGCGCCCGTGCTTGGATCAGGCGCCTGGCCGGCGTGGATGCAGCGCGTGGCGAACCGTGTGTTTTTGCTCATGAGGCGGTTCCTTCCACAACGGGCTCGCGTTCACGCTTGGCCAAGTGTTCGATCAAATCGATTTGCGCGATCACGCCGCAGACTTCGCCGCCATCGACCACAACGGCGACATGGTCGGTCTCAAAGATGTGGAACAATTCTTCAAGACGCGCCTTGGGGTAGATCAACCCCGAAATGCGTTGGGCGGCCTCTTTCACGGGGCTGTCCGGCGAGAGGCGATGCTCGCGCAAGCCGCGCAAGATGTCTGCCTCGTGGACGATGGAGGTTAGGTTGGCCCCATCTTTGATCGGCACTTGGGACACACCGTGCTCGCGCATCAGGCCGACCACCTTGGCGAGCGGTTCGTCGGCCGCGGCGGTGATGGGGCTGAGATTGGCCTCGCTCATGACGACTTAAACGAGACCAAGATCCGGGCCATGATCCAAGAAGCCGTGCTCCGCCATCCACCGGTCCGACAAGAACTTGGAAATGTACCGGGTTCCTGAATCGCACAGGGTGACAATAATCACTTGGTCAGGCGTCATGGTGCGGGCGACATCAACGGCCGCGGCGACGATCGAGCCGGATGATCCGCCAACAAACAGCCCCTCCTCACGCACCAACCGACGCGCGGCTTCAAAGGACTGGCGGTCGTTGACTTGGATCATGTCGTCCACGACCGAGAAATCCATCGCTTCGCACTCGATATCCTCGCCAATCCCTTCAACGGCGTAGACATAAGCGGTGGGCAATTGTCCGGTCTTAAACAGTTGATAGTGCACCGACCCCAGCGGATCGACGCCAATGATCTTCACATGCGGCGCATGCTCTTTCATGTACCGCCCAACACCAGAGACAGTGCCTCCGGTTCCGGTGCCGCCCATAAAGACGTCAAATTTGCCGCCGTCCGTTTGTTGGAAAATCTCCTGGCCGGTATTGTAATAATGCGCATCAATATTCCACGGGCTGTGGTATTGATTGACGTAGAAGGCGCCCGGTGTTTCCGACGCTATACGCTTGGCTGTATTGACATAGTGATCAGGTGAATCGCCCGGAACATCGGTGGGTGTGATCACCACCTCAGCGCCATAGGCGCGCATCATATCAATCTTTTCCTGACTCATTTTGTCCGGCAGGGTGAATATACACTTGTAGCCCTTAACCGCCGCCGCCATGGCCAGAGATTGACCGGTATTGCCTGACGTGTTCTCAACAATCACACCGCCTGGTTTAAGCTGCCCAGCCTTTTCAGCTTGCTCAATGATGTAAGGTCCCATGCGATCTTTGATTGAGCCGGTGGGGTTCATGTATTCGCATTTGGCCCAAATCTGAGCTCCACCCGCAGGCGCGACCTTGTTCAGCTTGACCAAGGGTGTGGGACCAATGGCGTGGAGGATGTTGTCTTTGACGTCCATGGGAACGGCGCCTTTTGGTTGTCGCGCGGCGCGGCCAGACACATCGCGGTGCGCGCGCGGGCGATGGACACAGATCTTCGACATATCCAAGCCTGCCGCCGAGCGCCAGACCCGAGACGCGTTTCAAACGTCTCACCACAGCCTAGTCGCGATAAATCACGCGAAAACCAATGTGATTGGTCGAAAAATCAAGCTCTTGCGTTTCACGTGCGCTCGGGCGGTAGCGCTGGCAAAAATTGTCGGAGCACAAAAACGATCCCCCCTTCATCAGGCCCAGATTTGCCCCGTCGCCGCCATCCTTGACGAGCTCCCACACATTCCCAGTCATGTCGTAGAGCCCATACCCATTGGGCGCATAACAGCCCACAGGGGCGGTTCCAACGTGGCCATCATCGCCCGTGTTCGACACGGGGAACGGACCCTGCCAGGTGTTGGCGCGGGCGGGGCCGTCATTGGGATGGGCTTCGCCCCATTCATAGGTCGCCCCGTCGAGCCCGCCGCGCGCGGCAAACTCCCATTCCGCCTCAGTGGGCAGATCCCCTCCCGCCCAAGCGGCGAACGCCAGCGCATCTTCATGGGCGATGTGCACAACGGGATGATGCATCCGTCCCTCAAGGTCCGAGCCGGGCCCCTCGGGGGCGCGCCAATGGGCGCCCGGGACAAACGCCCACCATTGCACCCCGCGGCGCTCATTGAGCGGCACGAAGACCGCTGATCCGGGCTGCAACGCTTCGGGCGGCAATTCAGGGTGACGCACCGGGTCTGGCCCCCTTTCGGCCCGCGTCACATAGCCCGTCGCCTCCACAAACGTCGAAAACTGGGCGTTGGTGACCTCATGGGCGTCCATCCGAAAGGCGCCGACCCGCCTCTCACGCACGGGCGCTTCCTCGCGATAGTGCTGATCAGAGCCCATCTGGAAGGCGCCGCCTGGTATGGCGCGCGGCTCATCCATCGGCGCGCTCACACACGAGGCGAGCTCGCCTGACTGCGCGTGAGCCATGCTGGGAAGCAAAGCCAGGCCATGAATGAGGCCGGTGATGGCGGCCATGCGGCGAGGATCGTATGCGATGCGGG
>CAZADA010000178.1:0-3611 GCA_964483775.1 uncultured Caulobacterales bacterium
GGACGGCCAAGGCTGGCGCAATGCACGCGATCAGACGCGTTGGGTCAATGCGCGCACGACGTCGCGATAGCTGCGACTGGCCTTCACCGATGCGCCGCCGGTGAGCATGATGAGGGCCTCGCCCTTGGCCAGCAGCCGCACGGACTCCACGTATTTTTGGGCGATGATGGCGGAGCGGTGCACTCTCACGAACTGGTTTTTCGGCAGTTGGCTTTCAAGCGAACGGATCGTCGCTCGCATCGCGTAGTCACGGCCCTCAGTGTGGATCAGCGAATAATCACCGGCCGCCTCAATCCAGCGGACGTCTTCGTATCGCACGAAATAGACATTGCCGGAATCTCGGATCTTGATGGTGTCGCCAAGGTCTGAAGCGATCGAGGCGCCGCCGCTTTCGTCTTCCGCCGCTCGGATCAACGCGCGCATACGCTGCGCCCTTTCGACCGACTTAAGAACGCGCCCCGGATCGAGCGGCTTGAGAATGTAATCGATGGCGTCGACCCCAAAGGCGTCGACCGCGTACTCTGGGTGCGCGGTGACGAAGATCAACAGAGGCTTGGGCTGAACCGCGACCTGCTCAAAAGCGCTCACCCCGCTCAGGCCCGGCATTTCAATGTCGAGCACCAACAGATCGACACCGCCCTCATTGACGCGATCGACCACGTCGTGGATCGACTGACTGGCCAGCACGATGTCGACTTGTCCCGTCCGTTGCAGCAGCGCGCAGGTCAGCTCCAGCGCGGGCGCCTCATCGTCGCATACAACGGTCTTTAGCATGTTCGATACTCCCGCCGCATCTGCGCCGCCTGCATCAGCAATGGTCAAAACGGTTGACACAAAACGCAAGTTCCGCCGCGCTTGAGGCTGTGTACAGCATGGCTCTTGAGGTGGCGTTGTGGCGACGGGCATTGGCCGCGGGCATCCTATTGATCCGCGTTACTATTGGATGTTTCAGATCGCCGGGTGGTCTGGCTTCACCGTTGTTTTTTATCTGAGCCTGACGCTTTGGTATAACCCCGGACAATGGCCGCACGCGATCCACACCGTCACCCAATCCGTGCTGGGTTTTGTCATCAGCCACCCGCTGGGCGCCATTGTCGCGCGCTCATGGCGGGGGCCGGTGTGGCGTCGATCCCTCGTCAACGCCGTCGGGATCGTTGTCGCCGCGCTGATTTGGACGGTTGCGCGGCTGGCCACATTTGAGTGGCTCACGGGCGAACACGTCAACGCTGAAGACTATGGCGGATGGTTGTTCGCCTCACTTATTGTTTATGCCTGCTGGGTTGTGTGCTACCATGCCTTTGTTGTTTACTTCCGGTGGCTGGAAGAGCGCGAGCTGACACAGTCTGCTGAGCGCGAGGCTCGCCAAGCCAACGAAAAGGCCAAGGAAGAAACCATCAAACGTCTTCGCGCCGAGAGTTTATATCAAAACTCACGCCTTAAGCTTCTGAAAAACCAAATCAATCCACACTTTTTGTTCAACGCGCTGAACTCTGTTTCCTTTCTTGCACAAAAAAATCGAAACGAAGACGTCATTCGCGCCATATCGCTCATCGCCAACTTTATGCGTGTGAGCCTTGATCATGACGAAGACCTTGATCACGACCTTGAGCATGAGATTGACATTATCAAAATGTACTTGGCCATCGAAAAAATACGCTTCGAAGATCGACTGGATGTGAACTTTCACACAACAGCCCCCTCGCTCGCCGTGCGCCTCCCTTACCTTCTGCTCCAACCTTTGGTTGAAAACGCCATCAAATACGCTGTCAGCGAGAGTTTGTGCCAAACGCGGATCGAGCTCGAAGCCTGGATTGAGGACGAACACTTGGAAATCCGCGTTCGCGATACGGGTCCAGGTGACCCGTCCTTGATGGAGCAGGGCAACCTCAGATCCGGCATTGGGTTGCGCAATGTCCGGCAACGCCTCCAAGCCACTTATGGCGACCAGTTCAGCTTTCGCATCGAACCCAACACGCCCCAAGGGCTTTGCGTGGCGATCTCGATACCTGAACGCTACCCGGAGGCGTGACAGCCTCCCCAACGACACGCTGGGCGGCGGACAGACGCCTTCGCGATGATGCACCGCAAGGGGTAGTGGGTCGATGACCTTTGAGCTCCGAGTGCGCCGCCCAATGGCGCACTCTCTCGCTAAGCTCCTGCAATCGCTGTTGAAAGCGTCCGCCAATCATTCACAACGGCGGCAACGCGGAAAACTAAACGATTCCCGCCGTTTTCTTTGAGATTGAGCCCAGACGAGCGCCGAGAGTTGGAACACCGCACTGGCGACATGCCGCTCGGCACGTTCATTAAGGCCAAAGCACTCGATAGCTGCGGCCTGCGTCGGCAGGGTCGCTCAGGTGTCATGATCTCCGACACCAAGACACTCGCGCAAATCCTCGCCCTGCTCGGACAGTCGCGGGTGGCCAGCAATCTCAACCAGCTCGCCCGCGCCGCCAATATTGGCAGCCTCATGGTGACGCCGGAGGTGGAGCGAGAGTTGTGCGCCGCGTGCGCCCACATCGCCGACATTCGGGCGCTCTTGGTGAGGGCGATCGGCCTGAAGGATGGGCGGCGTGCATGGTCCTCAAGGCCTCCCAACGTTGGCCACGGCCTTGTAGAATTGCTTGCGCACGCTCCGGTGTCGGCCGCCGAGCGTTCCCGAGTCCTTGGGTTGCTGATTAAAGATCTTTGTGAGTAGCGCATCATGCTTGTCAAACAGAACATCGCTGAGCTCCCAATGACGCGCCCAGGGAGCCGGCTGTTTCCCCTTGAAGACTTGGTCTCGGAACGCGTCTGAGAATTTTCCAAGATCGTGGATGGCGATAAGAAACGCGAGCGCATTACAGACCTCGCGCCCCAGTTCGCGAATCGGCTGTGGGAAGCCGAGCTCCAGCGCACAGGCCCCGACATCCAACATATGCAACGCTGCCGGATGAGACCTTCCTTCCCGGTCCGTTTTTCCAGGCCAACCCAACATTTACCGCTCCAGATGCTGAGCCACGCCCATTTTCCAGGCGGCCGCCGTTGGAATTTCCGGGCTCACGTCAGGTCGGCGGGCCGGATGCACCGTCGCGCTTCGTCAGTTCGCTAGGGACCTTGTGGCCGATGGTCCCATGCGCTCGCGCCTCGTTACAGAACTCGTGCCAAGCGTCCAGCTTTTCTCGCGCGTCGGCAAGGCACCGGAACTCAAACGTGTTCATCCGGGCCGGCGCGATTCAGGTTGAGACCTCGCCCGGGGATGCGTCTGATAGAGGAGCGGGCGCGGCCCCGAGGCCGAGGCTGCTGTGACGGAAACGCTATAAGGCCAAGCAAAATCCAGAGATAACGGGGATGTATTCGATCAACATGACGCTCCAGCGGCGCCCGCGGCGGACCAGGTACCCCGGCGCACGCGAGGAGCCTATCGCCCCGTCAGTCGCAGATGTCACCGGCCGTGCTACGCCGGCTGAAACTCTCAACCGAACATGCCGAAACGCTGGTGGCAGCGCTTCCTGAAGTAAGACCGCAGGCCATACCAAAGCGGAGTCCAATCGCTGGGCACTCTCCGGCTGCTCCTGGCCGCAAGCCGCCAGATCATTGCGTGGAAAACCGACGTTCCCGAACGGCGCCTT
>CAZADA010000179.1:0-3595 GCA_964483775.1 uncultured Caulobacterales bacterium
TCCCGACCCCCAGATTCGTAGTCTGGTGCTCTATCCAGCTGAGCTACCGGTGCCGACGCGTCGCTGTCCGAACGCAAGCGAACGCGAGCGCAGCGGTGTACTGCCTCTAGAAGGCAAAGACAAGACGTCGTTCGCGATCGAGCGCCAACCGAAGCAACGGCCATCCGTCACATCTGCTCATGCCCGGCTGTGTTGTTCGCTCGCCCACACGCCCCGCGCCACCGCACGCGACAACGTGTCGCCAGCCAATGCGCCAATCCGCGCAACAGCCCAGGCTGCAGCCAACGTCGCCTCATGCCCCCCTTGGCGCGCCCAGTCCCCCTCGACGCGCCCCGTGGACACCGCAAACACCACATCGCCGTCAAACGGAGCGTGCACCGGACGAATGGCGCGCGCCAGCCCGTCCTGCGCCATGATGGCGACCCGTTGCAAAGCGCCCGCATCAAGAACCGCATCGGTGGCGACCACGGCCAGAGTGGTGTTGGCGCGCACGGCGGGACTGCGCTTGGCCGCGCCCCAGTCCTCAAGGTCCCAGGTCGGAATGGCCGCCCCAACATCAGCCGGGCGCGCACCGCCAAACTCCGGCGTCCCATCCATCATTTGTTCAAACGGCCACGCCCAAAACGCCGCCTCGCCCGGCATACGCACAGAGCCAAAGCAGTTCACCGCCACAAGCGCGCCGACCGTGACGCCATCATGGGTTACCGCACTCGCCGAACCAAGACCGCCGGGCCCCACGCCCGCCAGCGCGCCATAACCAGCGCCAGACCGACCGAGCGCAAAGGACTCCTCGGCGCCAGCCAAGGCCGCGGCGCCGAGCGCGCGATAGGGCGGCGTCTCGCCCCACGCCTTGTCACCCCCATTGGCAAGGTCATAGAGGATCGCCGCCGGCACGATGGGCGATTTGGGAACCCCCGGAGTGGGAACCAATCCGAACCCGTCGCCAGCCGCCCCGAGCGCGGCCGTCACACCGTCCGCGGCGGCCAGGCCATAGACCGACCCACCGGACAACACGATGGCGTCGGCCCCATCGACCAAACTGTGGGGGGCGAGCACATCCGTCTCACGCGTGCCCGGCCCCCCGCCGCGCACATCCACAGCACACGCCACGGCGCCGCCCGTTGCGCGCACGACCGTCACCCCGGTGCGCACGTCGGCGTCCTGGGCGCATCCGACCGCCAAGCCGCGCACATCAGTGAGCGCATTGCGCGCGCCGACTTGTGTTCCTGCCGCCATCACACGCCCCCTTCGCCGCCCAAATGGCCGTCCCACGCAGCACGATTGGCGAGGGGCAAGCGCACGGCGAACACCGCGCCTTCCTCAGTGCTGTCATGCAGCGTCACATCCCCGCCATTGGCGCGAGCCAATTCGCGCGCAATCGACAGACCCAGGCCCGACCCCCCGCGGCGGGTCGATGTGGCGAAGGCCTGAAACAGCTGGCCCTTGAACTTCTCGGGCAGCCCCGGGCCCTGATCACGCACAAAGGTGGTCACTCCATCCGCATCGGAGTCGCACCACAGACTGATGACGCCTGGCGCGGTGCGACCAACTTGGGCGGCCATGGCCTGGACCGCGTTGCGAATAAGGTTCACGAAAATCCGGTGGGTGTGGTCAGGATCGGCCCACACGTGGACGCCTGCATCCAAGCGCAGGTCCAACCCCGTCGGCCCAGGCGAAACCGCCACAGCGTCGTTGAAAGCGTCTTCCAACGCTGAGTTGAGGTTCACCACCTGACCCTGGGGGGCGTGCTCATCGGCCCGACCATAGCGCAACACATCCTCAGCGAGGCGCACCCCGCGCCCGATCGCGCGCACCAAGCGCTCACCCTGACCGCGCGTCTTGGGGTCCGGGCTGTTCGCCAAGCGATCCGAGATTAGCTGCGCGGCTGTGAGCACGTTGCGCAAATCATGATTGATTTTGGCGACAGCGCTGCCGAGCGCGGCCAAACGCTCGCGTTGCGCCAAAGCGTGATGAACATCGGTTTGCAGCGCCGCCAATTCGGTTTCCGCCACGCCAAGCTCATCTCGACGTCTCGACGGCGTCACAATCCGCGACGCGTCGTGGGGCGCAGCCCGAAACCGGGTCATCGCGCGGGCCAAGCGCCGCATGGGTCGCACAATCATCAAGCTCAGCGTGGCGTAAACGGCCAAACCGGCCAGCATCGAGATCGCAATCGACTGCCAGAAGATCGAGGCGGCGTACTCACGCACAGCGCCAACCACGGCGGCGCCGGGCACAATAATCTCGATCTCCTCGCCACCGCCCATCCCCGGCGTATCGAGTACGGAGATGTAGCGCGGCGCCGGGCCGAGCGCTTCCCGGCAGGTCTCAACCAGCGAATCCCAAACTGATCGGCCGCGCAAATCGACAACAACTTCCGGCGCCTGCACATCCGGCGACATCAACTCCGGCGCGATCAACGGCAGTTGCATGATCCCGTCGCGATCCAAGCGCACAAACAACACCTCAGCATTATCCAACAGCTCAGCCTGCAACGCGGGCAGCACGTCCTCCCCGTTCGCCGCCTCCAGGGCCAGCGACGCGATTTGGGCGGCCTGCAGGCGCTCTTTGAACCATTCGGTGCGGTAACTGGCGATGCTCGGGATCAAGATCAGCGCCTCGGCCACCAGCACGAAGATGACCGTCAAAACCAACAAACGCCCTGACAACCCTCGAAGGCGCGGGCGTGAGTTCTTCAGGAGGGTCCAAAAATCGAGCATGAACAGCGGCATGACAAACCAAGTGGCCTCTCTTACGCCTTAACGCAAAGCCAGGCCCAAACAAGCAGCGCAAACAGCACGCCAGCCGGCCAAGCCTGGTTAACCCCGTCAAGACTCCGTGCGATCACCTTGACGCAGCGCTCCTTCTCACGCACTAAGCGTGTCCCCTTGCGCAATGTCCGAACAGAGCGAGAAGTGAAACGCACATACCAGCCGAGCAAATTGGTGCGCAAACGCCGCCACGGCTTTCGCAGCCGCATGGCCACCAAAGCCGGCTGCAAAGTGCTCAACCGCCGGCGCGCGCGCGGCCGCAACAAGCTGTCGGCCTAACGCTGCTCCATGGAGCGCTTGAAAAAGCGCAGTGAGTTCGTCCGCGTCGCAAAGGGGGTGAGCGCGGCCCGCCCCGGCGTGGTGGTCCAAGCGCGCACCAATCCCAATCCGTCCCAAACCTGGCGTCTGGGTTTCACGGCGTCCAAGAAGGTTGGTAAGGCGGTTGACCGCAACCACGCCAAGCGCCGCCTGCGCGAGGCGGCGCGCCACGTTTTGCCGCACTGCGCGCGCCCCGGCGTCGACTATGTCTTCATCGCACGGGCGCAAACGCGGCATCGCAGCTGGTCGGCTTTGCTTGACGACGTCAAAGAGGCGTTGATAACCGTCCACTCGAAACCTTTATAATTGTCTGGAACGCACGCGCCGGGGATGACGGCGCATCCCATAGGCGCAATGATTCCATGGATGAGACCAAACGGCTGATAATGGCTGTCGTCCTGTCAGGACTGATCCTGTTCGGTTGGACGCTGTTCTTCAACAACCCCCCCCCCGAGCCGCAGGCTGATCCCGATCAGCCTAGCGCGGAGCTATCTGAGGAGTCGGGC
>CAZADA010000180.1:0-3491 GCA_964483775.1 uncultured Caulobacterales bacterium
CGTGGTCGATATGGGCGACGATCGAAAAATTGCGCACGCGCTCGGGCGAAACAGCCATGGAGACCCTCAACATCAATGTTTGCGCGATATAGCCCTGCTCTGGCCTCCCGCCAAGGTCGCACGCCCCGTTGCCGCGCATGCGTCAGCCATGTCCATCGATCGATTCAGCGTTGCCAATCGGCTGGGAACCCCCACACTGTCGTGACAGGCCGCCCATGGGCTCAGGCCGCAACCACCTGGGAGTGTCATGATGATCCGCATCGCCGCCGTCATCCTCACCGCAGTCTTACTGGCCGCGTGCGCCAGCAATGAGCCGTATGGCGCACCGCCCCCACGCTCAACAGTGGGCACCTTCACCGACAGCGAAGTGGTCTCCGCCGTTGAAGACTGGCTCGGCGTGTCGGCCGAAACCGCCGGCACCATCGTGGAGCGGGTCTTCTCTGACCTAGGCACGCCCCAGGGCTACATCTATGGCGAAGAAGCCTCCGGCGCGGTTGGTGTTGGCCTGCGCTACGGCCAAGGCGTCATGGTGCTCGAGGACAACCGGCAGCGCACAGTCTATTGGCAAGGTCCATCTGTGGGTTTTGACGCCGGGGGCAATGCGTCCAAGACCTTCACCTTGGTCTACAACATCCAAGATCCCGACAACATCTACCAGCGCTTTCCCGGCGTTGAGGGCACCGCCTATCTGGTGGGCGGCGTCGGCGTGAACTATCAGCGCGCCAACGGCATCACGCTTGTGCCCATGCGCGCGGGCGTCGGAGCGCGGCTGGGCGCCAATGTCGGCTATCTGGCGTATTCGCGCGGCCGCAACATCTTACCGTTTTAGGACGCCGCGACGCCCCTTGCCCGCAAGGGGCGCTCAACGAGATGGTGTAAAGTGAGGGCTGCAACGATGCTGGCGGCCAGCGCAACACCCTTTTGTGCAAAACTGAGGCTCATGCCAAGCCGGGTGGGATCGGCCCCCATCCACGCGATCGTGAGCGCCAAAATCGGCCAATGCACGAGGTAAAGCGCATAAGACAGCTTCCCCACATAGGCCGGCGCTGGCCGGGCCAGGGCGCGCATCAACCCCGCGCGCGGTCCCAGCCAAATCAGGCAGGCCGCCGCCGCTGAACCCACAGCCGCACTGATGGGAAACCACACCTGGCCGATAATGCTCGTGTACATGGGCGCAAACACAAACACCGTCGCCACCATCGACCAGCGTCGGGCTTGACCTGCGCTCAACCCGGCCGGACCCGGCGCGATGGCCACAAAGGCCCCCATCATGAAGCCGAACACCTTGTAGGGCGTGAGCAGATACACCGCGAACGGGTGCATGAAACTTACCAGGACGGCCGCAACAAACGACACGCCGCCAATCGCCACAATCGCCCATTGGAGCGCTTGAGGCCGACGGTGCAGCGCCCACAAAACCAAAGGCCACAGGAGGTAAAAGTGCATCTCCACCGCCAGCGACCAGGTATGGCCATAGGGGTTGGCCGCCCCGGCCTTGATGTCGCCGCCGCCGAACAACATGGTGAAGTTGATCACATAGGCCAGACTCGCCGCGCCCCACGTCGCGATCTGCGCCGCCATATCCCCATCATGGATCCAAACCGACGCCAGCATGGCGGCCGCGACGACCACAGCCAACGCCGGCGTTAGCCGCCGGACCCGCCGCCACATGAAGCCCCGATACGACCAGCCCCCAGAGCCCAGCAGGCCGAGCACCATCTGCGTGATCAAAAACCCAGAGATCACAAAGAAAACGTCGACGCCAAGATTGCCGGCGAACAACAGGCGAGGCTCAAGGTGAAAAATCATCACGGCGATCACCGCGACCGCCCGCATCCCATCCACATCCGCGCGATACGCCACGCCCGCCATGCCGCCTCCCAAGTCACGAGAGTCGTCAGTGCACACCGCCTTCCCGCTAGCCTCAACCCCTCAAGACAGCGCCCGTTTTCTTGACAACCGCGGCGACGATGGCCTCCGACACCGCTTCGATCGCCTTCTCATCAAGGGTCTTGTCGCGCGGCTGCAACATCACCTCGAGCGCGACCGACTTTTTGCCAACGCCCACAGCCTCACCTTCAAACACATCGAACACACTGACCTGAGTGATGAGCGTCTTGTCCGCCCCAGACGCCGCCGTGACCAACGCGCCCGCCGGCGTCGCAGCATCGACCACAAAGGCGAAGTCGCGATGCAATGGCATAAACTCGGAGGCCTCCAGCGCCGGCTTGGTCCGCGTCGCTCGGGCCTTAGCCGCCGGGACCGCGCCAAGGTCAAGCTCGGCGGCCAGCACGCGTCCATCAACGCCCAACGCCTTCAGCACGCGCGGATGGATTTCGCCAAACTCAGCAAGGCGCAACTTGGGGCCAAGGGTGATCACGCCTGAACGGCCCGGATGATACCAGCTCGGACCGCCCGCTTGGACCTGCACCTTCGCCACCGGCGCGCCCGCCGCCTCAAGCGCCGCCAAAGCGTCTGCTTTCACACCAAACACGTCCGAACCCGTTTCGCCGGCCCAATGCCGCGCCCCCTCCGGCCGGCGCACCAGGGCGGCCAATGTGTACTGCCCATCCTCTTTGGGACTGTGATAGGCCGGGCCGACTTCAAAATAGCCGCCCGTCGCCAGCCCCCGATCGGCCGTCTTTTGCAGAGCCTGGCACAGATGAACGAGCGCGCTCGGCCGCATCATCGTCAGCTCCGACGAAATCGGATTGGCCAGGCGCAATCCATCACCGCCGCCAAACAGCGCCGCGTGATCCTCGCGGCAGAATGACCAGGTCACCACGTCCTGCAAGCCCCGCCCCGCCAAGGTCCGGCGCACATGGTTGACCCGTCGCCGCTCAGGGCTCATCGCCGGAGCGCGCCGACCTGTTTCGCGCGGCAACGGTTGGGCCGGCAGCGCGTCATAACCGGTCACACGCGCAATTTCCTCAACCAAATCCGCCGATTGAGTGACATCAGGTCGCCAACTCGGCGGCTGAACGCTCAACAGCCCCTCATCGCCGGTTTCCTTGACAGCCATGCCCAGCTTGCCCAGCTGACTGACCATCTTGGCCTTGCGCGTGGTCAACCCGGTCAGCCGCTTAACCTGGTCGGGATCAAACGAGACTGGCCCCGGCCCCGCCGGCGCTTCGCCAGCCAACACAGCCTCGCTCGCCGCCCCGCCCCCATGGTCGAGGATCAAAGCGGTGGCAAGATCAAGCCCGGCCATCAAACTCTGCGGATCGACCCCGCGCGCAAAGCGATACTGCGCGTCACTCAAAATCCCGGTCACGCGGCCCGTGCGGGCGATGAGATCGGGCTCGAACCACGCGCTTTCAATGAGCACATCAACCGTCTGATCGCCCACGCCCGAATACGCCCCCCCCATGACGCCGCCCAGACCAAGGACGCGCTCGTCATCGGCGATCACACACATCTGAGGCGTCACCGCATGCGTGTTGCCGTCCAAGGCAAGGAACGAGTCGCCCACCCGGCCGCGCCCCGCCCGC
>CAZADA010000181.1:0-3460 GCA_964483775.1 uncultured Caulobacterales bacterium
AGCCACCAGCGCAGCATTTCCGACATCAAAAAAATGGTGCGCCAGTTCGACGATGTGCTGCAGATGTTTCCTCAGCATATTGAGGATTCTCCGGACGTCTTGGCCGCTTCAGGGCTCGGTGAAGATGAAAACCAAACCGATCCCTCTATTCGCACCAAGTATGGCCGTGCTATTCCCACGATCGAAGATTTCGTGAAAAACGTGCTCGACATGACTGAGAAACAGCGTGCCGCCGCCTAAGGACGATCCCGAATTCATCGCCCAGTTGGAGGCTGTCTTTGGCGTCGTTGTTGACAAGGCCAGGCGCGACCGCGCCTTCGCCAAGCAATTGGCCGGCGCGGTCGGCAATCCCGGTAAGTTCGCCGAAGCCGCCAAAGACACCACCAACTGGGATTGGGAAGCCCCTGAAGTCGATGTGGAGGCCTTAATGGCGGAGCAGGGCGCCAACGGCGTGCGCTCAGCGCTGCGCGATTTCACCCGGCGCGAGATCTATGCGCTGGTGCGCGTGAAAGAGCTCAACGCCGCAAGGACGAGTTCGCTCAACAAAACCCAGCTCATCGAACATGTGGTGCGCACGCTCGAACGCGAAGCCGAGCCCTACAAGAGTGTCTTTGACTATTGATCATCGGGCCGTGCGGTCGCGAACCGGGTGGGGTGATCAATCGAAATAATCGTGGAGATTCTCTGCGTCCTGAGGCATGTGTGAACGCCGGGTCGAAGGCGCGCGGGACGGCGTGCGACGACCGTGGCTCGCAGGCAGGGCGAGCGACAGTTGAGGGCAAGTCACGACGGGGACTGAAACCATGCCAAGCGCCATCAAAATCAAAGACAAAAAAACGCTCGCGCCGCGGGCCTTTGAGATCGCCGCTCGACGGCTGGACGATTGGCTCGGCGAAGAACGATTCGCCCCCGGCGAGGCCGACCCCCGCCTTGCGGTGGAGACTGCGCTCAAAGACCTGGTGTCGGGTAAGGACAAGCGCGGCGCCGAAGCGGCACAGCTCATCACCGAAGCGCGCACCGACGAGGCGGTGGAACTGGTGAGCGCCATCGCCAGCGAAGCCGAAGCCGCCTTAGGTGACAAACCTAAGCGCAAAGCCCTGCAATTGGCCGCCAAAGCATGGCGTGACGCCGGCGTGATCGCCCTCACCTTCGCCCCCGGCTCGGCGCTTTCGGCCCTGGACAAGGCGGCTGGACTGGACCCCGAGGACCTCGCCAGCGTCGGCCTTCTTGGCGCGGTTTTACACCGTAGCGGCCGCGCCGACGACGCCGCCGCCGCTTTCCAGCGCGCCTATGACGCCAGCAGAAAGAACACGCCCGAGCGCGCGGCCGCAGCCTCAGGCCTCGGCAACGCCGCCGTGGCGCGCAAAGACTTCGCCACCGCCAGCGAACTCTACGCAGAGGCGCGCACGATCCAAAAGAAGAAGGGCGACAAGGTCGGTGAGGCCCTGGCCCTGTCGCGCATTGGCGTCATGGCCGCGACCCAGGGCGACAACACGGCCGCCCGCGATCACCACGCCCAAGCGCTGTCCCTGCTCGAAGCCGCCGGGGACAAGGCGGGACAGTCGGCTGCGCTGGGCCTATTGGCCCATGCCGCACGCGGGCTTGGCCAAAGCGCGGAAGCCGAAGAGCACCTGCTCCGTGCGATCACCCTGGATGAACAGCTGGGCCGTATCAAAGCCATGGCCAACAAGCTGACCCAGGCCGGTGATCTCGCTCGCCTGCGCGGCGACATGGAAACGGCGGAAAACCACTGCCAGCGGGCCCTGGCGCTCCATCAAGAGCTTGGCGACAGGAGCGGAATGGCCTCGGCGCTGGGAAATCTTGGGCTATTGGCTAAGGCGCGCAACAATCTCGACCAAGCTCAGGACTTTCATCGTCAAGCGCTCGACCTCAACATCGAGTTGGGACGCAAAGGCGGCCAGGCGGTGAACCTTGGCAATCTTGGTTTGATTGCAAAAAGCCGCGGAGCTTATCCTGAAGCTGAAGACTTTTATCGCAAGGCGTTTGCGATTCACAAAGAACAAAACAGCGAAGAGGGCATGGTCGCCATTCTTGGTAATCTTGGGACGTTATCCAGGCTCACCAAGGACACCGAGCAGGCCGAACAATACTACCGTCAGGCCTTGCAGTTGGCGCAACGCCTGGGCGACACGGAAAAACAAGCGGCGTTGCTCGCCAATGTCGGTGGGCTCGTGCGACAGCGTGGGGAAACCTCAGAAGCCTGCCAAATTTGGGCGGAGTCGCGCAGTCTCTACCAATCCATCGGCGCCGATCGCATGGTGCAGCAAGTCGAAGAATGGATGCGCCAGGCCGGCTGCAACTAGGCTGTCATGGCCGCGCCGACGTCGTCGGCCGGCGCCAACAGCTCGGCGAAAAATGAGGCGAGCAGCCTAACCTCCTCGGCGCGCGCCGATCCTTCGCGCCACGCAAGGCCGATTTCCCGCCCCACCAAAGGAGGGTCAAATCGGCGCGTCGCCAGCCCGGGAACCGCCAGCGCGTCGGCGTCGACCGCTATGCGCGGCGCCAGCGTGAGGCCCATGCCCTGCGCGGCCATCAACAGCAAAGTGTGCAAACTGGTCGCGGCGAACGGGGCCCGCCGTCCTGGTTCTGAGCAGGCCGCCAGTACGTGTTCGCGCAGGCAATGGCCATCTCCGAGGAGCAACAGCGTCTCTCCCGCCACATCGTCTGGTGTGAGCTTGGGCGCGCTGAGCAGGGGGTGGCCCTCGCGCGCGGCCAACAGGAACTCATCGCTCGCAACCGGCTGACACACAATGTGAGGCGCGCTTGCCGGCAGCCCGACCATGGCCGCATCGAGATCCCCGTGCCGCACGGCGTCAAACAACCGATCCGTCAGGTCTTCACGCACGCTCAGTTGTAGACAGGGATACGCCTCGGCCAGCGCTGAAAGACTGCGCGGCAGCACAAACGGGGCGATCGTGGGGATGATCCCAAGCCGAAACGCACCGCTTAAAGGACGACCGGCGCGGCCGACGGCGTGGCTCAAATCGTCCGCCTCGTTCAGGATCGAGCGCGCCCGTCGCACGGCTTCTTCGCCGGCAGGGGTGAGCTTGGCCCCCAGCGCATTGCGCTCGACCAACTGCGCGCCGAGCGACGTTTCCAGAGATTTGATCGCAGCGCTTAGGGACGGCTGGGTCACACAGGCGGCCTCCGCCGCCGCGCGGAACGAACCAGCGTCCGCCAAAGTGACCAGGAAGCTCAGTTGTCGCAGTGTGACAGCCATGTCGTGCGTCTCCCGGAGGTGCGGTGCGGATGGCCGCTTCAGCGCCACACCGCACACTGCCTGCGCTGCTCGTCAATCGGCAAGGGGACTGCGCGGCGCGTTCTCATCGGTCGGCGTACCGGCTTCTGCTGGGATCAAAAACCACTCGCGGTAGGCGGTCGACAACACGGCCACGCTCAGCAAAACCGAGATCGCCACGCTGAAAAACTGAGCGCTGAC
>CAZADA010000182.1:0-3457 GCA_964483775.1 uncultured Caulobacterales bacterium
CGCCACGCGCACCGAACGGCCTGTGACATTGGGCAAGTTGACGACGCCGCGCACCATCTGGTCGGCGTGACGGGGGTCAACGCCCAGATTGATCGCCACTTCGACAGTTTCATCGAACTTGGCCTTGGCGTTTGACTTCACCAAGGTCACCGCCTCGCCAACGGTGTAAAGCTTATCGCGGTCCATGCTCTCGCGAGCGGCGGCCATGCGTTTTCCTATTGTGCCCATGATTTAGCCCTCCACCACGTCGAGGCCCATGGATCGCGCTGAACCCATGATGATTTTCGTGGCCTGATCGAGATCATTCGCATTGAGATCTTTGAACTTATGCTCAGCGATCTCGCGGCATTGGGCGATCGTGACTTTGCCTGCGACCTCGGCGCCGGGCGTTTGCGAGCCTTTCTGCAATTTGGCCGCCTTCTTCAAGAAGAACGATGCTGGGGGACTTTTGGTCTCAAAGGTGAACGATTTGTCCTGGTAGACCGTGATGATGGTGGGCACGGGCATGCCCTTCTCCAAGTCGCCGGTCTTGGCGTTGAACGCCTTACAGAATTCCATGATGTTGACGCCGCGCTGACCGAGCGCGGGCCCGATCGGCGGGGACGGATTGGCCGCCCCAGCGGGAACTTGCAGCTTGATGTAGCCGCTGATCTTCTTTGCCATTGGTCACACTACCCTGTTGAAGCCGGCGGCGCCGGCATGTGATGTGGTGCGGTCCGAACAGGGGTTTGCGCCCGGACCTCCCACACTTCGCCTTTTCAGCGAGCGCGCGTTATTTCCTATCTCGCGGCAAAACGCAACGAAGAAAACCGCTTACAACTTCTCGACTTGGTCGTATTCAAGCTCAACGGGAGTCGCGCGACCGAAGATCGAAACCGTGACCTTGAGCCGGCTGCGCTCTTCGTCAACCTCTTCGACCGCGCCTTCAAAGGACTGGAACGGCCCGTCGAGGACTTTGACCTTCTCACCAATTTCAAACGATATGGTCGGGCGCGCGCGTTCAACGCCCTCTTCCACGGTGCCCAGGCTCGCACGCACTTCGCGCTCGGACACCGGGGTTGGCCGTTTGCCGTGGTCAGCGCCGAGAAAGCCGGTCACTTTCGGCGTGTTTTTGACGATGTGATAGGCGTCATCGGTCATCACCATCTTCACCATGACATAGCCGGGGAAGAAGGTCTTTTCCACGTTGGTCTTCTTGCCGCGGCGCACCTCCATGACCTGCTCGGTGGGGACGACAATGTCCTCGAACAGGTCGGACAGTCCGCGGGTCTCGGCTTCAAGGCGAATGGCGTCGGCCACCTTACCTTCGAAGTTCGAGTAGACGTGTACGATGTACCATTTGGCGGTCGGGCCATCGCGCAACGGCGCGGCGGACGCCTCGGGCTCAGAGGCCAGATTGTCCTCGCTCATTGGGTTTGCTCTTCGCGCGGCGCGCCTGTCAGCAGGCAGCTGGTCGCTTGGTCAAAATTCAACGTGGTGCACACCGCGCGCTTGGCGACGGCGTCGACAAAAAACAAAAACGTGGCGGCCAACAGCACAAAAATCAGAACAAAGATCGTCGTCACGATCACTTCTTGGCGCGGCGTCCAGGTGACCTTTGAGCCTTCCTGGCGCACTTCGCGGAAAAACCGGACGACGTCGGTCCGCTTTTTTTCAGCCATTTTTGACTCCTCGACTTGCGCCTCATGATCGGCGCACCAGCGCCGGCGCGCAAGCTTCGCGTTTAACTTGAAGGGCGGTACGCCGCGTATCAAACAATCCGCAGCCAAATGCAAGTGGGAACGCGCGCCCGCGCGCACAAGCTTGACGCCGGACACTTGACGCCGGGGCCAGACTGGCTGAACCAACCGCGATGAAGCTGTGGCGGCGCGCTTGCGTCTGCGCCCGCCTGAGCTATCGTCACACGAAGGGTGTGGAAAGGCGCGGGGCCGCACCCAGCAAGCATGGGCCTTCAGTATGGCGTCATCAGTCACGCTTTCCATTGACGCCATGGGTGGAGACGACGCCCCACAATGCGTTGTCGACGGCCTGGCGATCGCCGTTGAAGAGCACGGCGACAGTGTCGATTTTGTGCTTCATGGCGATGAGGCGGCGCTTGCTCCCCTATTGGCGGGCCGCCCCGGATTGGCCGAACGCTGCACCATCGCGCACACCGATGTGCGGGTCCACATGGCCGACAAGCCGAGTGAAGCGCTGCGCAAATCGCGCGGCTCGAGCATGTGGAACGCCATCGAGGCGGTGAAAGACGGCCGGGCGTCGGTCGCCGTTTCGGCGGGCAATACCGGCGCGCTGATGGCGATCTCCAAGGTGATGCTGAAGATGGCGCCGCACGCCCATCGACCGGCCATCGCGGCGAGCTGGCCAACGCCAGAGTCCTCGTGTGTTGTGCTCGACGTCGGCGCGAACGTGACCTGCTCGGCGAGCCAGCTTGTTGAGTTCGCCATTATGGGCGAGGCGTTTTCCCGCGCGCTGCATGGCCAACCGCGCCCCAGCGTTGGCTTGCTCAATGTCGGGCAAGAAGAGCTCAAGGGGAATGACGTTGTTCGTGAGGCGGATCGGCTGTTGCGCGAGGCTGGTTTGGACCTGAACTACATCGGCTATGTGGAGGGCGACCAAATCTCCATGGGTGAGGTTGATGTGGTCGCAACCGACGGCTTTACGGGCAATGTGGCGCTGAAAACCGCTGAGGGCACAGCCCGCCTGGTCGGCGGCTGGGTGCGCGCCGCGCTCACCAACACCTTGGCGGCGAAAGTTGGCGCTGTCTTGGCGAAGAGCTCACTGGCCGAGCTGAAAGACCGCATGGATCCACGCCGGGTGAATGGCGGGGTGTTTCTCGGTCTCAACGGGGTCGTGGTCAAAAGCCATGGCGGGACCGATGGGATCGGGTTTTCCACAGCCCTCGGGCTGGCGGCGGACATGGCGCGCAGCCACTTTATGCCTGAGGTTGAAGCCAATTTGGCGCGCTTTGCTCGCAGCCAAACCTCCTCAGCTCCCAACACCGATTTGACCGAGTCGACCACATGACCACTCACAATCGATCTGTCATCACTGGCGTGGGCGGATATCTGCCTGAACGCATCCTCACCAATGGCGAGCTGTCGCGGATGGTGGACACAAGCGATGACTGGATTCAGGCGCGCACCGGCATCGCGCAACGTCACATCGCCGCCGAGGGCGAAACCACCGCGGACATGGGCGCCGAGGCCGCCCGGCGGGCGCTCGCCGACGCCCACATCGATCCCAATGACGTGGACCTGATCATCGTCGCCACTGCAACGCCTGACTTTACCTTCCCCGCCACGGCGTCGCTGATCCAGAAGCGTCTCGGCGTCACCCAAGGCGCAGCGTTCGACATCCAAGCGGTGTGCTCAGGCTTTGTGTACGCGCTGTCGACAGCAGATCATTTCTTGGCGCGGGGGGCGGCCCAAACGGCTGTGGTGATCGGCGCGGAGACGTT
>CAZADA010000183.1:0-3200 GCA_964483775.1 uncultured Caulobacterales bacterium
TACGGCTATGACGCGCAGCAGCATTGGAGCGATGATGTGCCGTGGCGCTACGGCGACACCTACCAACGCCGGATGATGCGGGCCAAGGCCTATGCGGCGTACGTCCTGGCGCGTGCAGGGCGGATGGATGTGTCGCGGCTTCGGTATATCCATGACGAAGAGTTGGGCGGCGTGCGCAGCCCTCTGGCGCGGGCCCATCTCGGTGCGGCGCTGGCCATGTTGGGCGACCAAGCCCGGGCCGGACGGGCGTTTGAGGGTGCGGAGAACCGTTTGGGCTATGACAACCGAGGCGACTATTATCAGACCGCGACACGGGATGTGGCGGGCGTGCTGGCGCTGGCGGCCGAGGCGGGTCTTGCCGATTTGACGGCGCGGCTCACCGATCGGCTCGGGCGTGAGTCACGCGAGCCCAACCGTCTGACAACGCAGGAGAAGTCGTTCATGTTGATGGCGCTGGTCAGTGTGACCGGGGGGGACGACGTGACGATCGAGGCGCAGGGCGCCGCGCCAGGCGGACGCGACCATCAATTTGCGCTGGGCGAGGTGTCCATGCGCGATGCGCAGTTTGTGAACGCAGGATCGGCGCCGGTGTGGCGCACGGTCATCGCGCGCGGCGCGCCGAGTGAGCCGCCCCAGGCCAGCGCCAGCGGCATCTCGGTGGCCAAGAGCTTTTGGCGGTTTGATGGCGCGCAAGCCTCGCTCGATCAGGTGACGCAAGGCGATCGGTTGATCGTTGAGATCAATCTGCGCCCACAGTATGAGCGGCTCACCCCGGCGATTGTCGCTGATTTGTTGCCGGCTGGCTTTGAGATCGAAACCACGTTGGGGCCGGCTGACACGTCACGTGGGCCGTTGAGTTGGCTCGGCGAGCTGGCGCGACTGGAGGCCAGCGAAGAGCGCGACGATCGGTTCGTCGCCGCGATTGACCTGTACGGCGATCCGGTGACGCTCGCCTATGTCGTGCGGGCGGTGACGCCAGGATCCTACGCCATGCCCGGCGCCGTTGCGGAAGACATGTATCGTCCGGACGTGGTGGGCCAGTCTGCACCCCAGCGGGTCACGGTGCTGCCGCGATCGTGAGCGCGTCCGTGACGGCGATCGGGCTGTGGGCGCGGCGGGGCGCGATCGCGTTCGCGCTGGTGGTGATGGTCGCCATTGGTCTGGACAGGCTGGACCGGGCGTTTCCGCCGCCCCTGGCGGACGATGTTGCGCTGTCCATCGTGGTCACCGATCGCGGTGGACGGGTGTTGCGCGTGTTTCCCGTCGACGACGGACGCTGGCGGCTCGCGGCGGACCTTGACGCGCTGGATCCGCGGTTTGTTGAAGCGCTGATTGCGCTCGAAGACCAACGCTTTGCTGAGCATCACGGCGTGGATTGGCTGGCGCTTGGCCGCGCGGCGCTGGGCAATCTGACCTCGGGCCGTGTTGTGTCGGGTGGATCCACCATCACGATGCAAACCGCGCGCTTGCTCGAGCCCAAGCCGCGTACGCTGGCGGCGAAGGTTCAGCAAATGGTGCGCGCCATCCAGCTGGAACGCCGGCTCACAAAGCGCGAGATCCTCGAGCTTTATCTGACGCTTGCGCCCTATGGGGGCAATTTGGAAGGCGTGCGCGCGGCGTCGCACGCCTATTTTGATCGCGAACCTGCACACTTGGCGCCCGACCAAATCGCGTTGCTGGTCGCGCTCCCGCAAGCGCCAGAAGCGCGCCGGCCTGATCTTCGCCCCGAGGCGGCGCAGGCGGCGCGGGCTCGTGTGTTATCGCGCATGGCGGAAGGCGGGTTGATCGGGCGCGATCGCGCGCGTGAAGCGATGACCTCACCGGCCCCCATACGGCGACCGTTCCCCAGTGAAGCATGGCACGCCAGCGCGATGGTCGGTGCGCGCGCAGACGCGCTGGGCTTGGACGGTCGCGCGAACCTGCGCTCCACGCTGGACATGGGGTTGCAGCTGAGAGTTCAGGCGTTGGTGCGGCAAGCGGCTGACGCGGCGGGTCCAGACGTCCAGGCCTCGGTTGTGGTGGTGGAGACGGCGAGTGGGGCGGTGCGCGCGGCGGTGGGTTCGGTTGATCGTGGTCGGGCGGGGGGATGGATGGACCTCACCGATCGGCGCCGGTCGCCGGGATCAACGCTGAAGCCGTTCATCTACGCCATGGCGTTTGACGATGGGCTGGCGGACGCCGAGACACGGCTGGCCGATGTGCCGCAGCGTTTTGGCGGTTACCGCCCCGACAACTTTGACCGCGTGTTCCATGGCGATGTCAGCCTGACTGATGCTCTGCGGCACTCGTTGAACGTTCCCGCCGTGATGATGCTTGATGCGGTGGGCGCGTCGCGGTTTACGCGGGCGCTGGAGGCGGCTGGCGTTGCGGTCGCCACGCCTGGGCGGGTGGATGGCGCGCCGGGCCTTGCGGTGGCCTTGGGCGGTCTTGGGGTGAGTGTGCGCGATGTGGCGATGCTGTACGCCGCCCTGGAGCAGGAGGGCTTGGCGCGCCCCCTTGTTTGGTTGGAGGACGACATGGGCGATGACCCGCCACTGCGTCGGGTGATGTCGGCTGAAACGGCGAACGAGGTTGTTGCCATCTTGCGTGACGGGCCAGCGCCGGCCGGTCGCGCGCCGGCGCATCTGACCCGCAACACGCCCAACATCGCGTTCAAAACAGGCACGTCGTATGGCTATCGCGATACCTGGGCTGCAGGCGTTGCGGGGGGATACGCCGTCGTTGTGTGGGTGGGCCGCGCCGATGGCGCTGCGCAGGGGCGCACCACCGGGCGGGAGGCTGCGCTTCCGACCCTGTTCGACATCTTTGATGCGCTGGCCAGCCAAGGTCTGTTGGCGCGCGAGATCGCTTCGCCGCCGCCGCAGCGCCATAGTCGAGGCGGCTCGCGTCCCTTGGCGGCGTTTGATCGGTTTGAGGGCGCGCCGGAGATTTTGTTCCCGCCCGACGGTGTCGAGGTCCTTGCTGAGCCTGACGGTGACGGCGAGGCTTTGCGCCCATTTGTGCTGGCTGGACGCGGGGCCGGTCCGCTTGAATGGTATGTTGATGGCGCCCAGGTCGACCGCGATGGCTTGGGCGCGCCAATTTGGACGCCGCGCGGGAGTGGTTTTTTTCTCGTGACGGCGGTGGACGGTCAGGGGCGCTCGGCGCGCTCGTTGGTTCGTGTGCGGCTGGCGGCCGGCTAGGGGCTGGCGAAAGGGCGG
>CAZADA010000184.1:0-3104 GCA_964483775.1 uncultured Caulobacterales bacterium
AAGTACCCGGTCAATTCGGGCTTCCGCGGACGGGTCACCAACATTACCGATTACGGCGCGTTCGTTGAGCTGGAGCCGGGCGTGGAAGGTCTGGTGCACGTCTCGGAAATGTCGTGGACCAAAAAGAACGTGGACGCTGGCAAGATTGTTTCCACCAGCGAAGAGGTGGACGTCATCGTCCTCGACGTCGATTCCGACAAGCGCCGCATCTCACTCGGTCTCAAGCAAGCTCAAGCCAATCCCTGGGAGGCGTTCGCGGCTGAACACCCCGCGGGCACGCGCGTGTCGGGCGAGGTTCGCAACATCACCGAGTTTGGTTTGTTTGTCGGGCTTGGCGAACACATTGACGGCATGGTGCACCTGTCGGACATCGACTGGAACGAGTCCGGCGACGAGGCGATCAAGCGCTTCACCAAGGGCGATATGGTCGACGCGGTGGTGCTGGACGTCGACATGGAAAAAGAACGCATTTCGCTCGGTATCAAGCAACTTGGCGGCGATCCGTTCCAATCGGGCGGCTACCAGCGCGGGGAGACTGTCACCTGCACCGTCACCGAAGTGGTGTCGGGCGGCATTGAAGTTGTCCTCGGCGAAGGCGACGCGCAGATGAAAGCGTTCATCCGGCGTTCGGACTTGTCGCGCGATCGCGAAGACCAACGCCCCGATCGCTTCACGGTCGGTGATAAGGTCGATGCGCGCGTGACGTCGGTGGACCGCGCCGCGCGTAGGCTTGGCCTTTCGATCAAAGCGCTTGAGATCGCGGAAGAAAAAGAGGCCGTGGAACAGTTCGGATCGAGCGATTCTGGCGCCTCGCTGGGTGACATTTTGGGCGCGGCCTTGCAAAACGAAGGGGCGGAAGCCGACGAAGGCGACCGCAGCTAACGCAGGTTTGGCGGCGGTTCGACTGGCTGTGTGGGGCAAGGAAGACGGTCAGGTGCAGGCATGATTAAGAGCGAATTGATCTCTTTGGTGGCGGAGCACCACCCGGAATTGAACAACGACCAGGCCGAGCGCGCCGTGCGCGCCGTCCTTGAAGCAGTGGCTGCGGCGCTGGCGGAGGGCGGCCGGGTGGAGTTGCGCGGTTTCGGCGCGTTCTCTGTCCGCGTGCGTCAAGCGCGAACGGGTCGCAACCCGCGCACGGGGGCGCCGGTGGATGTTCCTGAAAAGCCGGTGCCGTTCTTCCGGGCCGGCAAGGAACTGCGCGAACGGGTGGACGCGTCGCGATCGTTCGATCCGGCCAAAGACACCGAAGACGCCTAGCCGCCTCACCAGGAGGGGCGTATGGCGCGCGTCAAAATCTGCGGACTGCGCGACGCGGCGATGATCGAAGCCGCGGCCGAGGCTGGCGCAGACATGGTCGGGCTGGTGTTGTTGGCTGAAAGTCCGCGGGCGGTCGCACGCGAGGATGCGCGGGCGCTGGCCGCCCATGCGCTGAGTTTGCCGATTACCCCGGTGTTGCTGCTGGATCCCGAGCGCGACCCGCTCGCTGCTCTGACGCCGTCAGCGGACATGGCGGTCCAACTGCATGGCCTTGAGACTCCGGGCGATGTCGCCCGTTTGGCAGAGCAAACGCCGGCGCAGGTGATCAAGGCGTTGGGCGTGGCCGCTCGGGAGGACCTCTTGGCGGCGAGCGCCTATCAGGCCGCGGACATGCTGCTGTTGGACGCCAAGCCGCCCAAGAACGCCGCCCATGCCGGCGGTCACGGGCGGGCGTTCGATTGGTCGATTGTGCACGGTTGGGCGGCGCCAAAGCCATGGGGCCTTGCTGGCGGATTGACGCCGGACACGGTGGCCGACGCCATCGCGCAGACCGGCGCGCCCTTGGTCGACGTCTCCTCAGGCGTGGAAAGCGCGCCCGGCGTCAAAGATCCCATCAAAATCCGCGACTTCGTCCACGCCGCCAAAGGGCTGTGACGGGCTGGGCCCTTCCGCGGTCCGACGCCCCGGGTGGTTTGCGAGCGCCAGGTCTTCGTATTGTCGGCCGGAGGCGCCCAGGCGCCGGGCGCTCGTGACGCTAGGGCTGGCTTGGGGTTGAGGAAGGCTGGGCCTGCCGGGCGATGAGTGCGCGATACACATCAAGGTTGAACTGCGCGCCGGTGATGCCGGTGTGGTCTTCGGGTATGGCCGTTTCCGGCGTCAGATCCAGGGCGCCCGCAAGCTGACCGCCGCTGAGCGCCGTCAGGCCCTGCCCCCACGCCATCGACGGCAAATCCAGCACAAAATAGTGGTAGTCCTCGCGCCAGTCGTGCCCTTCCTCGGCCAAGAACGCCCGGAGGAACGCCGCATCGAACCAGGCATTGTAGCCTGTCAGCAGCATGGTGCGGGCTCCGGCATGTTCGGCGTGGAACGCGCGCAGCGCGCGGGCCGCTTCGGGCTCAGCCAACGCGCCGAGTTCGTCCCATCGCTCAGGATCAAATGCATTGACCGCAAAAGCGCCAGGTGAGAGGCGTTCGGGGTGGTCAGGCTGAATGCGGGTAAAGAACCGGCCGAGCTCTCCACCGTCCAGATCGGTGTAGATCACCCCGATGTCGATCATCTCATGATGGCCGGGCCTCAAACCGGTTGTTTCCACGTCGATGACGGCCAGCCCCCAGCGCTCGGGGGCTTCGGGAGGCCAGCCTGCGTCTTGGGCCAGCGCCGGGGCGACGCCCTGGTCCTGCGCTGAAGCGATGGTCGCGGACGCACAAAGAATGGCGATGGCGCTGAGGGTTTTCACCTCCGTGTTGTAGCAAAACGGCGTGCGGGCTGGTAGCGGAAAACCATGACTGATCCGACCGCCGACCGCGCCCCGAACGCCCTGTCCGCCCAACCCGACGCCGCCGGCCGCTTTGGCGCCTATGGCGGCCGCTTTGTGGCGGAAACCCTGATGCCGTTGATCCTCGACGTTGAGGCGGCGTACGCCGAAGCGAAGGTCGACCCCGCCTTTACGGCCGAGATGGATCTGTTCTTGCGCGACTATGTGGGCCGGCCATCCCCGCTCTATTTCGCTGAGCGGATGACCGAGCATTTTGGCGGCGCACAGATCTGGTTTAAGCGCGACGAGCTCAATCACACCGGCGCCCACAAGATCAACAATTGCCTCGGCCAAGTCCTGCTCGCCAAGC
>CAZADA010000185.1:0-3089 GCA_964483775.1 uncultured Caulobacterales bacterium
AGGGCGGGCGTTGTAAGCCGTCGCCTCGCTTAGCGTATCTCGCATGATGGCGTGACCGTTATGGACAAGCGGTCATGGGCCAGCAACGTTGTCGCCATGTCAGACGGGCTATGAGTTCGGTCATGAAGCACCCTGCCACCAAAGTCTTGGCCGCCGCCTGCGCGGGGGTATGCGTTCTGCTGAGCGGTTGTGATCCCAAAACCGAAGACGCCGCCGCCCCTTCGGAACTCAATGGTGAGCGCGTCACAACCGACATCGTCGCCCGCGCGAGCCTGTTCAGCGACCCCAGTCATCTGGATCCGCGCATCTCGCCAGATGGGGAGCATTTGGCCTGGCTGGGACCGGTTGAGGGGTCCATGGCGCTCTGGGTCGCCCCATTTGATGCGGTTGGCGAAGGCAGGATGGTAGCGAGCCCGGTCCGCGGCGATGCGCGTCAAATCGTCTACGACTACCAATGGCTGGGCAACAACACCCACATCGTCTTTCGGCACACGAATGTGGGCGGCGCCGGTTTCGCCGCCTCATCGGTGAACATTCTGACCGGGCGCGTGCGTCCACTGGCGGTCGAAGCCGGCGTGTCAGCAGACATCATCGCCACCAGCTTCAGCTACCCCGATGATGTGGTGATCGCCGCCAATGACCGCGATCCATCCGCTTATGACCTGCATCGGATCAACGCCGTGACCGGCCAGCGCGAACGCATTTTGCGCAACGACGAAGGGCTGACAACACTGCGAGTGGACAGTGAATTGCGCCCGCGCCTCGGCTTCCTGGCCAATTCCGACGGCGGCGCGAGCCTGCGCGTGCGCGACGTCAATGGCGAAGGCTGGAGCACCCTGGTCACCTGGTCGCCCGAAGACGCAGCGCTGTCCCGATTGATCGGTTTGGATCCGGCTGAACGCGGCGTCTATGCCTTTGACACCTCAGACTTCGACACGCGCGCCATTGTTCGTTTCGACATTGCGTCCGGCGAACGGACCATCATCGGAACCAAGCCTGACGCCGACATTGACGAGGTGCTGCTCCACCCCGCCACCCGCGCGGTCGACGCGTTCTCTGTGGAGCGCTTCACCCAAGAATGGTCGACGGTGAGCCGCACCGGCGCGCTCGCCATCAACACCTTGCTAGAAAAACTGGGTCCAAACTTCACCGTCACCAGCCGATCGCTTGACGACAAGATATGGACGGTGACCGCGCACACAGCCCGCGGCGAGCAATACATTTTCAAACCCAGCAATGGCGATCTGCGCAAAGTGTTCACCAAACACGAAGGACCGCTGCCGGCCGTGCAACGCATCGCCGTCCTCATTCCCACACCCGATGGCCTGGACTTGGTGGCGCACCTGACCTTTCCCGACGACATGGACTCCAACGGCGACCGCGTGCCCGACCAGCCTCTGCCCACCATCATCACCCTGCACCAGGGCCCGTGGGGTCGGGCGCGGCTGCGCGATATGGCGGAAAGCGACTGGCTGGCCAACCGTGGTTATGCGGTGATCGCTCTCAATCCACGCGGCTCGCGCGGGTTCGGCAAGACCTTTTTGAACGCGGCGGCGCAAGAGTGGGGCGGCAAGGTCGTCGAGGATGTCCACGCCGGCGCGCAGTGGGCGGTGGACAAGGGCGTGGCGGACCCCGACAAGATCGGCCTGTATGGCTTCTTCATTGGCGGCAGCACCGCGCTGACAGCCTTGGCGTCCGACCCCGATCGTTACGCATGCGCCGCAGTGGCGGACGCACCGGCCGACCCAACCGCCTTTGCCGAAACACCCCCCGCCTATCTTGCCGCGTTCAGCCCGCTGTTCGCCCGCATGCTGGGTGACGCCAACGATGAGGAAACCCGCGAGCGCCTTGCCGAGTGGCGGCTCGATGCCGTGTTGCCGCGCCTGGAGACCACAGTGTTGTTGATGTCCTCAACGCCAGAACCGGCCCACCAAAGCGAACGCGTCCACGCGATCGCTCGCGCCGCCGCCGATGACGGCGCGCCCATCAACATGATGACCGTGATCCCCAGTCTCAGCGCGGCCAGCCAAAGCGAACTCGTCTTGTCCACGACCGCCACGGTCGAAGCCTTCTTCGGCGAATGCCTGGGAGGCAGGGTTGAGGACATCACCGCTGACGTCAAAGCCGCACCGCCCCACATCGTCGTGAACACCGGCGGGTTGGACGCCATCGCGGCGTTAGCGCCCATGGAACGCGTCGTCACCAGCGAACCCAATGAGACGTTTTAGCCTTCGGTGAAAGACTCAACACTGGACAAACGCGCCTAAACGCGGTCGGCTCTGGCGCGAAACGACGTCCATGGGGAGAGCCACCGATGACCTACCGCCGCCTGGCCCTTGCGGCGTGTGCCGCCGCTGTCATGGGAGCGCCCGCCATCGCCCAAGCCCAAACCGATCAAGCCCCACAGCTCACCGCCGAACGCATCATGGGCGACCCGAGCCTCAGCGGCTCCACCCCCCGCGGCGTCCAGTTCTCCCCAGACGGCGTCCTTCTCACCTATCTGCAAGGCAGCGCCGATAATCAACTGATCTTGGATCTATGGGCCGCGCCCGTCGCGGGCGGGGAACCTTATCCGCTCGTCGAAGCGCGCAGCCTGTCACCCGATGAGGTGGAGCTCTCAGAGGAGGAAAAGGCCCGGCGTGAGCGTCAGCGCGTCCGCGCCGGCGGGATCATTTCGTACTCGTGGGATACGGCCGGCGAGCAAATCCTCGTCCCCCTCGATGGCGAGCTGTACGCCGTGCGTCTGGCCGACAATGACGTACGCCGGCTCACCCAGACTGAAGCTTTTGAGACCGATGCCCGGATTTCGCCGGCGGGCGGATACGTGTCGTTCATCCGCGAGGGCGCCCTGCACGCCGTGGCGCTGGATGATGGCGGTGAACAACGCCTCTCCCCACCCTCCGAAGGCGCCGTGACCTACGGCATGGCCGAGTTTGTCGCCCAAGAAGAAATGAACCGCTACACCGGCTATTGGTGGTCGTCCGACGACGCTTACGTCGCCTACACGCGCGTCGACGAAAGCGAGGTCGACATCTTCGAACGCTTTGACATCACCGGCGAAGGCGCGGGTGGCTCCGCCCGACAGCGCG
>CAZADA010000186.1:0-3044 GCA_964483775.1 uncultured Caulobacterales bacterium
CGCGCCCCCCATCCCCTTCACCAGCTTGCCGGGGATCATCCAATTGGCGAGGTCGCCGCGTTCT
Source organism: uncultured Caulobacterales bacterium (assembly GCA_964483775.1). Taxonomy (GTDB): domain Bacteria; phylum Pseudomonadota; class Alphaproteobacteria; order Caulobacterales; family Maricaulaceae; genus CAZADA01. The sequence continues at coordinate 65 of CAZADA010000186.1, forward strand.
GAGACTTCCATCGCGCCAAGGATCGCAAGATCGATGTGGCCGCCCCGGATCATGGAGAACGACTCGGATGAAGAGAAATAGCTGGTGCGGTCGAGTTCGGTGATTGTCTGCTTGCCGGCGTTGATGAGGTCGGCGTCGACTTCATCCTCGGTGGGGAACGGCCCCATGCCGAGCATGCCGTTTTCCGATTGCAAAGTCACATCCACGCCGTCGGGAATGTAGTTGGCCACCAATGTGGGAATGCCAATGCCGAGGTTGACGTAAAAGCCGTCTTGCAACTCCTGGGCTGCGCGTTCGGCCATGTGGTTGCGGGTCCAGGGCATCGGCATCCTCCATATACGCTGTTGTGCTCGGTGTCTTAGGGCCTCATCTCGCCTTGGGCAAAGAGCACGGGCATGAGGTTACCACCAACCAAGGCGAATTGGGACGTCCAGTTCTCTTCACGCTCACCGTCTTGGGACACAAACTGCCAATTCATGCCGTATCCGCCGCCGCTGGAGGCTCTTTTGGTGAGGGTTGGACGCAACGTTCCTGGACCCATCAAGCATGGGCCTTCGGCGTCTGTCTCCTCGCTCCTCGCCACGGTGAACGCACACAGCTTGGCTTCCGCCTCAAGCGTGCAAACGGCCTGAACATAGCCCGTGACGACGTAGGGCTCATACGTGCACGTCATCGCGCCGTCATGGGCCTCGGCGAGCCGGCGCACCGCCGCGGAGTAGTACTGGTAGGTCCGCGAGCCGTCCTCCTGGACGCCTCCACCGATCGTGGGCGGGCCCAGCGCGCATCCAGCGCCCATACCGCCCAAAATGATCAGCCCGGCCAGCGCTTTTGCCGCCGGCTGGGAGAACGTTGTGGTTGTCGGTTTCATGATGATGTCCCTTGGCGAGGCGCGATTGCGCGCCCTTCCCGTTGCTTCGCTCAAATTAATCAACGTTCAATTTATCGCATTTGTGAACGAGGCTCAACGGCAGTATGATACTTTTGGACGCCGGTCCTTAGATGCCGAGCACGCGTGTTTTGGCGCGTTCGCCAACAATTGAGGTCTATGCTGGGCTTTGTTCGCGGACGGTGCGTTGTTCGATGCGCTTTTCGTGCTCACCTTTCAGAAGACGTTGGACGAAGATGCCCGGCGTATGGATGAAGTTGGGGTCCAACTCGCCGACTGGCACAATCTCTTCGACCTCGGCGAGCGTGACTTTGCCCGCCATCGCCATTTCGGGGTTAAAGTTACGCGCGGTGCGTCGGTAGATGAGATTGCCCTGTTGATCGCCCTTCCAGGCTTTCACAATCGATAGATCCGCGACAAGGCCGGTTTCCATCACATAGGTTTGGCCGTTGAACTCTTTATGCTCTTTGCCGTCAGCGATCACCGTGCCAACGCCTGTGGCGGTGTAGAAGGCGGGGATGCCGGCGCCGCCAGCGCGGCAGCGTTCGGCCAGCGTGCCTTGGGGGTTGAACTCCAGTTCCAGCTCGCCGTTAAGGTATTGGGTCTCAAAGGTTTTGTTCTCTCCCACATAGGACGAGATCATCTTTTTGATCTGGCGGGTTTGGAGCAACAGACCAAGGCCGAAATCGTCGACCCCGCAATTGTTGGAGATGATGGTCAGGTCTTTCACGCCGCTGTCGCGCAAGGCGGTGATCAAGTTCTCCGGGATGCCGCAAAGGCCAAACCCGCCCGCCATGATCGTCATGCCATCAAAGACAAGGCCGTCCAGGGCTTTAACGGCGTCCGGATACAGTTTGTTGGCCATGCTGGTCCCTCCTGTTGGCCGCGATCGTGTGGCGTCGCACGCTCAGCTTGGGGGGGTTCTAGGACACTCCGCCCGAACACGCCAAGACTGACGCAGGGCTGTGCGCACATCGGGCGCATGTGGTTGTTAGGATTGGCGCATGTTTTGCGTGAGCGAGTCAGGATTTCAAAACGCGCCGGCCCTGGTTCAGGACCGGCGCGCCACCGACGCGCAATGCGAGGGACGGGGGACGCACGCCAGCTTGGCGAACGATGGGCGGAATGAGCTGAACGCGGGCTGAATTGAACGTTGGTGCGTGTTTTGCGTCTTGATTGATGTGGTTAGGTGCGTCGAAGATAAGGTGGCGCTGATTGGGGGGTCGTGTGAGTATACAAGTTCTGGTCACCTCAGACAGCCCGAGTGCGGCCGGCGCCCTCGCCGCCCGTATGGAGGCGGTGGGCATTCGTACTGTGACTGCGGCCGGAGAGCGTGCTGCGCGCCACGCCGTTCGGGCCCACGCCATTGACGGTGTGATCGTCGAGGTTGAGCGTTCATCGGCTGCGGCCGCCCACACTTTGGCCAGGTCGCTGCGCGAGGCGGCGGGGCCTCGCCGGTTGGCGGTCGCGGCGTTGGTCGACCCCGCTTTCGCGCCAGAAATCGATCTTTCGGCCTTCGATACGGTGTTGACCGAGCCTTTGTCGCCGACCCAGGCTGCTGCGCGATTGCAAGGGCTTGCGCGGCTCGCCGTGATGGATGAGGAAGTGCGGCTGCGGGCGCAGACGCTGTCGATGCGCGAGGAATCCATCCCGCTGAACCTGACGTTGCACGAGCCCATGGATGTGCGGGCCTTGTATGTGGGTGAGCCGCATCGCGACTTTTTGGCGGTGCAGCGGGCGCTGTACGAGCATGGCGGAGACTTGGCGGCCGCGCACACAACCTTTTCTGCTTTTGACTTTTTGCACGATCACCCCTTTGACGCGGTCGTCCTCAACGCGATGAGCGATTATGAGCGCGCCATGACGTTGTGCGCGGCGTTTCGGCGCAATTCGCGGCTTCATCACGTGCCGATCTTGCTGCTGATGGATCATGACGGGCTCAAACACGGTGAGGACGCCTTCAGCCGGGGCGCGGCCGACGTGATCCTGATCGATGATGGTCTGGACGAGATGGCGCGCAAGATCATCAATTTGGCGCGGCACCGCCGCCGGCGCGGCCTTTTGGCGGCGGGTTTCGCCGCGTTGCGCACGACC
>CAZADA010000187.1:0-3036 GCA_964483775.1 uncultured Caulobacterales bacterium
GTCGGTGCTCTTAAAGAGGTAGGGCGCAAAATCGCCTTCCTTGTGGTTGTCGAGCGCCACATACACCGTGTTGACGTCAAACAAGTCGGCCTTGATGTCGTTGACGAACGCCCGTTCGGGCACGCCGGGCAGGCTGGAGACCTCGATCGCGCGCCAGTTTTGTCCCCCGTCGGTGGTGACTTGGATCAGCCCATCATCGGTGGCCGCATAGAGCACGTTCTCATCAAGCGGCGACTCCGACAGCGACGTGATGGTGTTGAACTTGGACATCGCCAAAATGTCCCACGGCGCATCCCATGACCATTGCCGGCCCATATGCGGCGTGAGCATCCGGTCCTCATCGCGTGTCAGATCGCCCGAAATCGGTGTCCAGCTGTCGCCGCGATCATCCGACCGCCACACGCGTTGTGAGGCGTGATAGAGCCGCGCGGGGTCAAAGCCGCTGACCAGGATCGGCGCATCCCAGTTCCAGCGCTCCGCCGGTTCGCCCGGCTGAGGTTGCGGCTGGATGTAAACCGTTTCGCCCGTCGTGCGGTCGACCCGGGTTAAGTTACCCTGCTGCCACTGGGAATACATGATGTCCGGATTGCCCGGCTCCGTGGCTGGCTGGTGTCCGTCGCCCCCCAATGTGACAAACCAATCCGAATTGCGAATGCCGTTGATGTTGTCGGTGCGCGAGGGGCCGCCCTGCGTGTTGTTGTCCTGCGTGCCGCCATACACCAGGTAAAAGGGCTCTGTGTCGTCAACAGCGACTTTGTAAAATTGGGTGATCGGAAGATTGGCGATGTATCGCCAGTTCTCGCCCCGGTCAAAACTCTCATAGAGGCCGCCATCGGAGCCAATCAACACATAGTCCGGGTCATCATGGCGGAAAACCAAAGCATGATCGTCCACATGTTTGCCGTCTAAGTTGATCCGCTCAAAGGTATCGCCGCCGTCGACCGAAAGCATCGTGTAGTTGCTCATCATATACACAATGTCGACGTCATGCGGACTGGCGTAGATCTCTTGGTAATAGTGCGGCCCTGTGCCGCCGCCCACAGCGTCATTGCGCTTTTCCCAGGTCTCCCCGCGATCCGTGGAGCGCCAAACCCCACCCTCGCGCCGATCGGTCTCGATCGCGGCATAGAGCACGTCGGGATTGGCTTCTGAGACAGCCAGGCCGATCTTGCCCATATTGCCGCTCGGCAGCCCGCGGGTCACTTCGCGCCAGGTTTCCCCGCCATCTTCAGAGATGTGGATCCCGGACTCCGGACCGCCGCCGACATAGGCGGCCACCGTGCGATGATGCTGCCAGGTGGCGGCGTACAGCCGGTCAGGATCGCGCGGATCCATCGCCACGTCGGTCACGCCGGTCCACTCGCCGCCCGACAGCACATTGGTCCAGGTCTGCCCCCCATCGGTGGTCTTAAACAGACCGCGTTCGCCGCCGGGCGACCACAACGGCCCCTGCACGGCTGCGAACACCGTGTTCGAATCGTTGGGGTGCACAATGATCGTTGAGATGTGCTCGGACTCAGCAAGCCCCAGATTCTCCCAAGACTGGCCGCCATCACGCGAGCGATAAATGCCATCGCCATACCCCACATGGCGCCCGCCGACGTTTTCCCCGGTGCCCACCCAAACAATGTTGGGGTTGGACGGATCGAGCGTCACGTCGCCGATGGAGTAGGAGTCTTGGTCGTCGAAGATGGGCGTCCACGTTGTCGCTGCGTTGGTCGTCTTCCAAACACCGCCGGAGCCGACGGCCACATACCAGGTCGAGGGATTGTTCGGATCAAGCGCGATGTCGGAAATCCGCCCCGACATGAACGCCGGACCAATGTTGCGCAGCTCGAACGCCGAGAAGGTGCTGCTCGAAAACGGACCGGTCTCGGCCTCGCCCTCGCCGCCCTGTGCGGTCGGTTGACTTTGATCTTGGCCGCACGCGCTGAGCGGTGCGATCAACATAATGATGGCGACAAAAACAAAACGCATGGCGGCCCCCTCGGTCTGGTTGTGCAGACGGTCGCCTATTGCACGCAAGGATCGTTGTCGTCGTCAAGGCCGAAAGCTGCCGCTGACGTGAGAAACCCGCGTGAACTACGACTATTCGGCTGCGACGAATTGGCGTCGCCGCTTGCGCGCCTTCTTCAGTTTTTGCAGCTGGGGCAGGGCGAACAGGTAGATCCCCGTCGCCCACAGCACGAGCAAAATCACCCCCGTCGGCAAGAACACATAGAGCTTGATCCAGTCTGCGAAGAACGAACCATCATGGATTTGCTCAATGATGTCCGAACGCCGATAGGCGACCTGCAGCACAGCCGCCGTTTGTGTATCGATCTGGGCTTCCCAATTGTTGTGGGAGACAAATTTCACCACGCCTTTGCCAGGTTTAACGTCCACCCGCGACAGATCCGTCCAATCGTTGAGCGCCAATTCTTCAACGTTCTGCGCGGCAGCGAACAGGGAGGCGAAGTCTTGGGTTGGAATCACGTCCGTCACTTCGCCTTTGGCGGTCGAGGGTTGGATCCACTCCACTTCTTTCTTGAGCATCAAGAACAGGCCGGCGATGATCATAACGCCCAGCGGGATCATCACCGCCAATGAGAGCCAATAATGCACCTGCCGCCAAAGAACGCGTGCTTTCATCGCCAGCCCTCCGATCTCATCGTGCGCTCAGCCTAATAGCTGATCGCCAACCCGTCCTTGCGCATTTCTGTCGCGCCGGCGTAAACGCCAGTTTCGGGATCGCGCAGGATCGCCTGATAACCGCCAAACCGCACGCCGTTGTCGATGATTTGGACCACATGGCCCATCGCCCGCAGCCGCTCCACCGTTTCCGCCGGCACCCCAGGCTCGAGATACAACACGCCCAGCAGGTCGGCCTCGCCGCCCGTCGAGCTGCGCCCGCCATCATGATAAAGCCGCGCCGCATCGCCGGCTTCTTGGATGTTCATGCCAAAATCGATCATGTTGACGAGGATCTGAATGTGCCCTTGTGGCTGCATACCCCCACCCATCAGCCCGAAGCTCAAGAAGGGCTCACCCTTGTCG
>CAZADA010000188.1:0-2979 GCA_964483775.1 uncultured Caulobacterales bacterium
GAAGGATCTGATCCCGCGTCACATGTTCAAAATCCCCATCCTAGCTGCGATTGGCGGGCGCGTGATTGCGCGCGAGACCCTGGCCGCGTTGCGCAAAGACGTGACCGCGAAGTGTTATGGCGGCGACGTCACTCGCAAGCGCAAACTGCTGGAAAAGCAGAAGGCTGGCAAAAAGCGCATGCGCCAATTTGGTCGCGTGGAAATCCCGCAGGAGGCCTTCATCGCCGCCTTGAAGATGGACGCGGATTGAGCGCGATCACCGTTGATCGTGCTGGCGCAACGCTGAGCGCTTGACGCGGGGCTAGGAGCGGTTGGTCAGACCAGAGCGGCGCCGGGCCAAGCCGTTCAGAAGCTTGTTGTACCGGCCGATCTCATGGTCGCGAACGCCGATAAACTTGGTTCGGAACAGCAGGCTGACGCCCGCGAGCGGAATGAGCCAAAGCTGCTTCCAAAAACTGCGCGCGCGCCGGTAGAGACGTTCGGGCTCGCCGCCAATGTGCCGGCTGTCGCCCGTATGGCGATAGCCCAGAACGAAGAACGGGATGAACGGGATAATGTCAGCGCCGCTGGTGATGCGGTAGTGCGGCGGCTTAACGAACCGGTCAAAGTCGGGGTCGCCTGGGCGTGGCGAGCCGAACGTGTAGCACGCGGCGATTTGGTCGCTGGTGAAGGCGGCCGTTGCGATTTGCGCCAACGCGCCGCCGAGCGAATGGCCGGTGATGTAGATGGGCTTCTTTATGGGCTGGCTTTCGATCGCTTCAATGTCGGCTTCGATTTCGGGGCGGCGTTGGGCGAAGGCGTTGTAAAAGCCCTTATGGACGCGCACGTTTTGGGTCTTGTTGTTGAACTCGCCGACCTGCACGCGGATTTTGCGGATCTGAAAATTGGTCTTCCAGTCCGTGACGTCGGTGGTGCCGCGGAACACCAGTATGGCGCAGTCGTCACGCTCGGCGAGGAAGGCTTGGGTGCCAAGGTCGCGATAGTCGCTGGTGAATGCTTGACGCTTTTCCGGGTCGTCCCAATAGGCGTTCACCAGAGTGAATTGTGCGGTTTCCAAAACGCGGGCGAGTTCCTGGCGGCCCTCTGGGGTTTCCATCGGCAGATAGGCCAATTGCGCCATCTGGGCCATCAAATGCGCAGTGCGGTCTGAATACGCGGCGCGCAAGGTCGGGAGCGGATTGCCCTCAATCTTCGTGATCATATCGTCGGCCATGGCCATGTCCCCTTCGCCCTTAAGCCGTTACACCCCGAGTTGCGCGCGTGTGGTGGAGCGGTTGTCTCCAGCCTGCGTGTTGGACGCGCAACATCACCGAATCGCCCATCTGGCGATCTATGTCTAGCGCCTGGATGCGGTCCAGGGGACAAGCGCGCAGGCGCCCGTCGTCTGGCTAACGGACCCCCGCCACGCTCTTCGCCGATGTGTTCGCAATCAGTCGTCGCGGGGCCTGATGTCACCGCGCAGCACCGCCAGCGCTCCGGCTTCACTTCCCGGTTGCGTTTGCAGATCGACGGGTTCAAGCGCCTTTTCCACGTAACCCATGTATTGTTCGGGCATGAGGCGGCGGAGTTCGTTCTCGTCGAAATAGCTGCGCGGGAACAAGGCGAGCTTCAGCAACGCGTTCTTGGCGATGGCGTCGAGCCGATCGCGTTCATCGTCATCGCCGGCTTCATCGGCTTGTTTCGCCAGTTCGCTGGCGGCGGCCAAACGACAGGTTAGGTTCCAAGCCAAGGCGATGGTGTTGTCGATTTCCCGCGAATGATCCATCAGGCCCTCAAGGTCGCCCTCTTGGAGAAACACAAAGCTCAAGTTCTCAAGTGAGTAGGCGCGCCCGACCGGCGTCATGCCCCATTCGGTGCGATAGTCGGCGGCTTTCTCCAAGAACCAGCGGGCTGCAGCGGGGGTGGCGTCGGGGATGTTGACGCCGCGTTCATCGGCCGCTGCGCGCGCTTCATTTTGTAGCGATTCGCTGTTGACCAACGCGATGAGGGTGGTGCCGACCCCGTGGAAGGCTTCAAGCACAATGCGGCTGGTGGTGGGGTATTCGGCCAGCCCTTCGAGGTCTTGGCAGGACTCGGCGTCGGGCGTGGCAACGCATTCGAGCGCGCGCGGCGCCACACGGTTGAGCGCTTCGGCGAAGGCCACGTGCGCTTCGGCGGTCAGGCCGCGTTTGCGCAGACACGCGCCCTTGGCGATCAGCACCGTTGCGGCCGTGGAGCCAAATTCGTCGATGGCGAGGCGCGCTTGTTCGACCGCGTCCTCGCAGTCGAGTTCGTCGGGACCCAAATCCCAACCCAGGGGCGCTGTCGTGTTTGCGGCTGCGTTTTGGTAAGCCAGCGTCGCCAAACCGACATGACCGAGGGCCTTGAGGTCATCACGACGCGCGTTGGTCAGGGCAACGAAGTGCTCACGGGCGGCTTCGGGACCGTTGCTCCACTGCTCGCGGGCCGCGAGGAGCAGACTGCGCTCCACGCCGGTGATGAGCGGATTGCCCCGCCCGTCGGCGACATCAAGGGCGGTGGTGAGCAACGGGCCAGTGAACCAGTTCAGCTGCCCATCGTACTCGCCGAGGGCCTGGTTGTCCCGGTCGAACAAGGCCGGCTCGCCGGTGATGTGCTGACGGGCGCGATAGATGGAATCACCGACGATGAACGCGGCGGCCGCGCGGCGCTCGGCGTCCGTGGTCGGGATCGGGTTGGGATTGACGGTCAAAAACACGCGCGTGGCGTTTGACTCGTTAACGTAGATCACGTTGGCGTCGTTGCGCAGTTCGTTGGCGCGCTTTTCATACCCGGCGTTGATCGCCTCCCTCGCGCCGTCGATGCGGGTGCGATTGATCTCGTCCAGCGCGTCGGACAAATCATCCAGTCGGATGACCGTCATGTAGGTTGCTACGCCCAGAAACGCTGCCACGATGATAAACAACAGGCCAAAGAGGATGCCGTAAATCCGAAAGCCCGATTGTTCTTTCTTGAGCTCTT
>CAZADA010000189.1:0-2949 GCA_964483775.1 uncultured Caulobacterales bacterium
CGTCATCATCATCATCATCGTCGACGTCGTCCTCGTCGACCACGTCCACGTCGTCTGTGGCGGTGTCTTCCGCATGGGGCGTCGCGCCGTTGAGCGTTACCGCGTAGGGCGCAGGCTCGCTCTCGGGCAACCGCAACAACACTGTCAAGACCTGGCTCAGCACATCCCGCAACTCAGCCCGTGGGACAACCCGATCCACCATGCCCTTGTCCACCAGATACTCGGCGCGCTGGAAGCCTTCGGGAAGCTTCTCGCGGATCGTCTGTTCGATCACACGCGGCCCGGCAAAGCCGATCAGCGCGCCCGGCTCAGCCAAGTGCACATCACCGAGCATGGCGTAGCTTGCGGTGACGCCGCCGGTTGTCGGGTCGGTCAGCACCACAATGTAGGGCAGGCCGGCGGCCCGCACCTGTTGCACGGCGATGGTGGTGCGCGGCAATTGCATCAACGACAATGCGCCTTCTTGCATGCGCGCCCCGCCCGATGCGGTGAACACGACCAGCGGCAAAGACCGTTCAACCGCCGTTTCGGCCGCCTTGATGAAGGCCTCGCCCGCCGCAGCGCCAAGGCTGCCGCCCATGAAGTGAAAGTCTTGCACGAGAACCACAGCGCCGACGCCATTGATGGCGCCAACGCCAATGCTCATGGCGTCTTCCCGATTGGTCTTGGCCCGTTCTTCGCGCAGCTTTTCCGCATAGCGCTTCTGGGCGCGGAACTTCAACGGGTCCTTTGGCGAGCTTGGCAGCTCGATCTCTTCATAATCCCCGTCGTCAAATGTGAAGGCGAAGCGTTCTTCTGGGCCGACGCGAAAATGGTGACCCGCGGGCGTAACGTTGAAGCTGGCTTCCAGATCTTTGATGAACACCATTTCCCCGGTGATGGGGCATTTCACCCAAAGATTGTCGGGTGTGTCCTTCTTGGAGAGTTTCTTCAGGCCCGGGGGCGTGATGCGTTCCAGCCAGTTCATCCTATCGCTCCTGTTCGCGCGCCATGCACCGCGCGTGAGAGTGCCCGCACTGTACTTAACGCCCCGTCCACGCCATCACGGTTGAGCGCCTCGACAATGGCCGAGCCCACCACCACCAGGTCTGAGAACGCGGCGATTGCTGCGGCTTGCTCTTCGCTACGAACGCCGAAGCCCACCGCCAACGGTAGGTTGGTGGCCGCGCGCAGCGGCGCAAGTCCCGCTTGCACCACTTCTGCCGCCGCCGACACTGCGCCCGTCACGCCCGTGGCCGAGACGTAGTAGACAAAACCCGCAGCGTTTTCGAGCACCTGAGGCAGCCGATCGCGATGTGTGGTCGGCGTGGCCAGGCGGATGAGCGCCACATCGCGGGCCGCCAGGGCCGTGCGCAACCCAGCGTCTTCCTCGGGAGGCAGGTCGACCACAATCACGCCATCGACGCCGGAATCGCGCGCTGCGGCGGCGAAAACGTCGTAGCCCATGGCGTGTAGAGGATTGGCGTACCCCATCAGCACCAGCGGCGTGTCCGCGTGGCGGGCTCGAAATGCACGCGCCAGACCAAGCACGCCGAGCACGCTCGTTCCCGAAAGCAGAGCGCGCCGCCCGGCGGCTTCAATGCTCGGCCCGTCCGCGGTGGGGTCGGTAAAGGCGAAGCCAAGTTCGATCACGTCCGCGCCTGCGCCTGGCAGCTGGTCGAGCAATTCGGCCGTCGTCGCCAAATCGGGATCCCCGCCCATGATGTAGGGGACAAACCCGGCGCGGCCCTCGGCGCGAAGGCGATCAAACGTGGCGGTGAAGCGTTCAGACATGGATCTTTCGCATCTGCGACAATCTTGCCGCGCTGCGGCATTACAGGGAGATAGCGACCCCAACCCCACCTGTCCAACCCGACGAACGGCTGATGCGCCGAGCGCACGGGGTCAGGTCGCCCGTCACGGGTTCACGTCACAGCCTACCAAACGCCTTCCAGTCTCTCCTCGCCGCAGACGGGCTCGGGGCTGAGGTAGAAGCCAATCTTGAAATGCTCGATGGCGTCGATTTGGATGTCGCCGGCGTTCAGCCGGTCGAGCTCCTCGCGCGTCGCCAACGGTTCGCCCATCAAGAACACGCGGTCGACACAATCAGGATCGTCGGTCGGGCGATGAAACATGAAGGAAAACCCATTGCCGCCGGCGAACGTCCAGCCGCGTTCTTCCAGCGCCGCAACGTAGCCCGCGTCCAGCTCACCCATGCGTTCCTCATCGGCGAAATCCATCGCCACGCAGCCTGTTTCATAGTCCTCATCGAAGGCTTCACGGTCAAACAGGCAGTCTTCTGGGATGAATGAGCCTTCAAGCACCGGCAGGTCCAACCGGCCGGGCAACACCGCCGCAACGGGCTCGGCGTCCGGTTGAGGTTCGTCGGCGACCTCTTCGGAACGATTGCATCCCACGACCACCATCGCGGCGGCCAGGGTCAGGACGAATGAACGCCGCATCACCGATCTCCCAAATGATCCATCACGGAGAACAAATCCTTGTCGCCCCGCCCGCACATGTTCATCAACACCAAGCCCTCGGGACCAAGCTGAGCCGCGATCTCGCCAGCGCGCGCGAGGGCGTGGCTGGGCTCCAGCGCCGGGATAATGCCCTCCAACTTCGAGCAGAGCTGAAACATGTCCAGCGCCTCCTCGTCGGTGGCCGAGACATACTCGACCCGCCCCGTATCGTGGAGAAACGCGTGTTCCGGCCCGATGCCGGGATAGTCGAGACCGGCCGAAATCGAGTGTGCATCAAGGATCTGCCCATCGCCGTCTTGCAACACATACGACCGCGCGCCATGCAAAACGCCAGGGCTCCCGCCGGTTAGCGAGGCGGCGTGCCGGCCGGTGTCGACCCCAGCCCCAGCGGCCTCAACGCCCACGAGCCGCCCCCCCGCATCCTCCAAGAACGCATGCAACAGCCCCATGGGGTTGGCCCCCCCGCCACTGGAGGCGCCCGCCGCGG
>CAZADA010000190.1:0-2928 GCA_964483775.1 uncultured Caulobacterales bacterium
GGAGTGAAATGCGCCACCATCACGCCCGATGAAGCGCGCGTGGAGGAGTTCGGCCTCAAGAAAATGTGGCGCAGCCCCAACGGCACCATCCGCAACATTTTGGGCGGCGTGGTGTTTCGCGCTCCCATCATCTGCAAAAACGTCCCGCGCCTGGTGCCAGGCTGGACCAAGCCCATTGTCGTAGGTCGTCACGCCTTCGGCGATCAGTACCGCGCCACGGATTTCAAGTTCCCCGGATCTGGCAAGCTGACCATCAAGTTCGAAGGCGACGACGGCCAAGTGATCGAACACGAAGTGTTTCAGGCGCCCGGCTCGGGCATCGCCATGGCCATGTACAACCTGGACGAGTCGATCCGCGACTTCGCCCGCGCCTGCATGAACTACGGCCTCAACTTGAATTTCCCCGTCTACCTTTCGACCAAGAACACCATTCTCAAAGCGTATGACGGCCGGTTCAAAGACATCTTCCAAGACATTTACGATTCCGAGTTCAAGTCCGCGTTTGAAGCCAAGGGCCTGCACTACGAGCACCGGCTGATCGATGATATGGTCGCTGCGGCGTTGAAATGGTCGGGCGGATACGTTTGGGCCTGCAAAAACTACGATGGCGACGTGCAGTCGGACACCGTCGCTCAGGGCTTTGGCTCGTTGGGCATGATGACCTCGGTTTTGATGTCGCCCGATGGCAAAACCGTGGAAGCCGAAGCCGCCCACGGCACCGTGACGCGCCACTATCGCGCCCACCAACGCGGCGAGGCCACGTCAACAAACTCCATCGCTTCCATTTTTGCATGGACCAACGGGCTGAAGCATCGCGGCCGGATGGACGACACGCCGGACGTTGTCACGTTTGCAGAAAAGCTCGAAGACGCGGTCATCACCGCCGTTGAATCCGGCCAGATGACCAAGGACTTGGCGTTGCTGGTCGGCGATGAGCAGCAATGGCTCACCACCGAACAATTCATCGACACGGTGGCCGAGCGGTTCAAAGCGGCCATGGCCGCCGCTTAACCGCCCATCGCCCATCCCTCAGCACGCGGGATGGGCGCTACTCGCGTTCTAGCTTGGCCACGCGCAGTTCGATTTTCTTCAGTTCGCGCAGAACCGTCATGTGGTTCATCCGGTCGAACAGCCATTGTTTGAGGGCGATCTGGGCGGTCCACGCCGCCCAGGCTCCCCCAGCCCATAAGATCAAACTCCGCGTGGTGTCGGCATGAAACAACTGCCAGACCGTGAACAACCCCAACGCGGTGGCGACAAAAACACTAACAGCGCCAAGCGCTGTCCAAAACCGCATGGGCCCATGAAATGTCGCACTGATCTGAGTGAACAATCCCCGCCCATCTTCCAGGTCACGAAGAAATGCTTCGTCATCTTGGGTTAGACTCTTCATAATCATATCTTTTTCCGACTTCATCATTCCTCTCCTCGCAAGAGTTTTTGCAGTGATTTACGAGCATGAAAAATTCGTGATTTCGCAGTGCCGACGGGCACACCAATCGTCGTCGCCACTTCGCCGGCCGTCAGGCCTTCAATAAAGTACAAGACCGCAACTTCACGATGACTGTCCGATAACTGAGCAAAAGCTTGGTCGAGCGCCACGGCAGTTTCCCCCCGTTCGGCCACCACGCCGCAATCGGCCTCCTCGGGGGCTTCACGCAAGCGCCGCCGCTGGTTGGCTCGAATGCGATCGACGCATTTGCGCCGCAGCACGCCAAAAGCCCACGGGCCAAAGGCGGCCGGATCCGACAAACGCGACCACCCCCGGCAAATCCCGCCCCACGCCTCCTGAACAGCGTCTTGGGCCAACTCATCGTCGCGCAGCAGATAACGCGCCGTGCGCAACAACCTTGGCAACCAACGCCGCGCAAGCCGCTCACCCGCGCGCCGATCGCCTGACCGCGCCAGGGTGACGAGCAATTCATCGTAAACGCGATCGGTTTCACTCTGCGCCATGGATCAGGTTCCAGTTGCCACGCCCATCCAGTCGCTCGACGACACCAAAGGGTTCAATGCCGCACGGACGCCATGCCCGCTGCCGCGCCCCAACGTCGTGTCAAACATTATTGACATGGCGTCACCTCTGTCATACATGACGGCCATGTCAAGAAAAGCTGACATCATGACAAGGAGGCATGACATGACCTTTCTCGAGAAGAGTTCTTGGCTGATGGTGGCCATCCTCGTGTTGGTGTGGGGCGCCTACGGCGCTCACCTCTTCGGAGCCCAGCCCGCCGACGGCGCTTGGCGGCTAGACGACGTGCGCGGTCCGCTGATCGGCGTTGTGGTTGCGACCATCGTCCTCGCCATTGTCGGCCATATCCTGATCACGATCCAAGCCACGGTCACCGGTGACGCCGCCAGCGACAAGCTCGACGAACGCGACCGCGCCATCCACGCTCGCGGGCGCGCCTGGTCCGGCGACATTCTGGCCGTCGGCGTGATCGTGACGATCATCGCCAGCCTTATGGGATTGGCGCTGTTCTGGGTGGTCCACGCGTTGATCGGCCTGGTCGTGCTCACCGACTTTGCGAAGTGGGCGATCGTGATCACAGGATACCGCCGAGGCGGATGACCATGGCCAAACCGACATCGATCACCAACGCCATTCGAACCTTGCGATTCCACGCCGGCGAGATGACCCAAGCCGATCTCGCGGCCCAAATTGGCGTCACCCGACAAACTGTGATCGCCATTGAGCAGGGCCGCTACGCCCCATCATTGGAGATCGCTTTCAAAATCGCCCACGCCTTCGGCGTCGGGATTGAGGAGGCCTTCAACTACGCGCCGCCAGACGCCGACGCAGCCGCCGAAGGAAAGATGGACTAAGCAGTCTCAGAGGCCGCCTCGGCCAACGCCGCGCGCGCGGCCGCCACAGCCTCCTGCGCCGCCGCCCCGTTTGGTCCGCCGGCCTGCGCCATGTCAGGC
>CAZADA010000191.1:0-2921 GCA_964483775.1 uncultured Caulobacterales bacterium
CCTCTCTCACGCCGACCCACCCGTGGTCTTTCATGGAGGTCTCATGAGCCTTGATCGCCACAACACTGAGAAGCTGGCGGGATTGGTGCAGGAGGCGCGGCGCATGGGCGTGGGCGTGCTGGGACCGGACATCAATGCGTCGGCGGCCGATTTTGGTGTCGAGGCGGGCAGCGTGCGGTACGGGCTAGGCGCCCTGCGCAATGTCGGCGATGCGGCCATGGAGGCGGTCACCGTTGAGCGTGATGCGCGAGGTGCCTTTCAGGATCTGTCGGATTTCGCGGCGCGGCTCGATCCGCGGCAGGTCAACAAACGCATGTTGGAAACGCTTGCGAAGTCAGGCGCGTTTGATTGTTTGAACGTGCACAGGGCGGCGGCGGTGGCCGCGGCGCCAACGATTTTGGGGAGCGCGCAGGCGGCGCAGTCGGAAATGGCGACGGCCCAATCCAATCTGTTTGGCGCCACCGAGGCCGCGCGGCCAGCCATTACGCCCATCGCCGAAGCTTGGACACGCGAGCACGCCCTTGAAGAAGAGCGCGGCGCGGTTGGGTTTTTCTTGAGCGGTCATCCCCTGGAAGCGGTGGAAAGCGCTTTGAAGCGTAAGGACATCGCCTTCGCTGAAAGTCTTGCCAAACTCGCCTCGGAGGGGCGGTCCTTTGCGCGTGTGTGCGGCGTGGTCCAGCGCCGCCAGGAGCGGCGTTCGGCGAAAAACGGCGAACGCTTTGCTTTTGTGGCGCTGTCGGATCCCACTGGAGAGTTTGAGGCGTTGGCGCCGTCCAGCGTTTTGAGCGAGGCGCGCGATCTGCTGGAACCGGGCGCACAGGTGATCGCGAACGCAAAGATCGACACGCGCGATGGCGGGGCGCGGATCATTTTGGACTCGGTCCAAGCGCTGGACGAGGCGTTGGCCGGCGCTTGGACCGGCTTGCGGATTGATGTTGAAGGGCCTGAAGCGCTGGAGGCCCTGCAGGCCCGTCTTGGCGCATTGCCCGTTCAGGGCGGGGCCGGGCACGGCCCCATTCATGTTCGGGTGCGGGTTGAGAGCGGTGAATGGGTGGAGCTCGCGCTGCCCGGCCGGCATCGGGTGGATGGTCCTGCGCGCTCGGCGCTGAAAACGTGCGTCGGCGTGCTCGCACTCGAAGATCTTTAATCAATCGGCGTCAAACCCTTGCAGGTCTTGGTCGGCCTTCTTATAAGGCCAGCATTCCTCACGCAGGGTATGGGGCGCTTGTCGTCCATCCGGTCCGGCCATTGGCCGGCAAACCTGCGGCGGCGAACCGGAAAACGGAGTTGATCACCATGGCTTTGCCAGAGTTCACCATGCGCCAACTGCTTGAAGCTGGCGTGCATTTTGGTCACCAGACCCACCGATGGAATCCGAAAATGTCGCGGTACATTTTTGGCGATCGGTCCAACATCCACATCATTGATTTGTCCCAGACCGTACCGTTGTTGCACCAAGCTTTGTTGCGCGTGCGCGAAGCGGCGGCGGGCGGCGGACGTGTGCTGTTTGTCGGCACCAAGCGACAAGCTGCTGAACCCCTTGCGGCCGCGGCCCGGCGGTGTGCGCAGTATTTCGTGAACCACCGGTGGCTTGGCGGAACGCTGACCAATTGGCGCACCATTTCCAATTCGATCGCGCGCCTGCGCGAGGTGCACACGGTCTTGGATCAGGAAGGTCCGACCGGCCTTACCAAGAAAGAACTGCTGAAGCTGACCCGTGAGCGGGATAAGCTTGAGCGTTCGCTGGGCGGCATCAAGGAAATGGGTGGATTGCCGGATCTGATGCTGGTCATCGACACCAACAAAGAGGCCATCGCCATTCAAGAAGCTCGCAAGCTCAACATTCCCGTTGTGGCCGTGGTCGACACCAATTGTGATCCGGACGACGTGGACTTTCCGATCCCCGGCAATGATGACGCCGCGCGCGCGATTTCTCTTTACTGCGAACTGGCTGCGGACGCAGTTCTGGACGGGATCGCCGAGAGCCAGGCCGCGCTCGGCGTTGATCTGGGCGAAGCGATTGACCCGGCGATGGAAGCGGCTTTGCTCGGCGATGAGGTTGCCGAGGAGGCGCCGGCGGACAACGGGGATGCGGCGTTGGATGAGGCGGACGCCGCGATGTTGGCGGAATCCGAGGACACTGTGGTGAGCGACGACGCAGCACAGGCGTCTAAGGGCGATGACGGTACAGCTGATACGGCGCGTGATGAGGCGTCCGAACGCACGGATGGATAGGGGCGGCGGACCTCAAAGGGTCGCCAGGCTGCGCTGAGCGCAAAGCCACGCACGAAGGAAAGGGCTGAACATGGCTGAGATTACAGCGACTTTGGTCAAAGAACTGCGCGATAAGACCGGCGCAGGCATGATGGATAGCAAGAAGGCCCTGGTGGAAACTGAGGGCAATCTGGAAGCGGCGGTCGATTGGCTGCGCGCCAAGGGCTTGTCCAAGGCGGCCAAAAAGGCGGGCCGCGTGGCGGCTGAGGGGCTTGTCGCGGTCGCCGCACGCGCCAGCGGGGCTGGCGCCAGCGGGGCCATCATTGAAGTGAACAGCGAAACCGACTTCGTGGCGCGCAACGAGCAGTTCCAGTCCTTCGTGCGCGAAGCGGTGGATCTGGCCATTGATGCGGGCGGGGACACCGACAAGCTCGGCGCGAGTGCAATGTCCGCCGGCAAGCCGGTGAGCGAGACCCTGACGGATTTGGTGGCCACCATCGGCGAAAACATGACGCTGCGTCGGGCCTCCGGTCTGACGGCTGATCCCGGCGTTGTGGCTGATTATGTCCACGCGCCGACGGTGCCCGGCATGGGGCGCATTGGGGTGCTGGTGGCGCTGAAGTCTGAGGGCGATGCGAATGTGGTGCGCGAGCTTGGCCGCAAGATCGCCATGCACGTGGCGGCGATCGCCCCGATGGCGGCCAGCG
>CAZADA010000192.1:0-2669 GCA_964483775.1 uncultured Caulobacterales bacterium
ATCTCTTCGGGCAAATCGCGAACTTCCAGGCCCTGATCGCAGCGGCGCGCCGCGCCGCCCTCGGCAAGCGGAAGAAGCCCGGCGCAGCGGCCTTTCTCGCCGATCTTGAGACCGAATGCCTGAGGCTCGAACGCACGCTGCTGGACGCCAGCTACCGGCCCGGGCGCTATGTGAAGATCGAGCTGTTCGATCCCAAGCACCGCATCGTTTCGGCCGCGCCGTTCCGGGACCGGGTCGTGCACCATGCACTCTGCGATGTGGTCGCGCCGATCTTCGAGCGCGGCTTCATCGACCAGAGTTTTGCCAACCGGATCGGCAAGGGCGCGCACCGGGCGGTGGACGCCTATGAGCGCTATCGGAACCGCCGCGCCCATGTCCTGCGCTGCGACATCTTCCGCTACTTCCCAGCCATCGACCATGGCGTGCTGAAGCGCGACCAGCGTCGGCGCATCGCCTGCGCGCCGACGCTGGCGCTGCTCGACCGGATCATCGACGCCTCGAACCCCCAGGAGCCTGTGGAGCTGCACTTCCCGGGCGATAACCTCTTTGCGCCCTTCGCTCGGCGGCGCGGCCTGCCCATCGGCAACCTCACCAGCCAGTTCTTCGCCAATCTCTATCTCGACCCGCTCGATCATTTCTGTACCGAAGTCCTGCGCGCGCCCTATCTGCGCTATGTCGATGATTTCGCCCTGTTCCATGACGATCCGGGCGTTCTGGCAGACTGGCAGGTCCGGATCGCGCGCTTTCTCGAAGGACGGCGGCTGAAGCTGCATCCGCGCAAGACGGTGATCCTGCCCACGGCGGAGCCAGTCGAATTCCTTGGCTATGTGCTGCTTCCGAACGGCGTGCGCCGCCTGCCGGAGGCGAATGTCGCCCGCTCCCGCGGCCGCCTGCGCGCCATGCGGGACAAGTGGCGCGCCGGCACCTTGACCGAAGCCGAGGCCCGCCCCCGCATCCAGGCCTGGGAAGCGCATGCGAGCTTCGCCCACACGCGGAAACTGCGGAACGCCATGCTGGGCGAGAAAGGACCGGGCGGGCGCCGCCAGCCGGGGTGACAGCCTGTTCACTCGTGGTCTATCAGCTTCGAGGGTGACCGAAGGGACGCAGCGCGGCGATGGCGGACGTATTCATCAGTTACAAGCGCGAAGAGCGCGCAACAGCCAAGGCGCTGGCAGAGGTTCTGACTCGAAAGGGCTACTCGGTCTGGTGGGACGTCAATCTTCTGTCAGGCGACCGGTTCGCCAAGGAAATCGAAGCGGTCTTGCGCAAGGCCAAGGCGGCGATCGTACTGTGGTCAAAGAAGTCCATCGCCTCCCATTGGGTGCTCGAGGAGGCGGAACTTGCCCGTCAGCTGGGCATCATCGTTCCGGTCCTCATCGAACCGGTCGAACCGCCCTTCGGCTTTCGCAACCTCAACGCTGACAGACTGATCGGATGGTCAGGCGAAGCGGACGCACCCGCCGTCCAGTCTATCCTCGCCGCCATCGAGAAGAAGGCGGGCCCGCCACCCGCTCCACCCCGGCAAACCGAGGCAGCGGTCGCACAGGCGCTGGATGCCTTCTCCGTAGAGGCCGAGTACTGGCGATCGATTTCTCTGGCGACTCCGCAGCGGCCTGAAGAGTATGAGGCCTATCTGGCTCGGTTCGGAACGGAAGCCCAGTTCGCAGACCTGGCAAGGGCGCGGATTGAACGCCTCAAGGCCGCGGGCCCCGGACTTGTGTTGGGCAAGGGGGTCAAGCTCGCTGGTGGCGTTCTGGCAACTGCCGCCGCGATCGTGACAATCCTCCTTGGTGTGTCGCAATTCGATTCCGGATCCAAAAAACCTGCTCCTCCGGACCGCATTGTTGAAGGCCGCACTCCACCAACTCAAGAGGGCCGGAGCGGAGAGTTGGTGGCACCGCCGGAGTCGGAGTACCGCACCGGTCAGACCTTCCGCGACGCGCTGTCGGGCGGCGGGCAGGGGCCTGAAATGGTGGTGATCCCGGCGGGAAGTTTCAGCATGGGGTCTCCTGCCGGTGAGGTAGGGCGAGACGAGGACGAGGACGACAAAGCCGGGGCGGGCGGTCGCCAGCGGACGGTTCGGATCGGGTATGAATTCGCGGTGGGCAAATATGAGGTGACGTGGGCGGAGTGGGAAGCCTGTGTTGCGGATGGGGGGTGCAACGGCGCGGGCCCGGAAGGTGCGGGCGGGGACAATGGCTGGGGCCGTGGCAATCGGCCTGTGATCGAGGTCGATTGGAATGACGCGCAGGCCTATGTTGAGTGGCTGAGCCGAAAGACGGGCGAGCGTTATCGCCTCTTGTCTGAGGCGGAGTGGGAGTATGTGGCGCGGGCTGGAACGCGCACGCGTTTCAGCTGGGGCGATGGCGACCCGGTCTGTTCTCGCGGGGCTTCGAACGCGGCGAACCACCGCTCCTGCACGAGCGATCGCACTGAGTCTGTAGGCTTCTCTGCAGCGAATGCATTCGGGGTCCATGACCTTCATGGCAATGTCTGGGAATGGACGCAGGATTGTTACGTGGACAGCTATTCCGGTGGCCCGACGGATGGCGCTGCCCGAATAGTGAGCGATTGCTCGCGTCGGGTCCTCCGCGGCGGTTCCTGGGACTACCTTCCGCAGGACCTCCGCTCGGCCAACCGCTTCAGGCTCGAACCACAGTACCGGTACG
>CAZADA010000193.1:0-2569 GCA_964483775.1 uncultured Caulobacterales bacterium
GCCGCATGCACGAGCCGTTCTCGAGCTTACGCGAGCTCCGCTCACGGTCCCTCGAACTGGGCCACAGCCGAGCCCGTTTGGGCTGTTTCTGGGGGACCTTCAGCCCTTCACGCTGCCAAATCCGGGCGACGCGCTTGTGATTCACATGCCAGCCCTGAGCCCGTAGCAGCGCCGTGATCCGCCGATAGCCATACCGCCCGTATCGCCGAGCCAGATCGATGATCGCTGCTGTCAGCGCCGGCTCGTCATCTGACGTCTTCAGTCTGCGCCATTGCGTGGAGCGGACGTGCCCAATCGACCGACAAGCCTGGCGCTGTGACACGCCGAGCTTATCAGTCACATGGTCTACGAATGTGCGGCGACGTTCAGGGCTTAGACGTTTCCCGAAGCGTTCCGCCGGCCCTTATCCCGCTTCGCGCGGGCCGGCTTCACCTTTCAAGATCGCCTTATCCAACTCCGCATCGGCAAGGAGGCGCTTGAGCCGGGCGTTTTCTTTTTCCAAATCCTTCAGGCGCTTGGCCTGTTCGACTTTCCGCCCGCCATACTCTTTACGCCAACGGTAATAGGTGGCGTTCGTCACCCCCAGATGGCGGATCACATCCGCCACTGTTTGACCCTGGCCAATCAGAACATCGTTCAATGGCTTTCGCGGCTTTCAGCCACGGTCCATCTCACCACGCAACACGCGAATGATCTCTTCCGTCGAATACCGTTTTCTGGGCATCGCGCCCCTCCTGAGCAAACCGTTTTGCTACCATAAACCGGCTGCAACTCAGGGGGCGGGGTCACCGGGCTGCAAGTCGCCCACCTCCACCCAGCCGTGGCTGGCGGTCCAATAGGGGTGGTTGTCGGTGACGCGGTGGATCTCCTGCGACCCGTCCGCGGCCTGGATGGTCAGCTCCCACACGCTGTCTTCGTCATTGACGAACAGCGTCACCACAGGTTTGAGCGCGGTCTCGCCCGTCTCAGGATCATGCGCCTGAACCAGATCGCCGACGCGGATCTGCTCAATCGGGACCATGCCGTCAGCCGTGGCGATCAGCGTGCCCGCGACGAAACAACAATTGCGTCTTGCAGCTCTGCGGGCGGCGCCGGCGGCGGCGCCGATCTCTTTGGAGCTGACCGGCGAGGCGAGGTCGAACGCCGCCATGGCTTTGTCGGCGGCCGAGGCGTTGGGATCGGCTAAGGTGGCGACGGCTTGGACGGTCTCCACGATGGTTTCCCGGCCGGCTTTGACCACATTGCCCCGGTGCTGAACGACCTTCTTGGCGAACCGCGCGACCTTGCCCCAGACCTGGCCGTCCGGGTCAATGTTGTTGACCGGGTCGTTGTTGGAATAGCTGAACCGGTTGAAGTATTGGGGCGAGTCCGGCGTGAATTGCGCGGGGCCGTCGGAGTTTACGCCGCGCTACTTGCGGGGCGTGGGCCCGGGGGATGCATAATGGCGTTGCAGGCGGCGCAGCGGATCATTTCGTCCGGCGGATTGAGCGCCACGGCGGCGCCGCATTTGCCGCAGCGCAAGCCATTATTGTTAGGCACGGCCTGTAGCTCAATGTCTGGACGGGCAAACTCCACATCCATGAGCGCTGCGGCCGTCGCCATGGTCTCGATCTGCTCATCCCAGAGTTCCACCAAGCCCTCCCAAAAATCCCTGGGATTGTCAGCCCACGGTTTGATTGCGAATAACGAGTCGGCGGACTGTCCCCATCGAGTTAGAGGGCGAAAGCGAGCACTGTACGACCAATGCCGAGATGTACGACTGTCGAGCACCTCAAATGCGGGCGCAGGCGCAAAGGTCCAGCGTTTTGGCCAATTTGCACGATCAACATAGAAATATGGGAGGCCATACAGAATTTTAATTGCGTAGATAACGCATTCTTGACCTCTTACAACGGACTGTATAGGCATATCGCGCGCGCCCCTCCCGCGATAATCTTTATACCTAACCTTAAACGCATCATCGACATCAAACTAGTCAATGTATATTGATATACATAAGGCAAACATTATCCTTCTTCTTCCAAGTCAGGATTTCGCTCCTTGATTTTGCCCCCGTAGGTGTTGCCGCTCTCGCCCTCCCAGTAGTGAATTGCGCCGCCATCAGTCTCATGTCTCATTTTGGTCTCGCCTTCGTGAGCTGGGTCGTTGATTGCATCTGGCTCCATTTCCGGCTCTCCTAGATTTCCGCGCACAGCATCTCGTATCGCGTCGGCCTCGTTCTCATTGCGTGGTTTCTGGTCATCTAGGGCATCCCAATCGAATATGTCATCGGCAATATCGTCGTCTGTCAGGGTCGCCCCGCCCCATTGGTCACCAGCTTCAGGAGAGCCGTCACCCTCGTTACGGGACGAGTTATGAACGGTGTTATCGCTACTACTTGATAAGGTGAGTGCGACAAATACGACGACGGCTCCAGCAGTCCAGACGGCGCAACCGGCGCCCGCCCCCACCGGCCCTCCGCTGGCTCCCACCAGCGCCCCAACGGCGCACGGATTTAGCCCATCCGGATCGATCGCGTTCACCGGATCGTTTCGCGTATAGCTATAGCGGTTGAACATCTGTGGCCGGC